>JBNMLQ010000007.1:0-38450 GCA_050874925.1 Candidatus Enterosoma sp. | reverse complement strand
TTCCCATATATGTCTGTGTTCCGTGGCAGTAGCATTTCTCGCTTTCCAGGAAGCTCTTCATCTGGCAGAACACCTTTTCTGCCCTGTCCCTCTTCCTGAGCCTTGACAGCATCTCTTCCGGCGTTGTCATCTCGTTGGAGACGGCCATGAAGAAGCCTGCAAAGTCGATCTCCCGCTGGATCCTGTCCGTCGTTTCCGTGATGACGTTCTTTCCGTTCCTTCCCTTTGTGATGGTCAGGTACTCCGAATATTCGTCGGCCGTGGCCCTGTCGTATTTCTTTTCCCTGCAGACCTTTCCGACGCATCTCCTGTCGTCGGTGGAATGCTGCTTTTCCCTGTCCCATGAAGTCTTCTCCTTGAAATACACATAACCGTTAGCGAAGGTCTTGAACCTTGGATCCTTCGGAATCTCGATGGCGCCTGTCCTGATCATTCTGTCCGTCCTCTTACTGCGTATAATTATACGCTTTAAATCAAAAAAGCCCGGATGCAGGATTTCTCATGTATTTTTCCTGGTTTTCGGCTCTTGTGCCTGCTTTTTCCTATTATTTCAGTGCCATTGGCAATTAAGCGTATAATTTTATCGGGAGTTTAGGTTAGACATATATGAGATTCCTTGAAATGGTTTTAAGGAATGGATCATCTTTTCAGGCTATTGTTGGATAAGAAGAAAAAGATGAATTGAAAGTGCCATCATTTTATCAATATATTGCAACTGTATTTTTGAAAGTAAAAAAATATAAAGAAAATCTTTGATTTTTAACAAATTTGGTACATTTGGAACTATAATATTAGCAGGAATATGTCGCTTTGGTGAATTTGAATCGGCAACCCGATGGAAAGGGCAGTATATGCAAACTGAATATGCTTTGACGATGGGCCAAGTCGAAAAGGAAATGGAATATTTCCGGAAGATTTTCGATGTGGTACGAATTCTGAAGAAGAATGAAATCGCCGGTATATGTTCCAAGGAAGACGTCCAGAAGATGACCTGCCCCTGTTATTCCTTCTGGGGTAAGAAGAAGCCATGTGACAACTGCACTTCCGCTGCTGCGTTTGCTACGAAGTCTGACAAATTCAAAATCGAAGTAGCTCCGCATGGAATCTATCAGGTCATATCCCGCTACATCGAAATAGATGGTACACCCTATGTCATGGAGCTTCTCAGGGAGTTTGATTTTGAAAATCTGGTGGACTTCCTTGGTGAAAAGAAGATTCTCTCATCTCTCAGTGACTATCGCGAAAAGACCTATATCGATGTTCTGACCGGTGTCTATAACCGCCGTTTCTATGAGGAGAAGCTGAAGGATTCGGTTCTTTCCTGTGGTGTTGCCATGATCGACCTGGATGACTTCAAGGTATATAACGATGTCTATGGGCATCTGGCTGGTGATTCCGTCCTTTCTCTTTTTGGAAACGAACTCAACCATTGCGTACGTGCCACAGACAAAGTCATACGTTATGGCGGAGATGAATTCTTGATTGTCGTGCCTGGTGTCCGTTCTGACGGATTTGAAAAGGTTCTTCATCATATCCTGGAAAAGGTCAATCAGGTCTCTCTTCCCGGATATTCGGAAATCAATTTGACCTCTTCTGTCGGTGCGACCATCTGTGTGGGTGAAACTGTCGAGTCCGCCGTCAACAGGGCCGATCATCTCCTGTATCGTGCCAAAATCAAAAAGAACTGCATCGTCACGGATGTCGAAGGCGAAAAACAAAGCGATGACGGAAAGGCAAATATCCTTGTCGTTGATGATGCCTATATGAACCGTGCCGTTCTTTCTTCCATCCTCAGCAATGAATATAACGTCATGGAGGCGGATGGCGGTAAGGCATGTATCGATGCCCTGGAGAAGTATGGCTCTAAGATTTCCCTTGTCCTTCTTGATATCCTCATGCCGGAAGTCGATGGATTCGATGTCCTGAAATTTATGAACGTCCATCACTATCTGGATGACATCCCGGTCATCACCATCACTGGTGATGAATCCGAGGCTACCATCAGGAAGGCCTATGAAATGGGTGTCGCCGACTTCATCAACAGGCCCTTTGATGCCAAGGTCGTCTATAAGAGAGTCTCCAATACCATCCATCTTTATGAAAAACAGCGAAGGCTTGTCTCGACGATTTCCGGTGAGATTCTCGACAAGGAAAGAAGCAATCATATTTTGGTTGAAATCCTCGCCCAGGTCTCTGAATTCCGCTCTGGATTAGGAAGGTCTCATATCACCAACATCAATAGGATTACGGAGCTTCTTCTCATCCAGCTGATGGAGAAGACGGACAAATACAATCTGACGAGAAGAGATGTCTTTTTGATATCGACGGCTTCCGCCTTGCATGATATTGGAAAGGTCGAAGTCGATCCTAAGATACTGAACAAACCTGGAAAGCTGACGAAGGTAGAATTCGAGGAGGTCAAGAAACATACCATCCTCGGAGCAGAAATCATCAGCAACGTCCATAAATATAAGGATGAGCCCTTGGTCAGATATGCCTATGACATCTGCCTGTATCATCATGAAAAGTATGACGGAAAGGGTTATCCAAAGGGACTGAAGGGGGATGATATCCCAATAGCTGCCCAGGTCGTGTCGATTGCCGACTGCTATGATGCTTTGACTTCAAAGAGGGTCTATAAGGAAGCATATTCTTCTTCCAAGGCTTTTCAGATGATCATGGACGGCGAATGCGGCAAGTTCAATCCCATCCTTCTTTCCTGTTTGATGGATATCAAGGATTTGCTGGTGAAGGACGAAAATGGAGAAATCAAAGGTTAACGGAGGAAATATCAGATGACAATCGAAGAGTTCTATGAAAAAATCGGCGGTGACTACAAGGGTGTCCTGCAGCGTCTTGGATCAGAGAAACTGGTCTGCCATATCGCATTGATGTTCTTAAAGGACGACAGCTATCCAAGGCTTGTCGAGGCTTTTGAAAAGGAAGATGCTGAAGAGGCCTTTTTGGCAGCTCACACTTTGAAGAGTGTTTGCATCAATCTTGGCTTTGACAGTCTATATAAGTATGCTTTCGATTTGACGGAAGTCTTAAGGAAACGTACATTCGATGGTTCCCAGGAACTGTATCAGGATGTCGTCAGGGATTATGGGAATCTTGTCGCCTTGCTTTCCCAGGTCAAAGAATAAGTTCTGATCTATGAAGGATGCAGGACCTATCCTGCAGAAAGAGGGGCATGCCCATGAAAAGAAGAAATGTTATGCAGCTGATGTCGTTGGTCCTCATCCTTTCGACTTTTACTTTGCAGGGATGCAAGGAAATGACGAACAAGGAACATGAAGCCATCACCATCTGCGCTCCTGGAAGAAACGTCAAGGATTTCATCGATGTCGTCCATAAGACGTATCCGGAAATCAATTTCAAGGTAGATGCCTATTCTGGCTATAATGGGACTGACTACATGGTCAGCCAGTTCAAGACCGATAATCTTGCGGATATCTATAGCTGCTCCTGTTATCTTGGCGACCAGTATGATCTTTCCGGGAAACTGGTCGATTTATCGAAATATGACTTTACCGGCAATTATGTTCCGGCAAGACTTCGTGAAGTCAATGAGAATGGCTCTGTATATCTTCTTCCAAGCTATTACAACGCCATGGGTATCACCTATAACAAGAAAATCCTCAAGGACAACGGATGGACTCTTCCAAAGTCATTTAATGAACTTAAGGAACTTGCACCAAAGGTGAAGGAAAAGGGCTATAACCTTGCTTTGAACGAAATCGGTCTTCCCGGATACGGATTCCAGTATTTATGCAATATCCTGGATACGGATTATCTCTCTACGGTTGCCGGAAAGAAGTGGCAATCCGATTTCCTTGGAGGAAAAACAAATTTCACCAAGGATGAAAAGATGAAGCAATCTTTGAAGATTCTTGATGAATGGCGTGATATCGGAATGCTTAACGGGAATACGAAGGATATGAAGGACACAGCCGTTTGCAGCAAAATGGCTGAAGGCAATACGCTTTTCCTTCTTGGCACGACCAATACCGTCGAAGCCTATGGTGCGAATGTCGAGGATTTCGGCTTGATGCCATATTTGTCGATGGATGGCAAACAGAATGTCTATATTCTTCAGGTCACCCGCTTCATGGGTATCAATAAGAAACTGGAGCAGAAAGGAAACGAACAAAAGCTTCAGGATGCCCTCCATGTCATGGAAATTCTTTCTACCAATGAAGGCATGGATGCCCTGAATAAGAGCTTTATCAATACTTATATTTCTCCTTTGAAAGATGCTTCCAGTCTTAAGAACAATTTTTATCATGACATCATGACGGAAATCAACGATGGCTTTACAGCACCATTCATCTACAGCGGATGGGAAAACGTCATCATCGAATATGGAAATGAAATGATATCTTATTTCTGCGGAGAAAAGAATCTGGAGGAGGCCATCAGCCATTTGGATGATACCCAGTATCTTATCACGGATGAACCTTTGTCCTATACGACCGTGACGGAGACCATTTCCACGGAAGGATGTGCAAAGCTTGTCGGCATCGCCTTTGCCAAGGCGACTGGTTCTGATCTTTCCTTGGTATCAATAGGTGGTATGAACATGGAAACCGGCGATACCAACGGTGATGGCGTCAACGGAAAGCTGTTCCCGATGAAGGTCGGCGAGCAGGAATGCTGCTCCATCGTTCCTACAGGATGGTACGGAAAGATCCGTACCGTAACACTGACCGGAAAAAAGGTCAAGGAGCTTCAGCAGACTGGCTTTGACAGAAAGAACCGCGGTTACTTCTTCCCTTATGTTCTTTCCAAAAAGGAAGGCATGGAAATAGAAGATGATAAGATCTATAAGGTTGCCATCTGCGGAGTCACCGAGGAAGTCGGAAAAGAAGGAAATCTTGTCGAATCCGATGTTGTCGGTCTGACGGCATTGGGAAACTATATCAAGCAGTTCGACACTTTGAAAGAGTCGGACATCCTTTGGAAATAATGATATGAAGAAACAGAAAAGTGACAAAGATGCAAAGACGGGATTCTTAAGCAAGAAGAGCATCCTTTTCTTCATCATCTCTTTCTTTGTCTTTACGGTGGTCGCATCCTTGATTTTCTTCTTTGCTTACAACGGCTATTCCGACCAGATTCTTTATCAGGAACGTCTTTCCCAGATGAAGGAGGTCACTGGTCAGCTTTTCAATGGATTGGAGGATGTCATTGAAAATCAATGGTATCATGCCGATGTCCAGAAGAACAGAATCGTATCACAACAACTCTCGACTGTCGAAGAACTGCAGACTTTCCTGAAAAATCAGGCTGAGATTTCCAGTTTTGATAAATATGATACGGAACTAATTGTGGTCACCAAGGGAGGACGCTATTATTCTCAGAAGAATGATGGGGGCCTCATCGCTTCGGATGAGTATATCGACGGAACCTATTCCAAAATCAGCTTCGTCATGAGCACAGCCACTCAGGATGTCACCAGGATGTATTTCCTGGAGAAGCTGGAACAGCCGATCGTCCTTACGGATGACGGTGGCCAGACAATCACTTTGACCTATGCCGGACTTGCCAGAGATATGAAGGAACTCAACCAATATTTCACCTGCGATGCCTATTCTGGGAAAAATGCTGTCTATGTCCTTGATGATGTCGGTACGACCCTCTTCAGCGGAAGCAACAGCAAGGAATATCTCAACGGATTTAATGTCTTCAAGCAACTGGAAGACATCACCTATCTCCACGGCAGTGATTTCAAGACCGTCAAAAAGGAACTTGATGAAAAAGGACTGAGCTATTCCAATGCCAAAATCGGAGACATGGAATGCTATTATTCTTTATATCGTATGGCGAATTCCGATTGGACGCTTCTCTTTATCGTCCCTTCCGATGTCGTTGCGGTCAATACGGTCAATCTTGTCAATTCCAGTATGATCATCGTGTTCGTCTTTGCCCTTCTGATGTTCATCCTTGCTTCCTTCTTCATCTATTTCGTCATCCATGCCCAACAGAAAAAGGCTGTTCTTGTCCTGGAAGACAGCAACAGACAGCTTGAAGATGCCAATGAGGAACTTGCCAAGGCCCAGCAGCAGACCAAAGATGCCTTGTTGGTCGCCAAAAATGCGAGCAAGGCCAAGACCGAGTTCTTGTCCAACATGTCCCATGACATCCGTACTCCGATGAATGCCATCGTCGGTCTTACCAAGCTGATGGAGCATGATGTGGATGATCCGGCCCAGATGAAAATTTATTTCAGCAAGCTTGAGAGTTCAAGCCAGCATCTTCTCAGCCTCATCAATGATGTTCTCGATATGAGCAGAATCGAATCTTCAAAGGTCATACTCAACAGGGAACCTGTCAATCTTGCCGAACAGGTCGGTGAAGTGGATAGCATTCTCCGTCCGCAGGCTAGAGAAAGATATCAGACTTTCACCATCATGGTTCATGAGATCGTTCATGAAAACCTGCTTGGCGATGCTCTTCGTTTCCGTCAGATTCTTATCAATCTTCTTTCCAACGCCATCAAATATACCCAGAATGGCGGAAATATCTCTTTGGACTTCACGGAAAAGCCGGGAAATGATGATACCCATGAAACCCTTGAAATCGAAGTGAAGGACAATGGACGTGGTATGAGCAAGGAATTCCTGGACAAAATCTTTGAGCCTTTCACCAGGGAGGAAAGTTCTCTCACCAACAGGATTCAGGGAACGGGTCTTGGGATGACCATTACCAGGAATTTCGTCAACCTCATGGGTGGAACCATCTCTGTTGAAAGTGAACTTGGTAAAGGAACGTGCTTCCATGTATCCCTTCCGGTCGAAATCGATACCGGGGCAAAGATTGAACTCCCTTTAGACAACGTGCTTCTTGTCGCCGAAGACGAGAATCTCATCAAGAATGCCAAGGCATGTTTCACCCTCTCTGAAGTAAAATTGGATATCGTATCGGGAATCGATGAACTGAAGGCCTTCCTAGACCTCCATTCTCCGGAAGCGATTCTTCTTTCCGGCTATATCGAATCCCCCAAGCTTCCTGACATGGTCTCTCTTCTCCATGAAAAAGCTAAGAATGCACTGCTTGTCTTCTGTGTCGATTACACTCAACAGCAGATGACCAGCGATTTCCTTAAGAGGACTGGTCTCAGCGGACTTATCTCCAGGCCGTTCTTCTTGACGAACTTCGCACACTTTGTCCAGCAGATTCGACATGAGCACTCAACCAAGGAAAATGGAGAAGGCCATAGTGTTCTATATGGGAAGAGGTTCCTCTGCGCTGAAGACAATGCCTTGAATGCCGAGATTTTAAAAGCGCTTCTGGATATGAGCGGTGCCCACTGTACGGTATATGAAAACGGTAAGGAAATCGTCGAGGCCTTCGAAAATGTCAAACCTGGTGAATATGATGCCATCCTGATGGATGTCCAGATGCCTGTCATGAACGGACTTGAAGCGACAAATCTGATCCGCAGATCCAAGAACCCTCTTGGAAAGAGTATCCCCATCATCGCTATGACTGCCAACGTGTTCTCTTCCGATGTCAAGGATTGTCTTGATGCTGGGATGAATGCCCATCTTCCAAAGCCGATTGAAATCTCCGCCCTGGAAAGAATGATTCGCAATCTTGAAAACAGCGGTGGGGGGAAGCTTTAGAAGAATAGAGAAGAACTGATAAGATTTTCTTCGCCATGCAATCTCATCACCATAAACTAAAAATGAAGCCTGGTCTCCATCTTGGAAACCAGGCTTTTATGACGACTCAGTCTTTGGAATTCTTTTTCTTCCACCAGTTTCCTTGATATCTTCTCTGGTCTTTGTGGGATACTTCGAATGTTCTTCTGATTTCTTTCTTTTCAGGAAGAGGATTGAGGATTTTTGTCTCT
Organism: Candidatus Enterosoma sp.; assembly: GCA_050874925.1. Lineage (GTDB taxonomy): Bacteria > Bacillota_I > Bacilli_A > RFN20 > CAG-288 > Enterosoma. Next base: position 30,592 of record JBNMLQ010000007.1, on the reverse strand, counting down.
GATGGATTCCTTTTGGCAACTTTCCATTTCGTTTTTGTCAATACGCCAAGGACATTGCATAGACCATAGACGAAGGTGAAGATGGGAGAGAGAAGGATTCCTTTCCACATCCCTTCAAGCTTCCAGCTAAGACCTAGCTTCCTATGGTCCATCATCAGGGCAACATAGGATTGGAAGATACAGAAGATGACGAGGACCACAATGACTTGCACTGCCATAGCAAGAAGTCCATAGAAGGCTTGGCTTGCTGCCCAGGAAGGAAAGGAAGCCAGGCTTCCTTGGAAGATATGAATCTGATTGAAGATGATAGACTGATAGAGCCCATGTTCATTGGTAAAAATGATATTTGCTGTCGGTGCCGAGGTAAACTGGAAGATATTGGCTAAGGAATATAAGTCGTAGGTGAAGAACTGAGGGGAGAATATCTGGATTCCGTTCATCTCTAAAAGCATCAAGACGGCATAGGAAGCATAATAGAGCGGAAACCAGGTGAAGCAGATGACCGATATCGGATTGAAGCCTACCTGAAGGAGCATGTCGAGATACATCGGGTTTCCTGTCCTTAGGAAGGAAACCATCATCTTCCATCCGTCGGTGAAGAATAGCTTTGTCAAGGAACCTCCAAGACGGGTGAGTCTCTTTCTGGTGTCGGCAAAGGATGAGGGCTGGTCTTCATAGACGATGGCATCGGTGTTGAAATAGATTTTATATCCGTCAAAGAGCCTGTTGAAGGTAAATTCGGCATCTTCAGCCATTGACATACAGTCCCATCCGCCCATCTTTTCGAGGACTTCCCTGGTCATGGTAAGACCTGGGCCTGGCATCATGGCGGTAGAATGGACAACCTGACGGAATCGGTTCTGAATGCTGGAGTCCTTGGCATAGAAGATGGCGGACTGTTGGGTCCACAGGTTCTGTTTTAAGTTGCTTGCCGCTTCATAGGCTCTGACAATCCTTGCCCCGTGGCTGATGGAATTGTTCATCTCCCTCAGAAAGGAAGGACAAAGGAGGTTGTCGGCATCGATGCGAACAAGGAAGTCGAAGTCCGGTTCTCTTTGAAGAATCTCTTTTGTCGCATATCTTAACGGATAGGCAACACATCCGTGCCTCGGATCTGGATCATCTAGGAGGAGGACCTCTGCTCCAGCCTTCTTGGCGTTGTCATAGGTTTTGTCCTTGCAGTTATGGCAGCATACGTAGATTTTGTATCTGTCTTTCGGATAGTCCAGGGTGTGAAGAAGATGATAGATGGTTTTTTGGATGACGTCTTCTTCATCATGGGCACAGATGAGGATGATGGCTTTCTTTTCTTCTTTTGCTTTTTTCCAGTGCTTCCTTGGAAGCCAGAAGAAAAGATAGAAGATACCCTGCGGAAGGAACTGCAGGGTGACGAGGATGATGGCTGCAAAGTTGATATAATAGAAGACGATATATAACCAATCGATTGTGTTCATGGATAGGATTTTCCTTTTGAAGTATCCTGTCTGAGATTCAGACTTCCATGATTGTAATACAGATAAGGCAGATTCCCAAATGAAATCGTTCCTTAAAAAGGAAAAGCCGTTCTTTTTCAAAACGGCTTTGTCTATAAAAACAGAACGCTATGACTTTGGATTGTTGAAATGAAGGCGGAAGGACGATTATTGTCTACCCTTGACGGCAAGCCTGACACATTCATAGGCTCCGTCATAATAGCCCTGGTCCTTGAGGGTGTCTATGCGCCGAATCATGTGGAGAAGGATTTCTTTGTCCTCCATCATCTTATATAACATTTGGTGCATTGATTTCTTGTCGGGACATTCCATGGTGGCATCTCCGATTTCGGCCCCGTATCTAGCACCATAGACTTCATGTCCGCCGATATGTCTCATGAAGATCTTTGGAATCGGATAGAAGGTCAGTTCGCTCGGCTTTGTGACCATCAGATCACAGTGCCTCATGAGAAGATTGGTGGAATAGACAGCTTCGAAGATGTTCTGATTGTAGATGCAGTGGATGCCATCGATGATTTCTTTATCCATGGCTTCACTAAAAGCCTTCAGCCTGTCATATTCGTTGAAAAAGTCAAGGCTTTGGAAACCGCGAATTTTCTTTTTCAGGAAGTCATAGACATCCAGGTGGTCTCCGAAATTGATGAAAAGACTGACTTTCTTGTCTTTGACATACGGAAGAAGGTATTCTACCATGTCCAAGAAGAAAGAAGCCCCAGCCCCTGCCCCTCCGACCGTAAGCAGGATCCTTAGAGGCTCTTCATGCTGGATCCTTGAAATCCTGTTGGCATTGTCATCCTTCAGATTGCTGATAAGTTCGTGGTCTACATAGTGACCCACCATCTTCAGATCGCTTTCAGGCATGGAATGGAGTGTCTCTTTGGAAAATCCGTCGAGCGTCTTATATCCAAGATAGGCAAAAGGAGTCTGAACGGTATGGATGGCACCTTCGCTGAGATGCAAAGCCATCGGCCAGTTGTCTGGAATGGCATTGACGACATGACTCATTCCGGCATGGATGGCTGCCTGGCTAGGCCATACATGGGTGCCGATATAGGGCATGTCTTTGGGGATGTTTTTGAAAATCGGAACGAGAATCTCGCTGTTTTTCTGGTCGATGGCATTGTAGGTCAGCTTCTTGAATCCGTCCCTGTTGAGAGGCTCCCAGACGAAATGATTGAACAGATGACTCTTCTGTGAAATCCTGGATGCCATGGAATAGAGGTCATTCTGGTATCGAATCATCTTAGAACCGGTCGCATCAAAACCAGCCAGGTCTAGCCAGAGGGGTTCATATCCCAGGGCTCTGGCACAGCTAGCCATGGCGATGCTGATTCGATAGTGACCAAATCCCATACGGATGTTTCCAACGATGAGGCCGTTCTTGGGAAATCCTTCGTTGTGATCCTTGAAGACGATATTTTTGGCTCCTAAGAAGGAAAGACTGTCTATTTTCTCGAAGCCGAGTTTATAATCCTTGCTTGAATCGTCGATGAACTTTATCAGATATTTCTTTTTGCTCTTTTCAGCTTTTTTGATTGCCTTCTTATCAATAGGGTTTCCAAAGATGATGCTTGTCTTATCCATGGATGAGAACTCCTTTCTTTGAGTCGTAGGTCATCGTGCATTCTTTTCCCTCAAGAAGGTAGATGAGTTTGATGTTTTTTTTCTTGGTTTCGATAGAAATCAGTTTTGCTTCTTCCAACTTCCTTGCTTTGTCAAGAAGGCTTCTCTTTTTGTTGTCGTATCTGCTTACATCATCGGAAGTGAAAAAGAGAGAACCACAAAGGTGGTTGATGAAAAGGAGGGCTTCCTTCTGTCTTTTGCTCAGATGGATGTTGTCATCCCTCAACAGGTAGACATCCGGATCGTTGCGGAAGACAAAGCCATCCAGATGGAACCGGTAAATGGTGTTGAGAAGGCTTACTTTGGTTGAAATCCTTTCCCTGTGCATGAAGCGCATATAGAAGACATCATCAAAACGCAATGAGACATCAGGGCCGATTCTGCAGTAATCAACGTTTCCAAAGGCATTGGCTAAGGGAACTCCGCATCCAAGAATCAATTTGCCCTTCAGCGTCGTGCGTAGGAATTCCATGGCTTCTTGCATGAGCTGACTTCTGGTTTTGGTTTTGTCCTTGATGAGGGTTATCGCATAAAGGAAATCCAGCTTGAAGAAATCAAATTGGAATTCGTCCCTGTATTTTTGAAGAACCTGGCGGATATATTGCTTGACGCCGTCTTTTCTGAAGTCCAATACGGCCTGATGGGACCAGTTGCATCCTGCAAAGACAGGCTTTCCTTCTTCCATATATAGGAATTCCGGATGTTCCTTGAACAAGTGACTGTCTTTTTCGGCAACAAAGGGAGCAAGCCAGATGCCTGCCTTAAGGCCTTTTTGATGGATCTTCTCGACCAGAGGCAATAGACCACCGGGGAATTTCTTCTCGTCAGGGAACAACCAGTCACCTACATGTGTTTCAAATCCGTCATCGATCTGAAACAGATCATAGGAACCCTTGTTGATCCCACTCAGGTCTTTCACAAGGATATCCTGATTGATGTTCTGGTAATGGTTGTACCATGACGTATATCCTCTGATTCTATCTGCTTTGGAAGAAGAAAATTCGCTTAGGTATGTTTTTAAGACATCGTCCTTGTTTCCTGTAAGAATGACATAGTCGAAAAGAACGAATTCCTTATCAATGGCAAGGTTTTGCACATCACTTTCCAGGATGATTTTGTTTTCCTTTGGAAGGTGACGGATGACAAGATAGGCATTTTTGAAGTTATAGGATCCGATAAGAAATGTTTCTTTCTTCCCTTTGATGTAGGAATAGGTGAAGCCATGCAAGCTGCCTTTTTGGTATTTTACAAAGTCATAGTCACCATAGGCATTGAAATGGTAGGCATGGATAAGGGATTTAGGCAGATGGTTGATTCCCTTCATCCTTTGATGAATCCTGAATTCCTTGGTATCCGTCCATGACTGGAAGCCGTTGAGATAGATGAGATCGTCTTTGGCATAGGTATGCCCGAGCGTGATATGGGCACTTTTAAGAACGATAGGACGCTTGGGTAGGATTTTGATGGTGGTCCTGTTTTGATTGGATATGACTGTTATCTTGTAGTCATCGTTTTCATCGGCTTCGGAAATGAAGTTTCGATCGTCTTTGTCATAACTGATCTGCATCTTGGTCTGTTCCTATCTTTTCTGATTTCGCAATGGCTTCCCTCTTGTTGCCGATCACTTTCATGATTCCTTTTTCATTGTAGAAGAAGAGAATGACGGCACCAAGGATACAGAAGAAGATGGCAACGATGGCGACCCAACGTAAGCCCAATTGGGAAGCGACGATATCATTGGAACCTTCCTCCTGCTTCGCTCCGATGATGGCAAGGGAGGTGAAGGCAAGCATGGCGATGGACTGACCTAGCTTCATGGCGAAGGTGCGGGAAGCAAAGAACATTCCCTGACGGTTTTCGTTCGTCTTGATGGAGTCTTCTTCCGCAATATCGGCAACGATAGATTGAGGAATGATGCCAAGAAGAGCCATGGGGAAGGAAGCTACGACGACGATGAGAATGCCCCATACGATTCCAGGAAGCGGAATGAGACCGATGAGGGCTGTGAAGATATAGCTTAATGCCAGACCTAGGAAACCTGTGATGGTCATTTTCTTCTTTCCAAATTTCTTGACAAACTTGCTGACAACCGGATAGAAGCATGCCGAGAGGATGGTCATGCCAGCCAAGAATATCATCGTATAGGATGAATCCAGGTTCATGGATACCTTGACAAAGAACGGAAGCCCGGTCTGGAAGAGGGTGAGACCTATCCAGTAGGCGATGTCGGAACCGACGAAGATGCGGAAGTCCTTGTTCTTGTATGTGGCAGCCAAAGAGCGGAATACGGGAGTCTTGCTAGGCTCCGTGTTGATGAAATCTTTTTCTTTCAACATGAAAGTGGGAAGCAGCATACAAATGCATGCTATGACGGCTAAGACGATGAAACAGATACGATAGCTCATGTTGAAGCTGACGATTTTCTGGAGAGGACCTCCAAGGACAAAGGGAAGGTATGCTAGGACGGTTCCACCGAAATAGGTCAGTGAAATGGCTGTGGAAATGTACATCCTGTCATCTTCAGTCTTTCCGAATTCGCTGATGAGTGCGTTATAGGGCGTGCAATACATCGTCATGAAGAAATAGAAGAGGAGAAGGAACCCGAGAATCCAGAAGACGTTGATGTTGCTGATTTTGTCGACGGGTGCCCAGAAGACAAGGATGGTACAGATACAGAAGGGAATGGCTGAATAACGCATAAAGGGAATTCTTCTGCCTTTTGGATTCTTGCTTCGGTCAGACCAGGTGGCAATCAGAGGATCGGTGATGGCATCGAAGATTCGGCATATGAAGGTGATGATTCCTAAGATGGTGAATACCCAGAAGATGAAGCCTCCCTGAATGTAGCTTATCGCACCGTTTTGGATATCTCCTGCCGTCGGAAGATAAAAGGTGACGAGCTATGCATTGATGATTCCCCCTAGAATCGACCATCCCAATTGGCCGATGGCGAAAATCCATATCTGCTTTTTACTTAGTCGTTTCATTGCTGTCTCCTTTCAGTCTGTCTGTAACGATTTTGATAAGTAATTGAATCTCTTCGTTTTTGTCTATGCCTAACCCGATATCGACAAGATTGTCCGTTGCCATTTTCTTGCAAAGGGATAGGAGAGAATGGGTCGTGGTGTAATAATAGATGTCCACATCTTCTACCGCTTTTATGGAATGATCCTCTAGGCCAAGGTGATACGCTTCGTCATACAGCATTTTGATTTCCGATAGAGTGTGTTGGTATTCAGAAAAATCCAGTGTGGAATCCGTAAGGATGATCTGATCGAATTCGAAGAGGAAGACAAAGAAATTCGGATGGCTTTGGAAGGTATCTGAAAATAGATTGTAAAAATCGTAGATACGTTGATAACCGTCGCCTTGTCTTGATGCATATAGCGTCTTGCAGATATTGTTCCATTCTTTTGTTGCGACCTTCAATGCAAGGTTCTGTTTGGTTTTGAAGTATCGATATACAGTCGCCTCTCCGATCCCTGCTTTTTTGGCAATATCGGTGATGTAAACCTTGGAAATGGATTTCTCCAAGAAAAGTTCATGTGCAGAGTCGATGATGGCTTCGCTCATTTTATCCTTGTAAGTCATATTCCTCCTCTTGATAGTCGACCTATGAAATTGATAGTCCAACTATCAAAATAATATTACAAGCGCTTACATTTTATGTCAAGCATTTTCTCGAGAATATTCTTGGCACTAAAAAAGGAGACATCAGTCTCCTGGGAACATCATTTCTTGTTTCCTTCTTTTTTCCATAGAACCATCGCATAATATGCTGCTCCGAAATCAGCATCATGCAGATGAGGAATATATTGGATATCCGGGTGTCTGACATGGATTCTTTCAAGGATCTTGTCTAGGTATACGGGACTTAATCCGCAGGAACCGATGATGGTCATTTTCCTTTCTATGTCAGGTAGTTTTTTCAGAAGAACATCGACATAGAGAGCAAAATTTTCTGCACAGGAATCTAGGATTTCCTGTATATATCTGCTTTTGCTGTTTTCAAGAAGAAATTTTGCATTGGCCGCAATCTCCGATCTGCTTGCATTGTTGAAGTAGTGGATGAGCTCTGTTTTATCATGAACGTTGATTTTGAAAGAAAACATACGGAAAGTGTCATCGAATTCCAATATTCCATCATACATTCTGGCAAGGATCCTCAAGGCACTCATGGCTATGTCGTATCCACTCCCTTTGTCTCCTTCAAGATAACCATATCCTGAAAGGCGTAGTTCTTTTCCTTCGTATGTTCTTCCGTAGACGACGCATCCTGTTCCGATGATGAGGCAGATGCCAGAGCCACTGAAGGTAGAATAAAAGGCGTTGTAGATGTCATTGCTTGCTCTGACAAGGGTGTGTTCATCAAATAACCCGCTTTCTTTTATCAGGCAGACGACTTTTCTTTCGTCATCGCTAGTGATGATTCCCCCGATACCAAGAAAAACAGAAGCCACAAAGCCTTTATCAGGTAAAACATTTGATAACCCATCTAAAATTGTTTCTTTGAATATAGTAGTTGAAACAACATCATATGTGGATGGCCCGTTCATGTATGTCTTGATGATATGATGCTCTTGGTCCATGAGAACGTAGGATGTTTTGCTTCCTCCGCCATCTACACCGATAAAGAAAATATCTGACATTCGTTTTCCTCAGGAATGCAGTGACCTCACGTGATTGATAAAACGTGAGTTATGCCAGATAATATCTTTGGTACAAAACACTTGTGGCAATATCACAAGTCAATAGGGAGGTCACCATGAAAATTATAGTTTATGTCGGTATCGATGTCCATAAGACCAAAGCGATTTACAAAAGAAATCATGCTTATCAATCAAGAATGGATAGAATTCAGTCAGCCTAGTAAATTTTTTACCGAATACAGTTTGATGTGTGGTCGGTAATTTATCATCCTTTCCTGACGGCACGGCTTGGTGAACCAAAAAATAATTTTTCCTTTTTATAAATTTTGATAAACGAGCTTATATCTTCATTTTTGATTTAAAAACTTAATTTTTTAATCATGGTTTGTTTCTCTTATATTCTTTGAATGAAATCATTTTTCCTAAGCAATATTTTACTATATTTTTAGATGTTAGTTGTTGTAATTGGTAGATTTCTTGAATGCTATAAATGAAGGTTATACATCAAAATCGATAAAAGTTAGCTTTGGCTACTGCCTTTTGAAAGGTTAAACTTTTCCTCTTGCGCAAAAATCGAAACGTAAGGGAACATCTCTCAAAAATGGAATGATATCTAAGAGAAAATCTTTTAAAAATAGATTGAAACGCAAGAGAAAGGCCCCTAAAAATGGGTTTCTATTTTAATTTTTTAAATACTTACGATCGGCAGGAAGTGACTTTTTCCGTTCGAAGAGGAGGGAATTTCCGACCAGAATGGCATGAGAAGAATCTGGAGCTGAACATTCTTTTACATGGTTCGGCACAGATTACCATCGCTAATTCCGTATATGATTTGCAAAGCGGACAGATCTTCATCGTCAATCCCGGAGAAATTCATACGGTAAAATGTTTCGGTGAGGCAGAATGTCTTCTTTTCTCTATGTCAATTCCTTCTCCTTTGAGAGATTTCCTAAGGACTCATACATTACCAGTCTTCGATCATACGCTTTACCCCGAAGAAAGCGAGGTCGTCATGATGATTTTCACCACTCTCTTAGATAATTCATTCCATTTGAACCCTCTAAACAAAGAAAGAGAGGCGTTCCTAGTTCATCTTTTGATTTCTTTGCTTCCGATATATGATCCTGAAAATCCAAGGCCGTCATTTACATCGACTGAAACACAAACTCTAAACCGAATGCTTATGGAAATCAACTTCAATTACAAGCACGGCCTTCTTCTGAAGGAAATCGCCAGCAAAGAAAATCGTTCCTCCGGATATCTTTCCTCCCTTTTCAAAAGCAAGTTCAATATCACATATCACAAGTTCCTTGAAGAAGTAAAATTGAAAAAGGGTATTGAGCTTCTATATACGACGAACCTATCCAGTGAAGCTATCTCTGAAGAAGTAGGCTTTCCGAATCCCTACGCCTTTGCCAGGGAATTCAAACGAAGATTCACTCTATCTCCTCATGAATATCGAAAAAAGAACAAGAACGAACCCGTCATCGGGGCCAAGTATCTTTTCATTCATGATAAGTCTGACATCAACAATGAAAACTTCCCGTTTGATAGTATTTTGATAAAAGAATTTTTGGATGAGTATTCATCGCTAAGCGATATCTGCAAAGTGAACAAATACTCGAAGAATCATATTTTCCCAGCTTACTCCGCCATTCGTGAAATCCTCCTGGCAAGCGATACAAAGCCTGTTGCAAAACATATATGGCTGAAAAACCTTCTTCAGTTTCCGACATATTATCAGGATATCCTTGAAAATTCCAAAATGCCTATCATCAGCCTTTACATCTCCTTTGAACTGGACTTCAGGAAAGTATGGGTACAACCCTATCAGTCAAAATATGATTTTTCTGCTCTTTACAAAGGACTTGATTTTTTGAAAGAGAATGTCCCAGGTGTCTCCGTCAGGCTCGTCTTTGTCAACACGGAAGAGAAGCTGAAAGGATACAACACTTTGGCAGATGACCCTGTAAACCTCTTCAATGAATGCCAGATGACCTATACTTTCATCAAAATGCATTATGGGAGTGATATGGTACATTCCTGGGTATTCCTCACAGAGAAGAGTCTAAGCTGCATGCCAAATCTTCAAAAAGAAGACTTCTAGCCAAAGAGGAATCTAGCCAATGAAGCTTACTTTTGACGTTTTTTAGAATTTGTAATCCGTAATTCACTTTTTCCATTTTCTTCCGTACTTTTTCTGTTTTCATGGACAATACATAGGTGAAAGGAGGGAGACTCGTGGCAATCGTCAACAAGGCATACAAATGCAGACTGTATCCCGATAAAAAACAGCAGGCACTCCTTGCCAAGACTTTCGGATGTACACGGAAGGTGTACAACCTCATGTTGGAAGAAACAAATCGTTTGATAACCAAAAACGGTCAGATTCCATCCATCAATCCCCGAAAGTACTTCAAAGATCATCCTTATCTCGATGAAGTCGATTACTTTGCCTTGTACACCGAGCGATTCCACCTGACCAATGCTTTTAAAGCATATCGTAAAGACAAGAGCAAAATTCCAAAATTCAAATCAAGGAAACATTTGCGAATGTCCTATACGACATGTAACCAAAACGGGTCCATATCCTTGGAAGAAGGCTTTGTCATTCTTCCGATCATCGGCAAAGTCAGAATCCGTGGACAGCGCATGGCTCCCAAAGACTGGAAGCTGAAAACAGCGACTGTTTCCATGGATTCAGACGGCCGATATTATGTGGCCATTCTTTACGAATACGTTCTGGACATACGCCAGGTTCCCATTTCCGACAATGCCATCGGTTTGGATTACAAAGCCGACGGCCTATACATGGCAAGCACAGGCAAGGGACCTCAGGGAATCCAACGGTTTTTTAGACGAAAGGAACGTCTTCTGGCAAGAGTCCAAAGACTGCTCACCCTTAAGATTCCTGGTTCTAAAAGTTATCTTAAGTTGAAAAGGCGAATCGGTAGGATTCATGCAAAAATCGCCAATCAAAGAAGGGATTATCTGCATAAGGTATCAACCCAGATTGCCAATTCGTTCGATGTTGTCTGTGTCGAAAACCTGGATATGAAAGAAATCAGTGCAAAAGGGAGGCACCATGGCAAATCAACCATGGACAATGGTTATGGTTCGTTTTTGTGGATGTTGTCGTATAAGTTAAAGGACAGAGGTAAATACTTTGTCAAAGTCAATCGCTACTATCCATCTACTCAAATTTGCAGCCGTTGTGGCAGGAGAAAGAAACTTCTTCTGTCCGAAAGAATATATCGCTGCATCTGTGGCCTGGAAATAGACCGTGACCACAATGCAGCCATCAACATCAGAAATGAAGGCCTCCGGCTTCTCAAAGCAGGAAAAGCCTGATTTTCAATAGGCTGGCCGCAGCCGAATCCATGCCGCCGGAAATCCGTCCTCTGAAGTTCTTCTTCACAGGACGGACAAACGCGGAATCAATATCGTTTTGTTCTTGGTTTTTACCGTATCGGTGTTAAAATGAATTCATGTCAAAAAGCGATGCAGTGCTGAACATAATCCTTCTTTTGATTTCCCTGCTTGGTTCAGGTCTTGTCTTTTTTGTTCCATTCATAAAAAGCAAGGCAAAATTCGGTGAATTCGTAAAGAACAACAAGGATTACGTCCTTGCATTCTTGGCTCTCTTCATCGGCTCCATTACACGGCTTTGTTTGCTTGACGTCTTTCCATGTGGTCTGAACCAAGATGAGGCTTCAGCAGGTTATGATGCTTATAGCATCATGAAATACGGAACCGATCGAAACGGGATGGCATACCCGGTTCATCTGATAAGCTGGGGAAGCGGGCAAAACGCTTTGTACTCCTATCTTGCTATTCCATTCCTTGCCCTCCTAGGCAACACAACCATAGCCATACGTCTTCCCATGGCTCTTGTAGGAACCGTTTCGCTCTACTTCCTCTACTTTACTTTCAGCAAAGCATTGTCTCGAAAGTCTGCCATCATAGCCACTTCCCTCCTTGCCATTCTCCCTTGGCATGTCATGAAATCGAGATGGGCTTTGGAAAGCAACCTTTTTCCGGATCTGATTCTATGGGGAATCCTGCTGCTATTGCTTTGGTCATATTATGGAAAGAACATTTTCTTTTATCTTTCCTGCATCGTTTTCAGCCTTTCGAGCTATTCCTATGGCACATCCTATTTTTTCCTCTTCTTCTTTATCATTTCTTTGCTAGTCTATCTTGTCATAAAGCGCTACCAGAAATGGTATCATTGTATTATGTATCTTATTTTAACGGGAATCCTATGTATGCCAATCATTTTGTTCCTGTATATCAATTTGTTTGACAAAAGTACAATGCATGTCTTATGGTTTGACATCCCGAAGCTGAAGGTCGATCGTTTCCACAGTGTGACCAGTATTTTCTCAGACAGTTTCTTCCATGATATGTTCTCTCATTTGAAACAGGGCCTCTGGCTCATCATCAGCCAAAATGACAGCCTGAGTTGGAATGCCATACCATACTTTGGCACGCTTTATCTTTTTACCCTGCCGTTCTCCTTCCTAGGCCTCTTCCGTTTCAAAGACAGGCGAGAAAGAATCCTTACTGGAATCGATAAAAAAGCAACGGCAGGTAGCACTCTTTATTTCCTGCTCATAGCTTCCTTTATCATCTCTTTGGCAATGATGTTGATTCTTGATGTCAACATAAATCGCATCAACATCATTTGGATTCCCTTGTTCCTGTCAGCGTGTCATGGAATTGAAACAATCATTGAACGGATACCGCGATTTCGTTTTCCTTTATCGGCCCTCTACACTGCAAGCTACCTATGCTTTGTCTTCTACTATCCCATCAAATGGTGTAGGGATGATATCAATCCATCGTTTTTCCAGGGCTTTGAAGAATGTGTCGAATATATCAAAGACAAAGAAGCTGCAGACATTTATGTCACTCCCAAAGGCAATTATACTTTGGTTCTATATTATTCGGAATTCGATACCAGTGAATATATCAAGACTGTTGAATTCTATAATCCTGGTTCAGCCTTTGAAAACCCAAAAACCTTTGCCAACTATCATTTCTATCTTCCCACGACGATTGAAGAAGGTAATCTTTATATCGTTCAAAAGACAGACGATTTCAACAAATTGGATTTCTCGTCTTATCATACAAAGTATTTCAAGGATTTCCTTGTCGTAGATACTACCCTTACGGATTGACGGATAAAAGGAATGTGTTTCCAATCTGTTCTTTCATTGACAAAGATAACCATATGCTGACTTTTCGTTGAAAACGGGGCTTGGTGACAAGTACCAAAACGACGGGCAAATATGGTAGAATATCTTCCACCAAGAGGTTTGATCAGAAAAGTGGACATACAAAGTATTTTGTTGTTGGTGCTGGTTCTCGTCTTTATCTTTCTCTCCGGTTTCTTCTCATTGACAGAAACCGCCTATTCTTCGATGAACAAATATCGCATGGAGGCCCTTGCTGAAGACGGCACGAAAAGTGCTGCCCTTTGTCTTTGGATTGCCAAGAAATTTGACTTCACATTGAATACGATTCTTATCGGAAATAATGCTGTCAATGTTGCTCTCTCGTATGTCTCTACCTTCTTGTTCGTAAAATGGATGCCGGGTCTTGATGACTCCGTCGCTTCTCTTATCGCCTCTGTCATAACCACCATATTTGTCTATGTCTTCGGAGAGACACTTCCCAAACAACTTGGAAAACGAATTCCTAACAAGGTTGCCCAGGCCGTCTCCGTTCCTCTCCTCATCTGTTTCATCCTTTTCTTTCCTTTGACGGTTATTTTTGTCGGTATTTCCTATCTTGCAAGATTCATCTTCAAAGGAAAACAGGAACCTGAACTCACCGAAGAAGATTTCAATGCCGTCCTTGATGATAACGAGGAACATGGAGCCATCGAATCCGACGAAACCGACATCATCCAGAATTCCTTTGACTTCACCGATACTTCGGTAAAGGAAGTCTTCACCCCAAAAGAAAAGATGTTTACCATCGATTTGAAGGATACGACGAATGAAAAGCTAGTCGAAAAAGTTCTCTCGGCTCATTATTCCAGGATTCCGGTCTATTATGGAGATCCTGATAAGATCATCGGTATCCTGATAGTCAAATCATACCTTGCCGACTATCTAAAAGATAAGCGCTGTTCCGTCATCCGCTCTATTGAAAAACCATATATCGTTTCACCAAATATCATGATGGATGATATGGTCGAAGGTTTTCGCAATCGACATACCCAGGTTGCCCTTGTCTATAAGGATAAGGTTCTTTTAGGCATGATTACAACGGAGGATGTTCTCGAAGAACTTGTCGGTCCGATCAGCGAAAAGAATCAAGGAGAAAAAATCTGATGGCGGTGCGTGATATCATTTATCTGATTCTTCTCATCGTACTCATTCTTCTTTCAGCCTGTTTTTCAGGAATGGATATGGCCTACAGCAAGGTCAAGATTCCAAAGCTTGAAAAATCAAGTCAGGAAGGAAACAAAAGAAGCAAGCGTGTCCTTTCCTATGCCAAAGATTACGATTCGACCATTGCGACCATCCTGTTTGGCAATGATTTTGTCAACATTCTCGCTTCATCCATCACCTCTTTGTTCGCCAAAGACGTTCTTGAACCGATCATGCCTGGTCTAGGCTCCACCATATCCTCTCTTGTGTTGCTCTTCATTCTTCTCGTCTTTGGTGAAATCACACCGAAAGCCATCAGCAAAGACCATTCTTTTGCCATCACAAGGATTTCAGTTGGCTTTTTGACCATATGCCATTATCTTTTCCTCCCCTTTGTCCATCCGCTGAATCTTGGTTTGAGCAAACTAGCCAAAACCATCGTAGGAACCCATAAGGAGCCAGACGTAGCATCGGACGAAGAACTCGAAAACATGGTCGATGAGATTCAAAAGGAAGGAATCATCGATTCCGATCAAAGCGAGCTTCTCCATAAGTCAATCGACTTCAAGGAAACAAACTGTTATGAAATCATGACCCCCAGAGTCAAACTCTTTGGTATAGACATCGAAGAAGGTCTTGATGAATTTCTCAAGAAGCCAGATTGTTTTCATCATTCCAGAATCATCGTCTATAAAAAGGATATGGACCACATTCTTGGATATATTCAGGTCAAGACCCTGCTAAGATCTCTGGTCAAAGGTGAAAAAATCAACCTTAAATCCATGACCCTGCCCATTGTTGCCGTCCCCAGGACGATGATGATTTCCCAGGCGATGGGACTGATGAAGGAAAACCATCATCATATCGTGCTCGTCAAAGACGAATATGGAGGAACCGAAGGCATCATCACGATGGAAGATATCCTTGAAGAATTGGTCGGTGAACTTTGGGACGAAGATGAAAAGCCTGAGACCTATATCCGCCCGTTAAAGGTAGAAAACACCTACCTCGTCAACGGAAACACCAATATCGATGATTTCCTTAACACCTTCCATCTCGATCCAGACAAGCTCGATGATGAATTCACGACCGTCAGCGGATTCATCACTCACCAGGAAGAACGTTTCCCGAAGGTAGGTGATGTCATCACTTATGAAAACCTCCAGATTCAGGTCGTCAAGATGGACAACGAAATCGTTGACCTAGCCATCGTTCATTGCGAACCCGAAGAAGATGAAGACAACGAAGCCTGATCTGCTAGTTGATTTAAATTTGTTCCTTTCATCACAATTTTGTCAGGAAATCAAAGAAAATATAGAAGTTTCTTTAACTTTTTAATTGAAGGCACTACCCCCTTGGTGATGCGTCCCGATATCTTTTTGGTTGAACACCAGAAATTTCCTTATTTCTCATATTCTGAAGGAAAGTGCCATGCTAAAGATTGAATCATCTTTCTGAAGATGAAGTTGCTCTTATTTTCTTATGCTTGGAAAACTTGCTTTTCTTAATATGTATTCTTCCATTTTGTATTATCTCAAAAGAATAATACAAAGATAGCTGGTTAAAAAATCTATTATGAAATTCAAAAAAGTCTGTGATGTGTGATGGTTGGTTTGTATTTATTTATTTTCGTGACTTGCAGAGGCTTCTAAAATATAATATTCAGGAAATGCCATGAAAGCGGTTGTTTTCCTTGTGAGGTGGTAACTATAAGCAACAATCACGAAGTAGATGTTTTGATGAAAAAATATATTGACGGCAGAGAAGAAAAACTTCTTTTGGATGCTATCATTCTTTTTGTTGAGAATTATCGTAAACAACAGGGCTATTATGATTTCTTTGTTGCTAGCGATGGCTCACCTTTGAAACTTCATTATTCCGGAAGGATTGAACGGATTTCCTTTTCATCTTTTGATGATGTAAAGAAAAGACTCCTTTTTGAAATCTATGCTAAGGCAGATATGGATGCACCGGGCGTCTTAAGTGACAAGCAGTCATATATCGATGAAAGATTTGCTGAAATCAAGAATAGATTTTCTGAAGGCTCCATCGTAAGGAATCTAAAAACGGCATTGAAAAGAAAACTGAAAGAATTTGGCATTGAGAGCATTCCGTATTCCTTCGAATTCCATATGAATTGGGAGATAGGGTGCATTAGCAACGATTTTTAAAAGGGAAAAATGAAAATGGAAAAGAATTTAAAATTTGACAAAGATGGAATGTATGAAGAAGTCACCATCGAGATTCCAAAGGTGTTCGGTGCAAGGGCTGACGAGGAATCTTTTTTGCGATATAAGGAATATCGTAAATGGTTTACCGTCACTGACAAGAACACGATGCTTGAATGTTATGCCAGAGTGATGGAGCAATGCCATCTGTTCGATAGATTTTTGGAAGGTATCTTCCATGTATTTCGCTTCAATACAAAAGCAAGGAGCAACAAGGCCTGGCTGGAACACGTCAAGGAACTATATTATGGTTATGGCTTTTTTGAGAAGAAGGATGACTTTGAGGAACTTTATGTTTTGATTCAACGAGAATCGATTCTCAAGGAATATTTTTTCTGCTCCAACCTTGTCGGGGAGAAACGATATAAAGAAATTTCATCGTTATTTTATGAATGCTATATCTCATTCTTTGATGGAAGGAAGAAACTTAAGGAAATCATCGATAATTTTGGGAAAAATGATTCCTTGATACACTATTAAGTCATGTATATTGGTGATACTATCTAAATGCCAAGGAGTGAGTATTCCTTATCCGTATAATTTGAATGCTATTTGAAATGAAAGAGGAGGACGATTATGAACAGCAATTTCAAAAATCTTGATCCGAAAGACAATTTTTATCAGAGCTCTCTCTTCTTCCCGATGCCGGTTGCCATGATTGGAACCCTGACACCCGAAGGAAAGACTACTCTAGGTCCGTATTCGCTTTTGGCTCCCTACTATATTGCAGGGAAAGATTATTATGCAATGCTGCTTGAATGCAGAAACTCGTCTAACACGGCCCAAAACCTGCTCAGGGAAGGAAAGTGTACGCTCAACTTCATTCCTGACGACAAGAAGCTGTTCAAGGAAGCTGTCAGAATGGGATGGCCGGGAGATACTCCTGAAGAAAAGATGAAGGATTGCATCTTCCATCTTGAAGACAGCCAAAGCAAGGAGAAGGATCCTGATGGAAGATATCCTCAGATTGTTTCGGAAGCCTTTCAGGTTATCGAATGTACATGGATGAGTCAGCTGGATCATGCCCAGGATGACAAACCTGGACAATTAGATGGCTATGAAGGTCCTTATCATGATTTCAATGGCATCACCTCCAAATACGGATGCCACTTCATTCTCAGAATCGATCATATCGACATGAAGGAAAAGTATTGGAATTCAATCGTCAACGGTGTCAATGCGAATAATTTCCCACCGGTACCAGTAGACTATGGCTATCGCGATTCCAAGAATTTCTGGTGTTCCCGTTTCCGCAAGCCGAAAGGTGAACTGCTCCCTCAAAGAGAAACCTCTCTTTCAAGTGTCCGATATGCCGCCAAACGTCTCCAGACGGACGTCAAGTTTACCGACGATGCCTTGATGAAACTCATCAAGGTACCCAGAATCTTCCTTCCGACTGCCCTCAAAGGCTGTGTCAAATGGGCTGAAGAAAACGGCGTCAAGGTCATCACAGAGAAGGAAATGGCCATCATCAACGACAAGAGGGCTGCCGAAAAGAAGAAGAAATAGACATCTTTTCAGTTTCATTAGAATTGCTTTGCATAAGAATAAAGCTCAATAAATATATATTATTCTTATGCAGTTCCGCTTCTAATTGTTCGTAAATATTTGAAATAATGTCTTTGCCAGAGTCTTTTTTTCTTCATTTTGCTTCGTGCTTCTTGCGATAATCCAAGGGCGAGATGCCAACATACTTTTTGAAGACGTTGGAAAAATGACTTTGACTGGAAAAACCGAGATATATGGATATCATGGAGACTGTTTTGCTGCTGTAGCGGAGCAGTCTTTTTCCTTCTTCCGTTTTCTCCTTGAGAATAAAGTCAGTCAAAGTCTCTCCAGTTTCTTTCTTGAATTTATTGGCAAGATAGGTTCTGGAAAAGAAGAGGTAGTCTGCAAGCTTCTGTATGTCGAGAGGCTCGGACATATGATGACGGATGTAGTTTCTGACATCTTTGACAAGCTTTGAATCCTCGTTGCCTTTCAGCTTTGCCACCTGGTTGGTGTAATCCTTGACCATGAAATAATGCAGGCTCATGATCTTCTTCATATCATGAAGAAGCTCCATTTCCTGAATATAGCTGTCTGAAAGCTGCAATGCATCGTTGACGTCCATACCCCCTTTGATGGCTGCTCTGGAAATCAGGGTGATTGTGACGATGAAAGTGTTTTTGACATGCCTGAGCTCTTCTTTGGCCAATGTCCCTCCGCGAACGCTTCCAGTCTTGCTCAGCCATTCATCCAGAGCAGAGATGTCCCCTTTTTCGACAAAGTGGCATAAGGTGTTTTCAACTGCCAGCGTATTATGTATTGGTTGATCGCTGATAATGTCATCGAATACATCTTCGGTCTTTTTCTTTTCACGCTGTTCCTGGAGCTCTTTTTTCTCCTTTTGTGAAAAAGCAACATCATCCAAAGTCAGTTTCTCCCCGTTCAGGATATAGTTGAGCGAGCACAAGGATTCCAATATGCTTTCCAGTGGCATGGGGATGATGCATTTCAGCGAGGAGACGAAATCCTCGATTTCCTCTTTCTTAAGATTCAAGTCAAAAGCCATTTGGCAGGCATCCTGATTTTGGAAGGGGGATGATCTGCTTGGACCAAGTATGATTTTCTCATCTAGATGCGTCACAATGCCATAGTATGAAAAATCATGGCAGATGTAATACCCTACATGGTCCTGAACCGCAAGGATTTCCTTTTCGTATGGAAGAATCGGGTCTTTGGCAAATTTCAGGTTTGAATGAAAGAAACAAAGGCGGTTTTCTCTATAGATGCGGATGGGAATACCACATAAGTCAGCGATGTTCGTCGCTAGGTATTCAATGTCGATGTTTTCCATATATACATACAATTTTAATCGAAAACATACAATTTTGCAAATGTAACCCCATACAATTATGATAGACTGACATCAATTAGGAGGTGGTGGGCATGGAAGATACTGAAGAAGTCATCAAAAAACTCACATTGGAAGAAAAAATAGCCTTGGTATCCGGACATGATTTCATGTATACGAATGAAATCAGGAGACTGGGTATCCCTTCTTTAAGGATGTCGGACGGGCCGCACGGGCTTCGTGTCCAGCAGGAAAAAGGTGACAACGGTGTCAATCCCAGCGCTGTTTCAACCTGTTTCCCAACGGCGGCGACAGTCGCTTCAAGCTGGAATCCTACGAACAGCGAGAAAATCGGCAAGGCGATTGCCAAAGAGGCGAAGCACTATGGAATCGACGTCGTACTTGGACCTGGATGCAATATCAAGAGGAATCCTCTTGGAGGCAGGAATTTTGAGTATTTCTCTGAAGACCCTCTTCTTTCCGGTAAGTTTGCGTCAGCTGAAGTAGGAGGTATTCAAAAGGAAGGAAAAAGTGCCTGCCTGAAGCATTTTGCCTTGAACAATCAAGAAAATTACCGTTTTCTTGGTGATAGCATCTCCGATATGAGGGCCATGAGGGAAATCTATCTCAAACCATTTGAGATGGTTGTCAAGGAAGGTTATCTCGATGCAGTGATGAGTTCTTATAATAAAATCAACGGCACCTATGCTTCGGAGAATTCATGGCTTCTTGATGATGTGCTGAGGAAGGAATGGCATTTTAACGGACTTGTGATGACCGATTGGGGTGCAAGCCATGACAGAAAAAAGATGCTCCATGCATCTTTGGACCTGGAGATGCCAGGAGATACGCCAATCTGCCGAAAGACGATAGCAGACTCCATCAAGGATGCCAGCCTTTCGATGGAAGACCTGGACAAAGCATGTGCCAATGTCCTGAATCTTGTAGGAAAACATGCCGGAGACAAGAAAGAAGAGGTGGATTTCAAAGCAAATGCCGATGTGGCTCTTGATGTAGCCTTGGATAGTGCCGTACTTCTGAAGAATGATTCTTTGCTGCCTCTTGATAAAGAAAAGAAATATGCCGTCTTTGGCGAACTCTTTGAAAAGCCGAGATATCAGGGTGCCGGAAGTTCGATGATTCAGCCGACAAGTCTCATTACACCACGTGTTGCTTTCGAAAGCCATGGCATCAAATATGCTTATGCAAAAGGTTACCTTGAAAGAGAAACTGAGGTAAGCGAAGATGTTTTAAACGAAGCTCTGGCTTTGTCAAAGGATTATGAGGCCTGTCTGGTCTTTTTAGGCCTGACTGACTATGTCGAAAGCGAAGGAGCAGATAGACAGGACATGTCTCTTCCCAAGAATCAGCTTGCCCTGGTCGATTCTCTATTAAAAACTGGAAAGAAAGTCTGTGTCATTCTATTCGGAGGTTCTCCGGTGGAACTTCCCTTTGCTGACCATGTAGATTCTATCTTGGACATGTATCTTCCAGGGCAGTGTGTCGGGGAAGCTACATGCCGTCTGCTTCTAGGGGAAGCCAACCCCAGTGGTAGACTTGCCGAGACTTATCCTATGTCCTATCAGGATGTTCCTTTCCATGACAGTTTTTCCAAATCGGAGACGGAGGTCTACAAGGAAAGCATCTATGTCGGCTATCGTTATTATCTTTCTGCTGGTAAAAAAGTCCGTTATCCTTTCGGATATGGATTGAGTTATACGAGCTTCTCGTATTCGGCCATGCGGTTAGATGATGTCGGTTCCTATTATATTCTCTCTTTGGATGTCACCAACGACGGAGAAAGGGATGGGAGCGAAGTTATCGAAGTCTATCTGAATGCTTTGGAGAATCCTCTTTTCCATCCTACCAGGGAACTGAAAGGATTCGAAAAGGTATTCTTGAAGAGCAAGGAAAAGAAACGGGTCGGAATCAAAATCAAAAAAGCAGATCTTAGATATTACGACGTCAGCCAAAATAGTTTTGCCTTCATTCCAGGCGATTATCTGTTGGAAGTCTGCAAAGATTGCAGGACACCGATTTTTTCCGAAAAAATACATGTGGAAGGTGCTGCGTTCACACTACCTTATTCCAAGCATGTGAATGAAATCTATACCCGTTTGAACATCGATGAAATCACGGATGATGTCTTTGAGGAAATGTCTGGTCTGACGATACAGGAAAAGAAAAAACATACTCCGATCACCTTGGAAAGCCGGTTCAGTTATCTGAAGGAATCATCCTTCATGGGCCGTTTCCTATACAGTGCCGTCTTAGGAGTCGCAAAGAAACAAAGAAAGAAAGCACTCAGGATGGAGGATTCCCCTGAAAAGGAGAACATGCTCAAAGGAGCGTTGTTCTTAAGAAGAATCCTGGATAGCAATTCTCTTATCACGATGAGTATGTCAGCTGCTGACAGCTTCCCGTACAATTTTGCCTTAGCCTTTATGGATATGGCAAACGGTCATCTGATACGAGGCGTGAAGGATTTTTTAAGCAAGATCAAGGCACCTGAGCTGCCTGAGAACGGAGAAAAAAAGAAATGACAGGAACAAAGAAACTGAGTGGAAGAATCTTCCAAAGCAGAATACGTTCAGAAAATGTCAGCGGAAAGGAAAAGTGGCTAGGCTATCTTGTCGGTCCCTGCGGTGCCCTTCTCTTCAATGCTGTCATGGCAACCTATCTGAACATCTACTACACCGATGTCCTAGGACTAGGAAGTCTCTGGGGAGGCTTGTTCTTGGTCATCTTTCCAATCATCTCCAAAATCCTGGATGCAATCACCAATGTCTTGATGGGATATCTTATCGACCGGACGAAAACGGCTCAGGGAAAGGCAAGGCCATGGCTTCTTGTGGCTGCACCCCTTGTCACCATATCCGGTCTGCTCCTTTTCCTGATACCTAACAGCGGCAATGAAGTTCTCACCATCATCTTCGTCATGCTCAGCTATAACTTCTATTATTCCATTTCCTTTACGATGTACGGTATGAGCCACAACCTGATGGTTCCGCTCTCGACGAGAAATATCACCCAAAGAGGCGGACTTGCCGTCTTCAACAACATTTCCTCCATCATGATGAGTGGCATCGTTGTCGCACTGGTCTTTCCGATGCTCATCATCCCAGGACTTGGTACAAGCCGTGGATTGTGGCTTCTCTGCATGGGAATATTAGCCTGCATCAGTCTTCCTCTGACGCTTCTTGAATATTATTTCACCAAGGAAAGGGTCACGTTGGAAAGGGCAGATGCAGAAAAAGAAAAGAAGGTTCCGTTCCTTTTGCAGGTCAAGGCGGTCTTAAGCGATAAGTATATGCTTCTCCTTCTTGGTTACTTCTTATTGTATACCTTGGCCAGTTCCCTGAAGAATATGTCTCTTCCTTATTATTGCAACTATGTCTTAGGAACGTATTCGGATGGCATCACCCAGATGCTCGTCTCGGTCCTCGGTGGTATTCCGATGGGAATCGGCATCTTTGCCGTTTGGCCTTTGGCGAAGAAAATCGGAAAGAAGAACATTACCGCCTATGGTTTCCTTGTCTATGCCTTAGGTTCCTTGATCTGTCTTCTTTTCCCCAGAAACCTCATCATCGTCTTGATTGGTCAGTTCATCAAGAACATCGGCGGATTGCCCTGTGCCTATGTCTTCATGGCCCTGTTTGCCGATACTCTCGACCATCTTGAATGGAAGAACGGTTTCCGCTGTGATGGTGTTGCGATGTCTATCTATTCTGTCATCACGACGGCTGCAGCCGGCATCGTCACCGGCATCTTCAACGGCGGTCTTTCTGCCGCAGGATACATTGCACCTCAGACATTGTCTGTCGCTCCTGAGATGACACCAGCCATTCAGAAAATCATGAACAATATCGATGGAACCTTCTCCGTCATCTACAATCAGCCCGATGGCGTCAACAATCTTTTCACCTGGTTCTTTGTCGGAATCGAAGTCTTTGCCGGTGTCCTTTTTGCCTTCATGCTGTCTTTCGTCAATGTCGAAAAGACAATCCAGAGAAAACAGGAAGTCATCATAAACAGAGAAAAAGAAGCCTGTCTTGCAAGAGGCGAAGCCTATGTTCCTAGTCAGGAGCGTGCAAGACGAGAACAGGAAAAGATGGATGAAGAAGCTGAAGTCGCCTTTGAGAAGGAATTGAAGGAAAGGTGTGAAAAGAAGGGACTTTCCTATGAAGATGAACTTCAGAAGCATCTTGCCATCATCCGTCAAAGAAAGCAAAAAGAGGAAGAGAAGAAAATTGCTTCGGAAAGAAAGATAGAAGAAAAGAAGCAAAAGGAAGAAGAAAAGAACAATGCCCGTTTAAGCAGGATGAGTCAGGAAGAGAAGGAGAAAAAAGAAGAAAAGATGGCTTTGAAGAAAGAAAAAGCAGATAGATTCTGGGAAAAGGAAGAAAAGGAAGGTGAGAGAGTCTATCAAAAGATGCAATCAGAGCTCGCCTCCTACTCGGAAAGAAAATGATTGCAACAAGATTAAGAACGGAGTACCTGAAAGATCCTCTTGGTATAGACATCCCTTATCCAAGGATCTTCTGGAACTGCCAAGGTGGAAAAAAGCAGACTGCCTTCCAGATTATTTTCTCCATGGATGGAAAAGTCGTTCTGGATACCGGAAAAGTCCTCTCTTCAAGCATGCATTTTGATTATCCGAAGATGCTTCATTCCAGGGATAGAATCGAGTATCAGGTCACTTTGTTCGATGAGGAAGACAAGGCGGAAGAAGCAACCGAGAATGGCTTCTTTGAAATGGGACTTCTGAATTCTTCCGATTGGAAGGGAAAATGGATATCGGGAGATTATCATCCAAGAAAGAACTGCCGGTATCCTGTCGATTGCTTCAGAAAGGAGTTTGAAGCCAAAAAGAAAAAAAAGGCAAGACTCTATATCAGTGCCTGCGGACTATATGAGGCAAGCATCAATCAGAAGAAAGTCGGAGACTTCATCTTTGCGCCAGGTTTTACCGACCCCAGGAAGAGAATACAGTATCAGACCTATGATGTCACAAATATGATCCTTGAAGGGAAGAATGAAATCAGTGTTCTTTTAGGTGATGGATATTTCAGGGGAAGCTCCGGAGCCAAGGGAAGAGTCAACACCTATGGAAAGACGACAGGCCTGATTCTCCAGCTTGAACTGTCGTATCAGGATGGCAGTAGTTCCATCATCTACAGTGATGGTACCTTCTCATGGTCTGATGATGGTGAAATACGTTTTGCAGACATGAAGGACGGAGAAAGAGTCGATGCAAGGATGAAACCGACCTATGCTGGGAAAGCAAAGGTACAGGATTGGCATTATCATCTTTCAGCCTCCGACAACGTCCCTGTCAGGGAAAGAGAAAGATTCCATCCTGTCAAAATGACAAGGACTGAAACGGGAAGGACGATCTTCTGGTTTCCTCAAAACCTTTCCGGTTATGTTTCTTTCAAGGTGAATGCCAAATCGGGAGACAGGATTCACATCCGTCTTGGAGAAATGCTTGACGGTAAAGGGGAGCTGACATTAAAGAACATCCAATGCACCTATAAGGGGAAACAATCTCCTTTGCAGGAAATCGATTATATCTGCAAAGATGGAGAGAACATCTATACGCCAAAGTTCTTCTATGGAGGCTTCCAATATGCAGAGGTTGTATCTGATGTTGCTTTGACGATGGATGACATCCAAGCCGTCAGCGTATGTTCGGACTTTGAACGTTGTGGAGAATTCCACTGTTCGAATCCGCTTCTGAATCAGTTCTTTGAAAACACCATGTGGTCTTTGAAGAGCAATTCGACGGACATTCCTTCCGACTGCCCGACCAGGGAGAGGATGGGATGGATGGGAGATAGTCAGATTTTCTTCGACACAGCCAGTTTCCTTGTCGATTATGCGTCTTTTGCAAGAAAACATGTCAAAGACATCTTTGATAGGCAGTGGAAGAACGGAAGACTTCCCCAGATTGCTCCATATGCCCATGAGGATTGGTATATGTGGGTCATGAACGGATCGGTAGGCTGGGCCTGTGCCGGTGTTTATATCCCATTGTATTTCTATAAGAAATATGGAGACGAGAGAATCCTTGAGGACAATTATGACGGAATGCTGAGATATGCCTCTTTCATGATGAAGAGAGCAGGAAAATGGGGTGGCATCTATGCCAAGCCCATGCATCTGAGCCATAAGAACAGAAAGTATGCCGTAAACTGTGGTCAGTCCTATGGAGAATGGGCAGAGCCCAATGATGTCTGTTCCTTCAAATGGTATGATTTTGCTTCTCCCCATCCGGAAGAAAGTACGGCCTATACCTATTTCACCTTGAACAGGGTACTTGAAGTAGCAAAGATTCTCGGTAAGAAGGAGGATAAGTTCCTTCTCAAGGTGAAAGAGTATTCCGAAGGAGCAAAACGTGCCTATCAGGAACTGGTCACGAAGAAGAAATTCTCCTTGGATACGGATAGGCAGGCAAAGCTTGTCAGACCTCTCTACATGGGTCTTCTTAACGAAGAGCAGGAAGAGTTTGCTAAGAAACGGCTGCTTGAAGCTGTCAAAAACTATGATTATCGCCTTGGAACAGGATTCTTATCGACTCCATATATCTTATATGTATTGGAAGACTTGGATTTGGATACCTGTTATCGACTTGTCGAAAACGAGAAGATGCCTGGATGGCTCTTCATGGTCAAACAAGGGGCGACGACCATATGGGAAGCCTGGGAAGGAAATACGACCAAGGATGCCGGTATCGCTTCTTTGAACCATTATTCGAAAGGTGCCCTTTCACAGTGGCTGATGGATTCCATGTGCGGAATCCGGATGAATGGAGAAAATTGCTTTGATATCGTTCCTCATCCGGGAGGAGACATCACGTCAGCCTCTGCCAGCTATCAAAGCATCTATGGTCTGGTCAAAAGCTCATGGAAGAAGGAAGACGACAAGACTGTGTTTGAAGTCCAGATACCATCTAACTGTAAGGCACGGATTCTTCTACCTGGAAAAGAAGCAAAGACGGTTCCAGCTGGTGATTATCGGTTCGAAATCTAAAAACAAGGCTGCCATCAAATCATAAAAGAGATTGTGGCAGTTTTTTTGATGCTCAAAAAAAGGCCATCTGCATGAGCAGACAGCCTTGGAAGCCTAAAAAGAATCAGTCAACCTTCGGACCGGCCTTGACCAATGCCTTGCCGGCATCGTTGGTTTCGTATTTATGGAAGTTCTTGACGAAACGGGCAGCAAGGTCCTTGGCCTTGACATCCCAATCCTTCGGATCGGCATAGGTGTCTCTCGGATCGAGGATGCTGGTAGCAACACCTTCGAGTTCAGTGGGGACTTCGAAGTCAAAGTAAGGAATCTTCTTGGTAGGAGCCTTGAGGATGGCACCGTTGAGAATGGCATCGATGATACCACGGGTATCCTTGATGGAGATACGCTTTCCAGTTCCGTTCCATCCAGTGTTGACAAGGTAAGCCTTGGCGCCGGACTTCTGCATATGTTTTACAAGTTCTTCGGCATATTTGGTCGGATGAAGTTCAAGGAAGGCTTGGCCGAAGCAGGCAGAGAAGGTCGGAGTAGGTTCAGTGATGCCACGTTCCGTACCGGCAAGCTTGGCAGTGAAGCCGGAGAGGAAGTAGTACTGGGTCTGTTCCGGAGTCAGGATAGAGACAGGCGGAAGGACACCGAAGGCATCGGCAGAAAGGAAGATGACGTTCTTGGCAGCCGGAGCATGGGAAATCGGCTTGACGATGTTCTTGATGTGATAGATAGGATAGGAGACTCTGGTGTTTTCAGTGACGGTCTTATCGTGGAAATCGATGTTTCCTTCAGCATCGACGGTGACGTTCTCCAAAAGAGCATCTCTCTTGATGGCCCCATAGATGTCCGGTTCGGCATCCTTGTCAAGATCGATGACCTTGGCATAGCATCCGCCTTCAAGGTTGAAGACACCATTATCATCCCAACCATGTTCATCATCACCGATGAGGAGTCTCTTCGGATCGGTGGAAAGAGTGGTCTTTCCAGTTCCAGAGAGGCCGAAGAAGACGGCTGTATTCTCACCATTGAGATCCGTGTTGGCAGAAGAATGCATGGAGGCGATTCCCTTGAGCGGGAGATAGTAGTTCATCATGGAGAACATACCCTTCTTCATCTCACCGCCATACCAGGTGTTGAGGATGACCTGTTCATGGGAAGTGATGTTGAAGACAACGGCAGTCTCGGAATGCAGACCGAGTTCCTTATAGTTCTCGACCTTGGCCTTGGAGGCGTTGTAGACGATGAAATCCGGCTTGAAGTTCTTGAGTTCTTCTTCGGTCGGACGGATGAACATGTTGCGGACGAAGTGAGCCTGCCAGGCGACTTCCATGATGAAACGGACAGCCATACGAGTATCCTTGTTGGCACCGCAGAAACCATCGACGACATAAAGCTTCTTGCCGGAAAGTTCCTTCTTGGCAAGATCCTTGACGGCAGCCCAGGCTTCCTTGCTGGCCGGATGGTTGTCGTTTGGATATTCCTTGGAATTCCACCAGACGGTGTCATGGGAATTCTCGTCATCGACGATGAACTTATCCTTCGGAGAACGGCCGGTGTAGATACCGGTCATGACGTTGACGGCACCGAGCTTGGTGACCTGGCCTTTTTCATAGCCGGTCAGGGAAGGGTCGGTTTCGGCTTTGAATAATTCTTCATAAGAAGGATTGTAGACAACTTCTTTGACGTCAGTGATACCATACTGGGTTAAATCGATACTCATAAGATTTTGTGTTTCCTTTCTTTGAATTGACTACGAGTTAATTATAGCAAACTTCAATGATAATTGTGTTCCAAAGTTACTTCTCCGGATTTGATTTTTGTTTCTTTTCCGTTTTCCAGCAACAGGAGGCTTCCGTCTTTGGCTATGCCGAGCACTTTACCATGTCTGTCTTCGCCATAGTAGTTCAGAATGACTTCCCTGCCATCCAGATAGGAGTGGCTTTGGAGGACATCTAGGAACGAATCTTCTTTTTTCAGATAGGAACCGTAATACTTCACAAACTCAGATACAAATTGATTCAGAATCTCTTTTTTTTCAAAACGATGACCGGCTGCTTCATATAGAGAGATGGCTTTGTTTTGGATATCTTCAGGAAAGGAGGCGTTGTTGACGTTTATGCCGATTCCTAGGATGATGGCTTCCATCTTTTCCTTTGTCACGGCTTCAAGAAGGATTCCGGCACATTTCTTATTCTGGATGAGAACATCGTTTGGCCATTTGATGCTTGCCTTGATGTGGTTTTCTTCTAAAAGGGAATATAAGGAGACACCGCATAGAAGCGGAAGAAGTTCGCTGCGTCTGGCATCGATGTCCTTCTTCAGAAGGATGGAAAACATCAATGAATCCTTATCATCCTCCCATTTTCTTCCTCTTCGTCCTTTGCCGGCGGTTTGATGGCCGGCACAGACGAGGGTCATATCTTCAAGGCTTTCGTATTCTCTTTTGAGGTAGGAGTTCGTCGAATCGATTTCGTCGAAATAGAGATACTTCATATAGGCATCAGCCTAACATCTGGATGAGGAGACCGGCAGCGACGGCACTTCCGATGACACCGGCGACGTTCGGACCCATGGCATGCATGAGAAGGAAGTTGCTTGGATCTTCTCTCTGTCCTTCCTTCTGGACGACACGGGCTGCCATAGGAACGGCAGAAACGCCGGCTGCACCGATCATCGGATTGATCTTTCCGTGAGTCAGCCAGCACATCAGCTTGCCAATCAATACACCACCGGCGGTGGCGCAGATGAAGGCAAAGATACCCAAGACGAAGATGAGGAGCGTGTTGGTCGTAAGGAAGGTTTCAGCCTTGGCGGTTGCACCGACGCAAAGACCAAGCATGATGGTGACGGTATAGAGAAGGGCATTGGAGACATTTTCGACAAGTTTGGGAACGACACCGCTTTCCTTGATGAGGTTGCCCATCATGAGGCAACCGATAAGCGGAGCGGCCGAAGGAACAAGCAAGGTGACGATGATCATGACGGCAATCGGGAAGATGATCTTCTTGGTCTTGCTGACAGGCTTGAGTTCATCCATGTGAATCATACGTTCCTTCTTTGTGGTGAGAAGACGGATGACAGGAGGCTGGATGAAGGGGACAAGAGCCATGTAGGAATAGGCAGCGATGGCGATGCTTGAGAGAAGGTCAGGTGCAAGTTTCGTCGTCGTAAGAATGGCAGTCGGACCATCGGCTCCTCCGATGATGCCGATGGAAGCAGCCTGCTGCGGGGTGAAGCCAAAGGCGACAGCCAGCATGAAGGTGACGAAGATACCGATCTGGGCGGCTGCACCGAGAATCAGGGTCTTAGGATTGGCAATCAATGGACCGAAATCCGTCGTTGCTCCGATTCCTAGGAAGATGAGACAAGGGAAGATTTCGAATTTGACACCGATGTAGAGATATCCTAGAAGACCGGAATAACCGGTGATGGAGTCTTTGTTTACATCCATGATTCCGCTAAGCGGAAGGTTGGACAGGAGCATGCCGACACCCATCGGGATCAAAAGGTATGGTTCGGCTTTTTTGAAAATGGCAAGGTACAGAAGCAAGATAGCCACAAGCACCATGATCAGACTTTTCCATCCGTCTCCGGTGAAGAAGTTTGCAATGCCGGTGCTCTTCAGGAAGTTCAGGAAGAATTCCCCGACGTTGTTTGTTAGTACGACAGGCATCTAGATTACCCCAGAATGACCAAAACGTCTTTGCTGTTGACCTGCTGACCTTTGCTTACCTTGATTTCGGTTACGGTACCGTCCGTCTGGGATTTGATCTCGTTCTCAAGCTTCATGGCTTCGAGGATGCAGACGACCTGACCTGCCTTGACGGCATCGCCGACCTTGACTTTGACGTCAAGGATCGTTCCCTGCATCGGTGCGATGATGGGCGTTCCGTTTCCACTGGCTGCAGGAGCAGCTGCTGGTTTGCTGGCAGCCGGAGCTGCAGGGGTGGCAGCAGGAACACTCCCTTTGACGGTCTTGACTTCCGTCGGTTCGACTTCGGTGATGCCCATGACCTTGACTTCATAGGTCTTGCCGTTGACTTTGATGTTATAGATTCTCATAGTTTGCCTTTCTGTTTTATTTCTTCTTTTTAAAGAAGGACTTCTTTTCTTTCTTTTCTTCGTCAATCAGCTTGCAACTGATGACCTTGACGTCTTCCTTGCGTTCTTTTCGATAATCGAGCGTGGCAACAAGGATGGCAGCCATCATGTCTTCGTCAGCTTCGGTTCCGTCCTTCATTTTGACCTTTTCCTTGACGTCCAAGGCAGGAATCTTGTTTAGGAGGGACAATAGGAAGGCAATCAATGCCAGAATGCCGAAAACGATGAGGACGCAAAGCAGGGAAAGGAGGGCTGCATC
>JBNMLQ010000006.1:0-39384 GCA_050874925.1 Candidatus Enterosoma sp. | reverse complement strand
CCAGTGATTTGAGACCATTGATAATTAGTATATTTATCACCAACCTTATATTCGCTTTGTCTAAGAAAATAAGGATATTTGGCTATGAACTTATTGTAGTCGGTTTTCTCAATATGGATGTAATACTTCAAGCTTGCATTGCAGTGTGCAAATACAAAGTCACCCAAGGTCTTTGTCGTATTGACGATGGATGATGGGATATAGACGGAGGTCAGGGAAGAACAGTTGTTGAATGCCTTATCCTGGATTTCTTCAAGTCCGGATAGGAATGCAACCAGCTTCAGGCTTGAGCAGTTTTCAAAAGCTTCGGTGCAGATAGTTTCCAAACTGTTGGAAAAGGTGACACTGGCTAAGTCTTTGCAGTTGGCAAAGCAGAAGTCTGGAATCTCCGTTATCTTGGAAGATGTTGTCTCTGTCTCTTGACTCTCTGTCTTGGTAGCCTGGCATACTCCTTCTACCTGGCTTTCACCATCAGAAAAGACAAGGCTTTGGATATTGGTACCGAAGAAGGATGCCGTACCAAGCTTTTCTACCGTATTAGGAATGGAAAAAGAAGTATTTGTAAACTCCGTCCCCATGAAGGCTTCATAGTCGATGACCTGAATCGAAGAAGGAATGACAATGCTTAAATTCTTCAGGTCAGAGAAACCATTCCTATAAATACCGACGACATCTATGCCATTGTATTGTTCAGGAATCGTGATATTTCTATCCGTCACGCCGTCCTTCAGGCTTACAGCATATTGGTCCTTATATTCGTCGGTCGTGATTTTATAGAAATCGAAGTCATCATCGCTTCCATCGTAGTTCCCATCCAAAAGATATTTCTTGGGAATCTTCTGGATGTATTGATAATCCTTGCAGGCACTTAATCCGAACAAGGACAGGATGAAGGCAAAGCCTGCACCGATAAGTGTTTTGTGAAGTCTTTTCATATTGCCTCCTAAGGTCTATAGATGATGCTGGAATCGTATCTGATCGTACCAAAGAGATTGATGGTGGTATTCTTACTTCCTGTAGAGAGTCTTTGCTTATAGCTAGTCAAGGCAAGCTTATCGATACTGGTAGTATAGCTTCCTGAATCTATGGCGAAGATAAACTGCTCGTTTTTCTCATCATAGTTCATCTTGAGGATGAACTCATGGGTATTGTTATTGCTGCTTTCCTTGAAATGGCTGATGTTTCCGGAATCGAAGATGAGATAGCATCGTTTGGCATTGATGTTGTCCTGATTGGCACTTACTTTATTATTACTAATGCTGAAAAATGGACTCCCACTATCCTGTATCGCAGTAGTCAGGAAATCGACGTTCTCAATCTTGTTGATCTGACTGAAGGCATTGGCAGAAAGAGAGAGGTCACCATTATCCTGACCTTGGGCGCAGATATAATAGACGCAGACATCTCCAATGGCAGAACCAAGACAATACCTTCCTTTCGGCAATTTGAAGGTATGGGCATAGATGGGATAGCCGATATAATCGCTGAAACTTGAATCGAAATCATCTGTTCCATCTTTATTCAGTCTCTTTGAGGTATTATTGTTTGATGTTACTTCCTCGTTGTCATTGAAATAAGAACTTCTCAAATCAGCTGAGCCTATTTTCCCATTATTATATTCAAAGAAGGAAATCTGGGATGTCTTGCGAAGAACCATGCCATAGTCGGGATCGGACCATTTCATTTCTTTGCCGTCTCTGGTTGGTACATAGGCTGTTTCACCTTGTGGCTGCATCATATTTGTTTGCCCTGTCGGAATCTTATAGATGCCAAGCATGGAGTCGATATTCGTTTTACTTCCGGCTAGGATGGTGACATTGGCAGTATCGGTCTTGATTTCGAAGTTGATGGAATTGGAGATGCTGAAATCATCCTGAGTAGGATTGTTGATATACATGGGTCCGCTGCCATTGAGGTAAAAGTTCGTCGTAAGCTGGGATATGTTCTTTCTCTTCTTATCCTTGACCATGATACCAAACTGGCTGGAACCGGGTTCTATCGGAGTTCCAGTGTCATCGATAAGTTTGTAGTTCAGATAGGAATTCAGGAAATTTCCGCCGATGGAGGAACTATTTAAGTCCGAAAAATAGAAATCATCCCTAGTATCATCCAGTTTGAAACGAAAAAGATAATTGTAGAATGCCTCATAGAGAGATTGACTGGAGGAGGTAACATTGAGGGGAATATGTTCTCCAGGCAAGAAGGATGTCGAAGAGGATGTTGCATAATTGTTCAACGTATTCTTTACGTCATCAAATTTATAGTACGGATTATCCTTTTGATATTCATATGTTGAAAAGAATATGTTCTCGGAATCAAATTTTGGTGTTTGTGCGGAAGTGCCTGTTCCGATGATTTTGCTTTTGACGATGGTCGAACTGTCATAGTTAAGGAATGCTTCACTACCTGTGCCACCTTGTCTATAATCCGTAGCGATGGTAAAGACACCTAAGCCCCTATTATGGCTGTCGTCATCCTGGATCAGCTTCTGACCTATCAGGGAAATGGTATTCTTATCATTGGAAATACGATAGGAATCACCCGTGTTGATGTATCTAAGGTAATCCATATATTCATTGTCTGAGACTGGGGTATATTCATAATATGGGGTACTTCCTGAAGTCTTTTGGGTAAATTCCGTGCTTCCTACCACGCTCTCATAGATTTCGGTGAAATCCAGTACACCCACGTCTTTTCCGCTCGAAGCGATATTTCCCTTGGATTGGTTGGTCGCGTTGTCTTCGACGCTGGGACCGACATATCCGACAAAGCCGATCATCGATTTCTGATCGACGGGAGTATTCTTGCTTATGGTATTCATCTTGAATGTTCCGTCATGGACGTAGACATTCTTCAAGGAACCATCCAGGTGACCGACCACAAGACCCATGTTGTTTCCATGTTCTGTCTCCCTAGGCTGGGTATACATCGTGATGAAATTGCTTTTCTTGCTCAATTTCTCAAAGGAAAGGTTCAAGGCAGAGACGACTTTGGCATGGTTGATACCGGAAGAATCCAGATAGTTGGCAACAAGACTCATCGTCATCGACAGTTTCAATGGAAAGACGGCATTTTCCTTATCATTGTATGAATCAAAATAGGAGAAGATATCATCTAAGGCTGTTGCCCCGTCTTTCTTTTCCGTCAGGGTATGAACCTCTGCTCCACTTGCGGTCGAAGAGGTAAAGAAACCTTCGCTAGGAAGAAGGGAATACGTAAACTGTTTCGAATCAGTTTTGTTTATCAAGGAGAAGGATGGCATCTTATAGGTATCTTCCTCAGAGGCATTTAAATCCGTCTTGATTTCAAAAGACAGCGTATTGGTGGAATTATGAGCCTCACTCTTGCTATCTTCAATCTGGCTTTTTCCGTTTTCGTCATAGGTGTACTTTACTTTTCTTGAGCCCTGCGTGATTTCAAAGCCGGTATTATGTTTCAACGTCTTTCCTGCATCTTCGGAATAAAGAGAAGCAAAACCCGAGGAATATCCGTCATTCTGGATGGTGATGTCATCCAAAATCAGGTTCCTTACTTCAGCCCTGCTGGAAACATAGCCAAACAATCCGCTGTCTTCCAAGGAACAATGGACCTGTGCATTCTTGATTTCAAGGCCGTTTCCTTCGAAGATGCCATAGAAAGGTGTGGATTCGTTTCCGATGTCCGCCAAGGTCTTTTGATTGTCTGTTCCGTCATAGTCCTTCATATCAAGAACATCCGTAAGTTTGTCTCCGGTATCTCCGGTATATACCTTCTTATCACCTGAGTCATCCAGGTCATAGCCAAGCTGGAAATACTTATGCTCAGAAAAGACACCCAAAGACTGAAGCCTGGAAAGGTTGAAGAGATGCTTAGGCCTGGTGATGACAAAGGGATCTTCCTCTGTGCCTGTTCCACAATGGAAGTAGCTTCTTAAACCGATGGTGCCGAAAGCACCGGAATCATCCTCGACATACTTGATATAGGCAGCAAAACAAAAGAAGGTCGAGAAGCAAAAACCGACCAAGGTAGAAAAAAGACCGATATAAAAAGCGATGTTTCTATTCTTTTTCATTGGACTGACTCCCTTGCTCATGGATGATCTGGCTTGAAGAGAAGTAGAAGGTGTAATCTCTTGTCAAATCAAAGCTTCGGCCGAGGTTGGATTCCTTCATGAACTCATCTATTTTATCGGCTACATAATCAATGGCAATATAGTAGTGGCAGCTTGTTGTCTCAGATGTGGATTGGATTTCTTTAGATAGGATGTTCAGACTCGATGTCGATTCTTCAAAGGTCTTTAGAGAATTATCACTGCTTGCTTTGTCATGGAAATATTCGTATATCTCTTGAGCACTTGTCAGGTTTCCATTCGCTTTCTCAATCTGAAAGGAGAGATAATTGGATATCGGGTATTCTATGACTGAAGAAGTGCTTCTTTTCACATCACAGGAAAGACGGAAGTCATGATCTTCATTCTTTACATCCAAGGTCACATCATAGACAAGAAGCGTATTCTGTTCTTTGATGGCAGTAGCAACATCCTTGCTATATAGCTTTGCATAGGTCGGGTCAAAGAGAGTCATCGAAAGGATGGCATTGTCATCATCTCTCTTCTTCCTATCGATTGTTAGCTTTGCTGAATCTCCATTGACAGTCAAAGTCAAGGAATATCGTCCTGCAGCCTTGGCTTGTAGCAAACCTTCCTTGAAGGTAAAACCATCCATTCCATCAACATCGCTTGCTTGTTTAAGAAGTAATTTTCCGTTTCCATCGGATACGCCAAAAATACTTCCGGCTGAGATGATGACATCGCTGATTTGATAGTTCTTGTCAAGCTTGGCAAAGAAGGTCAGTCCGCTATCCAGGGAGTATTCTGTTGAACCATCTCCTAAGAAGGTACTGTTGCCGATAAGATAGTAGTTCTGATCCTGCTTTGGGTCAGAAGCTTGTGAAGGAAGACTACCCATTTCCTTGTTTTGGCTATCCTTCATGACGACTTCCTTGACCTTGCCAGGCTGGGTATAGTCGATATAGGTGTCGGAAGAATTGAAATATGGATAGACGTATCGATAGGCAGATACCTTGTTGATGCTGATATCCATGCTTCCGCTTATGGTTTCAAGAGGTGTAGTCGGAGATACGGTCATGAACCATGCAAAAGAAGCGATGCAGGTCGTGAACAAGACAAAGATGGTAAGGCTGGTAAGAAGGATGATCCTTCCTTTCTTGGAAAACTTCTTCATCATTCTCCCTCCGGTGCATGAAGGCTGAAGCTCCTGGCATTGAAATGTAGACCCTCATAGCAGTTGGACTGCTCTGGAGAAGCGGGATCCTGTTTATAATAGGTTTCATCGTTTGACTTGGCATAGTATGTAAAAGAATCGTTGCTAAAAAGAATGCTGAAATACAAAATAACCTGGCTTGTGGTATCTGTTACATCATACTTTAGGATGTTGACATTCCCTGTGGCATGGCTATCTGGGGAATCCTGAAACTTATCATCTTTCTCTTGAAAGAATTCTTTGGCTTTGGAAAAGCCTGTATCGACATAGGCCTCTGCATAGATATCGATGGCATAGGAAAGACGAATCGGGGTATTTTCATTAATGAGCTTATCCTTGCTCCCCTCACTTACCCAGGATGAAAGGTCGAAGGTGAATGTTCCTGTCCTTATCGGGGTAAAGACCAAGGCATAGGTCAGTTGGTGGTTTGGCCAAAGGTACTCAGTCGATGTCGGAGAAGGTTCCTTTGGATCACTCTCGTCATATTTCACAAAAGAAGACATTTCATCTTCTTGTAGCTGAGCTACCTCAAATCCGGAATAAGCCTTCAAGGATTCACTGTAGTTCTTTGAATGATAATACAGGGTTGCCTTCTGGGATTCAGGAAGCGTGACCTGAAATCCATCTGCCTGTGCGGTTACATTCCTACGTGTTGCAAACCATGCCAAAGTCGAGCTTACGCTAGCCAAAAGCGTAAGCAGAATCAAAGCGCTGGAAGAGAGTATTTTCGCTACTTTAGTGTGCTTCATCATGAGGGATGTTTCGTCTGCCGGCTATCTTTTCATGGCCTATCTTCTTGCATTCCTACATTCCTGCAGGCATGCCTTTGACACATTTCATTTTAAATTGTAACCGATTTCTTTTCAAGGAAATCGTTTTCTTTCTATTCATTATGCAAGACAATCGTCAAAAGATGTCTATAGGAGTCACTGACTTTTTTGTTCTTCTTTCTGCTTCATTTCAAGCTGGACATAGGTTTCCAGGTTTTTGAAGTATCTTTTGCTATTCCTATCATAGTAAGCATCATGATACACAAGGAATTCGTCGACTTTGTCTTTGGATAGGCTGATGCCGTATCTTTCGGATAGATATGAGGAAAGATCCTGGTAGCTGATGCCGTCAAAGCGAGAGATGATGTCATATAGGAAGGTCTTCCTTGTGAAGGAGCCTTTCTGCTTTTTGAAGATACTTTGATGATAGACACAGGCATAGGAAAACCTCTCATCGAGTTTCAAAAGGGATTCGAAGAAGATGTCCTTCATGTTTAAAGAGAAGAGTCTGCTTTGGATTCCTTTCTCCCTGACGTTTCTCAGGGTGAAGTAGTCTTCATCCATCTTCTGATATACTTCGTTCAGGAAATCCTGGATGTCTTCCTTCTCATATCCTTTCTTTCGGAGATAGGAAATGGAGATATAGGAATCTTCATCCGATTCGATGATGTCAAAGTCCTGCTTCATGCGATAGAAGACAAAAGAGAAGCTGTTCAAAGACTTATATCTGTCAATGACATCCTTGGGGATGATATCGTCTTTGCAAAGGACGTGTTCAAAATAGCTTTTTGCGTCATAGCCATCCTTGATGATGTAGTTGGAATAGGATACATAGCCAAGGCTCTTGAAGACGACCATCGATATGCTTTGGACATCTTTTCCAGGGAGAAAGCAAGAAAGTTCGTCCTTGAAATAGAAGTCCTCCTTCAGCTTCCCCTGAAGGGCTTTGATTTCCTCAGAGTGGTCTAAAGAAGCATGTCCGTAGACAAAGACACCTCTTTGCGGGCAATACTCCCTCATTTCAAGGATCCAAAAGGGAGCCTGGGTGGAAATGCCTAGTCTTTCATCCAATATCTCATTGAACTGCTTGCTGGTCAGTTCTCCGTATTCCTTCAGTATGCCAAGAAGATAGCTATGCCGATCGAAGTTTCCGATGATGAAGAAGGGCATGTCCTTGAAATAGATGTCCTTCTCATCCTTATATAGCCTCTTTAAAACGGAGAAAAGCTCATTCTTGTCCCTGATATCGTATTCCTTCATCAGAAGGGGATTGCTTCGAAAGAAGTATTCGGATGAAAAGAAGCAATCATGGTACTTCTTGAGATCGATCTCCTTGAGAAGCTTTTCGAAGTCAAAGGAAGAATAATCATAGTAGCGGAAGCGGTGGTGGCCTGAAAAGAGCATGTGCGGATGGTTTGCCAACTTGTTTTCAAGGCTTCTTGGGTTGGCATAGAGAAGGGAATCGTCAAATTGGCTTGCAAAGGCATTGTAGCCTGAGACGATATCCTGGCAAGACATGCTCTTAAAGCAGTTATGGCTGATATAGTAGTCGAAGAGATCTATCCTTCGATGGATGACATAATCATTTCCGATGCGGATGAGATTGGCATAGCCTTCTTCCAGGATGTTTTCCCTGATTTCAAGAAGGATGCCTTCGTCATGGAACGCTTCATCAAGCTTTTTCTGTCCTTTTTCATAACGTAGCTGTAGGTAATGATACGTAAATGCGTCCGTCTTGGTGACATCCACGAAGGACTTCTCATCGGTATGATAGGTTCTGAAGAAATGCTGATACCTGTCTTCCAGGAACAGTTTTCCCTGACAATGCCTTCTCAGGAACATTTCGATCTTCTGACGGATTCTTTCTCTTGTGACTCCTTCATCGTTTCCAAGTTCTTCCAGCGTCTTTCCCTGAAGTCTTCGATAGATGGTGTCTTTGAGAGAATCATCCTGATAGCTCTTTAAAAACTCACGGAAGGAAGAAAAGTGAAATAGGATTCTTCCTTGTATGGAAACATCTATTTGTCCTTCCTTCTTCAAATCAGCAAGGGCAGTCTCAGTCAAGGCATCTTCCTTTTCATCGCATTTCCTGAACAAGTCTTCTTTCAGGAGGCCAAGACCTGGGTCTTTCTTCAAAAGAGAAACGATTCGTTTCTTTTCTTTTTCCAGCATCATTCTTTCAACGGAAGGCTTCAGAAGGATGTTATCCTGAATATAGGAAGAGATGACATCCTTGGTCTTTTCACATTTCGTCTTTCCCATGCCATCCAAAAAGAAAATCTTCTCGATACCATAGGAAAGAAGGTCATGGATTCGATGAAAGCCGTGTCTTTGTAAGACGAAGCGGCTTGGACAGTCTTCCAATACGGAATCAAGCTTCTCGTCAAAGACACATAGGCGGCTATCGTTCAGGCAGACATATCCATCATAGAGATGTATGTCTTCGGGATTGTAGAAGTAGGCCAGAAGATTTTTCTTGGAATCCTTCATGTTCCCTACAAAGGCAAGGATGAACATTCTGATTTCCTCGATGCTTCCTTTTCCTAGTCCTGGCAAGGATTCAAAGTAGTCTATGGGATGGCTTATCAATCCATAGGCATTGGTTATGCCGGTCTTGGAAA
This sequence comes from Candidatus Enterosoma sp., assembly GCA_050874925.1. Taxonomy (GTDB): domain Bacteria; phylum Bacillota_I; class Bacilli_A; order RFN20; family CAG-288; genus Enterosoma. The sequence goes on along the minus strand of JBNMLQ010000006.1, from coordinate 30,732 downwards.
GGACATGGTATGGTCTTGCAGACAATCCGATGGATGACAAAGGGATGCTTTTCAAGGATTCAAGGTTTGGTTTTCTTGTTTCCTCATCAAAGAGGAAAGGAAGAGCAGCCTTGATTTCATTTACATACTCTTCCCTATTGAAGGGAAGGATGTCAAAGTTCTCTTCCTTCAAATCGATAAGGTCATTCAGATCCTCTGCTCCAAGCTTTTCAAGGCAAGCAAGAAGTTCCTTTGAAAAAGGCATCTCCTTCAAAGGCATGTTCTTTTTTTGAAGGAGGACGTCATCTCTTTGTTGGTCCATGGATATATTCTCCTAGATATTTAGGATAATACTATTTCTCTTGGTATGGAAGAAATGATTTTCTTTTCCTTCTTTTTCAAGTCATCTTTCTTTTTCATTCCTTGGCTTTTTTCAATAATCCTTGGATGTTCTTTATAAGCCTCTTTTATCGGCTTTAGAAGAAAACCTAGAATGAAAAGAAGCTTAAGTGTTATATTTATGTTATATATTTCATCTATCTATCTTCAAGAAAGGATGAAAAGAAAGGACTTGTCATGATCGTCTATAACCAGACCAAGAAGAGCTTCCAAAGAGACGTCTTCAACGGTGTCATCGCCAGAAACATCGAGAACCTGTTTGAAAGGCTTGGCATATCCGGTGGACAGGAAGCCGAATACCGTTCCTGGAAGGAATCTCTTCCCAGGATGTCTTCTATCTTGGATGATGACAGAATCCAGGATGACGTACAGGTTGCCATCGAATTCCAGATTCCGCTCACTTCCAAAAGGGTCGACTTCATGATTGCCGGGAAAAACGAAAAAGAGGAAGAACATGTCGTTGTCGTCGAACTCAAGCAATGGGACAGATGCAAGGCGACATCCAGGGAGAATGTGGTCAACGCCTATACGGGTGGAGCAGACAGGGATGTCGCACATCCTTGTCAACAGGCCTATTCCTATGCCAAGCTCATCGAGAACTTCAATGAATCGGTAGAGGAAGAACATATCAAGATGGATCCTTGTGCCTATCTCCATAACTATGAAGAAAGATATCGAAAGGAAATCTGTCATCCGCATTATCAGGACATCATCAGGCTTGCTCCTGTCTTCCTGATGGAAGATGCTTCCAAGCTCAGGGAATATATCCTTCAGTATGTCAGGAAGCCTTCCAACAGGAATCTCTTTGAAATCATCGACTATGGCAAGTTGAGACCTTCCAAATCCCTTCAGAGTTCAGTCGGTTCCATCCTGAACGGGAACAAGGAATTCGAACTCATCGACGAGCAGGTCGTCGCCTATTCGACCATCCTCAAGCTTGTCGAGAATTCCATCGGCAAAGAAGAGAAGCATACCGTCATCGTACAGGGCGGACCTGGGACAGGAAAGAGTGTCATCGCCATCAATCTTCTTGCCAAGATCATCAACAACGGCCATACCTGCTTCTATGTATCAAAGAATTCAGCTCCCAGGGCTGCCTTTTCCTCAAGCTTCGTCAAAGGAAGATACACCCTTTCCTATCTGAAGGGTCTTTTCAAGGGATCGGGAAGCTTCTATGACAAACCAAACAACATGTTTGACTGCCTTCTATGTGATGAGGCTCACAGGTTGAATCTGAAGTCTGGCCTTTATGCAAACCAGGGCGAGAACCAGGTCATGGAGATCATCAGGGCAAGCAAAATCAGCGTCTTCTTCATCGATGAGGACCAGATCGTCACAAGCAAGGACATCGGAACCATAAAGGAGATCAAGAAATGGGCAAAGGCTTTGTCAAGCAAGGTCCATTTCAACGAATCCCTCATCCTGAAGTCCCAGTTCCGCTGCAACGGAAGCGATTCCTATCTTGCCTTCCTAGACGATCTTCTTGGCATCAGAGAGACGGCAAACGGCAACATCTTCGACCTGGATTATGATATCCGTGTCTTTGATGATCCAAGTGAGATGAGAGAAGAGCTATCAAAGAAGAACCAAAACAACAAGGCAAGGATGATCGCAGGCTATTGTTATCCCTGGAACAGCAAGAACGATAAGAGCCGATATGACATCGTCCTGAAGAACGGCTTCAAGGCTCAATGGAACTTCACTACCGACAGCTTTGCCACCGGGGAAGATACTTTCGACCAGGTCGGTTGCATCCATTCTACCCAAGGCCTTGAATTTGATTATGTGGGCATCATCATCGGAAAGGACCTGAGGTATGAAAACGGAAAGGTCATCACCGACAGGAGTAAGAGAGACAGGCATGACAAGACGATCCAGGGTCTAGGTGGAAATGAGGCCTTGGGAGATAAGATCATCCGGAATACCTATAAGACTCTTCTTTCCAGGGGTCAGAAAGGCTGTTTCATCTATTGTGAGGATGAAGCACTCTCTACGTATATAAAGAAAAGACTTGCCAAGGCAAAAGATAATTCAGAAATCGTATATCATTGAAAAGACAATCCGTTTTCCGTTCTTGCTTTAAAACATAAGTTGTTTTATTCTTTTCCATCAAAAAAGCCTGCAGGAATCTATCTTGAGACAGGTTCTTGCAAGCTTTAGAAGATGTTATCTTATCGTATTTGTCACACCCGAGAAGAGCGGGATTCCGTCTCTATCCAAGACGACATAGCCAAAGGCTCTGTCGACGATGAAGTCTTCATAGATTTCATCATAGATCTTTGGACCAGGACCTATAGCCGAGGTGAAATGGGTGACGGTGACAGCACTTCCTTCGACGCCTTTCCTTGTGACTTCAAGCTTTGCCACATGCTCGATTCCGTCACAGGTCATCTTCTTATCCGTCAAAGGGGTCGTATCGCAATCAGAAGAGAAGAGATTGTGGACGCCCATCTTTTGAAGGACGGGGGATACTTCCGTGTCGGTAAATCCTGTGAATTCCGGGAAATAGCATTTCGTGATATATTTCTTTTTGTTTTCTTCGTCGAGGCCTTGATAATCTGCCTGGCATACTTCCGTCAAGGTCTTTTCATCCATGACATCTTCCAGATTCTTTCCTTCGTTCGGAAGGATGAAACGGAAAGAGATGTTTCCGCTGCTGACAGCCTGATAGGAAGAATATCCGTCTCCCTTCAGAACCTTTCCTATGGATGCAGGAAGATACATCAGCTTCATATCTTTTTTGGAATTGTCCCTGTTGACGAATGTATAGGTATCCTTGCTGAAGCTCAAGTCGTTTCCGTCATCATCCCAGATGGTCTTCAGATACAGGGTGTTCATCAACAGGATGTCAGTCGAAGAAGGGAAGTTGAAGTTCTTGTCGATCATGCCGTTTGTCATCTTCTTCACATATTCGGAAACGACCTTGTTCGACCTGTCGATATCCCCCTTGAAATTTACATCGAAGGAAGAAGCGAATACCTCATCGCTGAGTTTGTCAAGGATGCCATCCTTTAGTTGGATAGACTTGTCAAACCAGATGGAATTGGCTAGGACCTGCTTGAGGGAGAAGACATCTTTTTCCTCTGTCTTATCTTCTTTCTGAGATAAGCCATAGAGAATCCTGACATCATCATTCAGTTTCTCATCGTCTTTGACATTCAAGACTTTTAGTATCTCATCCTTGGTATTTCCATCAGTCACCTTGGAAGCCATGAGGAGGGCAAAATAGACAGATAGAGGCGAAGAAGCCAGGTTTTCCTTTTTGTCATCCTCTTCCAGGCAAAGATTCTTGGTAAACCGGGCCGAAAAGCCATGGACTCCCTTCAGGAAGGTTTGGAAATTGGTTGAAGTGGTCTCTTCCGTGGTGATTTTTCCGGCTTCACGGGCATTCTTCAATAGGTGGTTGGATGGAGATGTACAAGCGGTGAGAACATAGAACGGCAGCAAGGCTGTCATCAGTTTCTTTTTCATTGTTTTTCTCCTTTTTTATTGATTTTACAGTTTTTATCTTCGAAGGTCAAATTTCGTTGCTTTTGGCTAGGATCCTGACTTCTATTCCTATAACGTATTGGTGATACCGGTAAAGAGAGGAATTCCGTATCTATCGGTAAGGACATAGCCAAAGGCCCTGTCGACGACGAATTTTTCATGGATTTTCTCATACTGGGATGGCTTTGAGCCACCATCCCCGACGACGACGGTGACAGCTGCACCTTCGATACCTTTCTTTGAGACTTCAAGCTTGGCGATATGCTTGACTTTGTCAAAGCTGATCTTTGCATCACTTAGCGGACTATTATCACAGTTCTTTCCAAAAAAGTCATGGATACCCATATCCGCCATGATAGAACTGATATCATGATTGCTTTCGGCAGTGAACTGTGGGAAATAGCAGGTCGTCAGATATTCTTTTCCTTCTTTGTCATCGATTCCATCATAGGTTGCCTTGATGACTTCGTTTATGGTATCTCCATTCATGACATCGTGAATGTCTTTTCCACTGTCTGGAAGAATGAAGCGGAGAGACATGCCACCATCTGTCACGACTTTGTAGGAGGAATAGTCCTTTCCTTTGAAGGCACGGCCTGTCGTTTCCGGAAAGACAAGAAGCTTGGTCTCATTCTTTGAAGAATCCCTTTCTGTGAAGGTAAAGGTTTCCTTGCTCAGCTCCAGGTCCTCTCCGATTTCGTTCCAGAGTGTCTTGAGATATAGAGTATTCATCAGGACAACCTGAGTCGTATCTTCAAAGTTGAAATTTGGCTTGATGAGTCCATTCGTCATCTTCTCGACATATTCGTTGATGGTCTTATTGCTCTTTTCATTCTCCTTTTGGAAATCTACGCCATAAGAGGATGTATATAGGTTCTCACTCAGCGTATCCAGGATTTGGTCTTTCAAGGGAACGGACTTGTCAAACCAGATGGAATTACGAAGCGTTTCCTTCAGACTGAATTCTCCTTCTTTTTCCGTCTCATTTTCTTTCTGGGATACGTGATAAAGGGTACGGATATAGGAAGGCAGGTTTGCATCATCCTTTGCATTCAAGGTATCCAGGATTTCTTTTCTTGTATTCCCGCAAGTGATTCCAGAAGCGATCAGAAAGGCAGAATATACAGATAGAGGAGAGACGACGCTGTTATCATCTTTCTCATCATAGGTTTGATAATATTCATGTGTGAAATCACCGGCAAATTGATCAAGGCCATCCACAAACCCTTTGAAGCCTTGGGAAGAAGCATCTTTTTCCTCGATGGATTCCTCGCTCTTGGCAAGCTTGAGAAGGCATTCGTTATCCGTATAGGGAGTAGCGGATGCGGAAGTACAGGAGGAGAGGACATAGAGTGGAAGTAAGGCTAAAATATATTTCTTTTTCATATGACTTTGCTCCTTGTCATTTTCTTTAGTATACCATTTCAGGATCGGTTTGGTGCAACGACGATGGTTTATATGTCAAACTAATACAAGAAACCCCTTTCATTTTATTTATTTTTAAGAAAACTTTAAGGAAAGTCCATCTTTTGTTTCCCATATGATTTCTTTTTTATCGCTATTTTGTATAGAAACCACTGCATTTGAAGTGGTTTTGTCGTCCTTGTTCTTTTTCATATTGGAAACAACCCCTTTTTTGATAGAATGAAGTCAACAAGGATTACCATCCGAAAGGAAAAAACAATATGGAAAGACATGGATTTGGAAAAAAGGTCGGCGTTCTTCTATCAGGAGGGCTTCTTCTTACTTCCCTTCTTTCTGGTCTGCTTCTTACCTCCTGCAGCAGCTCCACTGCGTATTTTGAGAAAAAGGAAGCCTATTCCAAAAAGGAGCTGTATCAGATCAAGGAAAACAGCTTCACTTCCCTCAATGACTTTGCTCTCCCATCGGATTCCTTAAAGGAAGGAAGCGTCTCTTCTTCCTATGTCTCGGCTGTAAAGGATTTTGCCTTCCAGGTCAGCAAGGCTCAGGATTCTTTTTCCTATGCACCTTTGAATCTTTATAATACCTTAGATAGCCTATCGGATGTCGCTAAGGATACCTGCCTTGAAAAGCTCGATTCCCTTTTAGGCCTTGATAAAAAGACAAGGCTGGAAGCCTATCAGAATCTTTATCCCTTGGATTTCTATATGAATGAGAGCGGCATCCTCAAGATGTACCAAAGCATGTATTTCCAAAGCGGATACGAAGTCAACTCTGCTTTTGTTTCTTCTCTCGCTGACAGATTCACCATGGCCTATCAGTGTGACTTACATAATACAGACAACCAGACTCGCATCTGTGACTGGATTGACGAGACGATGGATGAAAAGAACTTCATCCGTAAAGATAATCTGGAAATCAACGAAGATTCCATGGCCTTGCTTGTCAGCACTCTCCGTTTCGATGGCAAATGGCATTCCCGTTATCTTTCTGACGACAGCTATGAAGAGTCTTTCTATAACCAGGATGGCAAAACCGCCAAGGTCAATTACATGAAGCACTCAGCTTTCTCGACCATCTATGATTATGGAGACTACTTCTCCGTCTATGACAGATATCAGAACGGGGAGACGATTCAGTTCCTTGTCAGCAAAGACAAAAAAGACCTTACCTGGGATCTTATCAAGGATGTCAACTTCTACAAGGAAGACGAGACCAAGAAGATGGAAGGAGAGAGAGTCGTATCTCTGTCCGTACCAAAATTCGATGTGACTGCTACGACGGATTTCCTGCCAGTGCTCAATAGACTAGGTCTCTCCGAACTGAAAAACAAGGATTCCCATGCTTTGGATGACATGTTTGACAACCTTGACAGCAAGGATTCGGTTTATCTTTCCATGCTAAAGCAGAAGAATGTCACCACCTTCTCCGAAGATGGAACAATGATCAAATCAGCCACCATCGCCGGTGTCGGCAAGAATTCCGTCGATAGCTATATCGATACCCTGGAACTTAGGCTTGACCATCCTTTTGTCTATACCGTCTATGACAGGGCAGGCATTCCGATCTATACCGCCAGGGTCGATTGTTTTTGAAGGCTTTATCCCTTTTTAATCACTATTTTGTCTAAAAAATCAATAAAACTATCATCTTTCTTGGTAAAGAAAGCATTCTTTTTCATGGGAATTGATGATGCCGACAGCCTGCAAAAAAGAATATATGGTTTTGCTTCCCACATATTTCATTCCACGTGATTTCAAATCCTTGGAAAGTCTATCCGAGAGTTCATCGCTTGTCCTATTTGTTTCGTGAATCACCAGTTCTCCTGAAAACATTCTCAGATAGGCATGAAACGAACCATATTCTTTTTGGATGTCAGCAAAGATGAGGCTGTCCTTGATGATTGCTTCAATCTTTTTTCTGTTTCTGATGATACCAGGATTATGGGATAGCTCATCCACTTTCTTCTTGTCATACCTACAGACCTTCTCGATAGAGAATCCGTCAAAGGCTTTCCTGATATTTTCTCTTTTGTTGAGGACACACTCAAAGGACAGTCCACCCTGGAAGATTTCCAGGATGAGCATCTCATATAAATACTCATCATGAAGATTCAGCCTTCCCCATTCCTCATCATGGTATTTTACATAACGTTCGTTTTCTTCGTTGCACCAGCTGCATCTGTTCATGAAAGCTTTTCCTTTCTTCCAATTGAGGACATCATTGCTTCTTTTTCCAGTCTGAGAAGTTCAGCCTTGTTTTGAATTCCCCCGGAATATCCTTTCAGACTATCATCAGAACCGATGACTCGATGACAGGGAATGATGATACAGATGGGATTGAGACCTATCGCTTTGCCTATAGCCTGACTAGACATCTTTAGGACATTCCTCTGATCAGCAATTATCTTTGCTATTTCTTTATATGTCATCGTCTTTCCAAAAGGAATGGTATTCAAGATTTCATATACTTCCATTTGAAACGGAGTCAAGTCATCCAATCGATATTTTGGAGTGAAATCAGGTTCTATTCCGCTGAAATATACATCCAACCATGTCTTAGTCTCTTCCAAAACAGGAGCTGACTTTTCAAGATAAACATGCTTTCTTCTTGGATTGTCTTTTGAACCTTCAAACCAAAGGCCGGTAAGGCAATCATCATCTGCTTCCAACCATATGTCGTCAAAATCTTTCGGTGCATTATATTTGATTCGATATATCATTTTCTCTTTTATCCATTCACATGATAGCACCATTTTAAAGAAACAAACAAAGTTCGATTATCCAAGTATGCCTTAAAGGCATAAGGAATTATTCCATACTTGTCTTGTACTTAAAACTCAGAAACAGATTGCTTTTAAATCATGGAGGACTATCACCAGGGCAATCCATATATTTGAATTTTATCTTATCGTTGTTTCTTGATTTCCCAATGACCGCCCTTATCAGGACCGACTCTCATTAAAAGGTCTTTCTCTTTTAAGCTCTTCAAAGATCGTTCCACCGTTCTTTTTGTAACCTTGATTTTATTTGATATCTCTTCAGCACCGATAAATTGATTGATTTCAATTTCTTTGAGAACATTTTGTTCAGTTTTCGTTAGTTTTACACCGACATTTGCACCGACATTTACACCGACATTTACAGTCGCGTTTTTCTTTCCGGTATCGCTGATATCATTTTTGTCAAATGGTATCGTGACAGTGATCATGAATGTTCCGAAATCATAGGATTCCGGTCCATATTTCTCCACTATTTTAGGAACCCCATGCCCGGTCTGTTCAACGATATGGCATTGAAGAAAAATCTGCATCAGTTCGTTATTGACGGGATTTGATTTCCCGGCCAGGAATTCTGCTTTGGTCATTCCTTCAGGAATCCTACCATAGGATACTACCTCAAGCCTATCATCATACCAATAAACTGCAGGAGGTATGCCATCAACCCATTTATTGTGGACGACGGCATTGATCCAGGCTTCCCTGAATGCATCTTCATCAAACATCTTCTTCTCTTTTCTATCAAAATGGGAGACATCGATATAGGTATCATTCAATGCAAGGCAATAGTCTCTGACCTGGTCCATGGCATAAAGGATACAGGTGAATCCATATTCATTTCTTTTCAAAAAATCAACTTTATTATTCCCTTTGAAGGTAGCCACTTTGATAGACGTCATATTTTCATCCGCCAAAAGGTCAGCCAAAAGATTGTATTTTCCTTCAGAGGTTTTCAGATGAAAGGCGTCTTCAAAGAAATCCTCATTGTAATGAACGCCTTTGGCACTCAGATAAACTTTGAATTTGGAGAAACTCAAATTACCTCTATTGCAAGGAATTTCAACCATCGTTCGTTCTGGAATGTTCAAAGATGCCACATATTTCTCTTTGATTTGTTTTGTCGTCATCCCCCTGCTTGAGGTTCCGATCCTTTCAAAGCAGCCTGCACTGCTCATTCCATACTTCTTGATATAGTAGAGTCCCTCTCCTTTCTTCACATCGATTCTTACTATTCTCCTTCCTTCCATAACCGGTGTTTCGATTGAGACAAGACCTCTGGGACTAGGCTCAATCTGGTCTGCGATGATGTTTGATATGTTCAATGACGTCTTATCGATATCAGAGACACCGACAATGGTTCCGTCATCCCTGACTCCAACATAAATAGAACCGTCACAGGTATTCAAAAAGGCAACAATCTCATTGATGATTGTCCCGCTAGAAGCCTTTTCCTTGAATTCGGTATGTTGGTCTTCCTTTAATGCCATATTTATCACCTAACCCTTGTAAATAGATTTTATCATACAATGTTAATTGATGGTAGAATTGTTTTATTTTTTATATCCATTTCCAAAACATAATTTAAAATGGTTTAATTTTGATATCTAATTGTTCTTTTAAAATGATATTTCTTTCAAGACGATTGTTTATTCTTGATTTCCCAATGACCACCCTTATCTGGTCCGATCCTTTTGATTTGACCCGAATCTTGCATTCTCTTTAGCCATCTATAAATAGTTGTTGTTCCTTTTCCGCTTATTTTTGCCAACTGTGCTCTCGAAACACCTGGATTCTTTGTTATTTCGTCAAGGATTGATTCCTCTATGCTTTTTTCTGCACCATTTTCTGCACCATTTTCTGCACCATTTTCTGTGACATCAGCCTTGACATAACGATCCAGCTCATACCTGAACGGAATCGTTACTCTTAAGAAATTATCAAGGAAAGTAAACGCTTCCTTGCCATATCTATCTACAATCATACTGACGCCATGGCCCGTCTGTTCTATCAATCCGAGTTTGATAAATACCTTTGCAAGAGATTCATTGACTGGCTTGCTGATGCCACCAAAGAAGTCTTCCTTGGTCATATTATAAGGCAAACCACCCGTAGATATGATTTCCAGTCTGTTGTTGAAAATATAGATTGCAGGAGGCGTACCATCGACCCAATCATTATGAAGACAGGCATTATACCAAGCCTCCCTGAAGGCGATTTTGTCAAACAGGGGTATATCTTGCCTGTGTCCATCATCATGGAAGACGGTCATGGTTTGATTTACCACCTCAGAGCAGAAGTCCTGTGCATTCTTCATGGCGGCAATCAAACATTGATAACCATATTCGTTTCTAAGTAAAATCTTCGTTCCTTTGTCATTGCCTTCGAATCGAACTACCTTGATTGAAAATCTGTTCTCATCAGCAAGAAGCTCAGCCTGAATGTTGTAATTTCCATCTTCATCTAAAAACTGTTCATTCACAAGAAATGTCGAATCCTGGATAGTAAACCCTTCCTGAGCAAACAGGAATTTGATCATTTTAAAAGTCAGGTTCTTTTTATGCGATGGCAAATTTGTGATTGTCAAACCAGACTTGATGAAAGCCATCATTCTTCTTTGAACTTGTTGAGTGGTCATCCCCCTGCTCGAGGTTCCGATCCTTTCAAAGCATCCTGCACTGCTCATTCCATACTTCTTGATATAGTAAAGTCCCTCTCCTTTCTTCACATCAATCCTTACGATTCTCTTTCCTTCCATAACTGGTGTTTCGATTGAGACAAGTCCTCTGGGGCTAGGCTCAATCTGGTCCGCTATGATGTTTGATATGTTCAATGACGTCTTATCGATATCAGATACACCGACAATGGTTCCGTCATCCTTGACTCCTACATAAATAGAACCGTCACAGGTGTTCAAAAAGGCAACAATCTCATTGATGATTGTCCCGCTAGAAGCCTTTTCCTTGAATTCGGTATGTTGGTCTTCCTTTAATGCCATATCTATCACCTTATCCTTGTAGGTAGATTTTATCATACAATATGAAATAATGGTAGAATTGTTTTGATTTTATTTTGCCAATTCTTCTATTTGATTTAAAATGGCTTCCTTTGGCAACCTAGGATGCTTTTTTGATTCAAAAGAACTGAAAGCAACAACTTACATTCCATCTGCCCTTTCATAGGAGAAACCTCTGTCTTTCATTTCTTAATTTCAATGATATCTTTTTGTTTTGCTTTAACAATCCTAGAGAGCAAGTACCCAGGTATCATAAAATCGGAGAATATTTATCTTAGTCTAACAAAAAAGTAAGACGGCTTGATGGTCTATACCCAATTAAGACTTCTTATCGCCTATAAAGATAAATCAGAGGCGCCTTTTTGAAACTCAGGTTTTATTCACGCAAAAAATAAGCAAATAGCAGTTTTTAGCATAAAAAATAGCCCTGAAACGATGGAAGTTTCAAGACTAGTATATTCCAATGGGGCGGATAGTGGGGATCGAACCCATGCATGAGCGGTTCACAGCCGCTTGTGTTAACCTCTTCACCATATCCGCCAAATCGTGCAGGAAGTTTCCTTCTCAGCAACCTTTATATTCTACCGAATCGTGGCTTGTTTTTCAATAAGGGATCCCCTAAAAATTCTTTTCTTATGAAAATCAAGGCCAAATTTCCTCTTTAGAATCGAAAAATGCCTGCCTGAACCTGAAAGGGGTCTTCTTCTAGTCTGTTTTTCAGATTCAGGCATGCACTTTGATCAATTCATCTCAGTAGATGATGTCATCATCCTTTACTTCAGGAATCGAATTGACGGCATGAAGCATCTTTTCGATTTCGCCATTCAGCTTCAACGGATTCACGCTGGGCAGATCGGATTTTTTGATTTCATCCGTGCCGAGCATCTTCTTCAGGCACATGTTGATGATCCTGATATCATAATGCGGCGTATAAAGAGGAGCAACCGGTCTATCCAGCTTCAATAGACCATAGGCTGCCATCATGGCGGTCCTGACGCTTGTCTCGACGGTGAATACGACATCCCCGGGCAGTTCCACATATTGTCCTATCAAAGCGAGGTTGGTGCAACCTTTCGGTTGGACCAAGGGCCTGTCCTTGATGGCTCTTGGCATGAACTGGGAAGTGATGTAGGGCATCATGCATGTAGAGACATAGGTATGCTTCAAGACTTCGTCTTTGATGTCAAGCATGCCCAAGTGATAGAGGAATTCCGTCATGATCTCATCTCCCGTGCATTCAGACATCGGCTTCTTGATGTAATTTCCTTCTCTTTCCCCATATAATCCATCAAACCAGAAGACCTGTTCGTCATCAGCCTGATTCGGGAAATACTTTCCATAGAGGACGAAGGATATCTCCCAGTTCGAGTCAAGGATAGTCACGGCTCCAGAAGATCCTCCTTCTTTGCTATCCAGGAGTTTTCTCATCCGCTTATGGAATTCAGGATACCCTTTCGTCGTCGGAAACACGCTCATCCATTTCGTCTTGTCGATATCCGAGATGAATTTCTCGGGGTGACCAAACTTCTCGTCCTTTTTCGCCAGCGATTCCCAGACACTGAACAGCCCTCTCTCTTTCATGTCCCTGTTGGTCTTTGCGACATGGCTGTTATCGCCCATGCAGCTATTCTGGGTCATGGAGCCTAAAGTCATGATGACAATGTCATCCTTTCCGACTTCAATCCTTTTTTCACCATCCTTGAATTTTGCCTGGATTGAAAGGACGGTGTCTGCCTCTTCATCCATATCCAAGTCAAGAACCGTGCAATCCGTCTTTATGTTGACCCCTTTTTCTTCCAGCCATACCTTGATAGGCTTGATCAAGGCATCATATTGGTTCCAACGGAACTCAATTTGTCCTCTCAGATGTTCGATGCCGGGAAGATGATGGACAAAACGGATCATATAGCGTTTCATCTCGATCAGGCTATGATAATGCTTGAAGGCAAGCATCGAATGGAAGCAGATCCACATGCTGCTCTGATAGAGCTCTTCGGCTGTGTCGCCGAAGAATTCATCGATGGATACGTTTTCGACCTCTTCTTCCGGTACAGTCATCATTTCGATCATCTTTTTCTGAAGCTGAGGAGACATCTTGAAGTCAGAAATCCTGTCGTAATTCTGACCCTGCTTATAGAGAACCATCTTGTTGGAATAGATCTTGTATTCCCTGTTGGCATCGACGGTCTCTTCCAATATGGTGCGTCCCTTATCCGTCAATGATGGAATCTTGGAGCAAAGATACCACAGGCATTCCATATTTGGTTCCAGCTCTCTTTCTCCTCTGCTGGTATATCCTTGGAAGCCTGTTGCACCATCCATGCTTCCACCGACATCAGGAAGCTGTTCATAGATCGTGATGTTCTTTCCATCCATGTAGCCGTCATCGATTAAGAAGACGGCGCTGGCAAGACCGGCGATACCTCCGATGATGTGTGCTTTTTTCTTTTCGATTCCTTCTGGTCTGTGTGCTCTGATTCTGTCAAAGTTTCTCATGCTTTTCTCCTTTTTACTAAACCAAGAACAAATAATTGACTCTTGTTACGCTAACAATTATAATGAAAACACGAGACCAATCAATGCGGTCTTCCGTAACACTTGTCTAGATTCGTCACTAAATTGACGAAACGGCTAAGAAAGGAACGCTAAAATGGATGATAAAATCGATCTGAGAATCCAAAAGACACAAAATTCGTTGATTCAAGCACTGCAGCAGCTTCTTGCTCAGAAAAACTTCGATGAGATCACCGTCACCGAGCTTTGCAATAAGGCACAGACCAGGAAGGCAACCTTCTATAAGCACTTCATGGATAAGGATGACCTGTTCACCTTCATGATTCAAAACCTACAGGAAGAATATGAGAGCGAACACGAAAAGCAGTATGAGGATGGTGACCTCAACGCCTTCTATTCCGGCATCCTATCTTACACCCTTGATTTTCTTGAAGAGCATGAGTCGATGGTCGATAAGATCCTCGATGGCAAATCCAGAAGCAGGCTGATGGACCTGATATCCCAGCAGGTCTTTTCCGATCTGAAATTCCATCTCATCAAGGACCACAAGAAAGGTCTTCTCACCTTTTGCCCGGAATATCTTGCCTCCATCTTCACAGGAGCCTTGGTCGATGGCGCATGCTATTGGATCAAGAACAAAGACAAGCTTACCAAAGAGGATGCCGTCAACCAATGTCTGAAGATCATCTCCAGTGTCTACGCAACTTCAAACGGTGATTGATAAATCAAGGATTACATCTTATTTTACTTGCATGGAAGATCGGTTTTGAGGGTAGCCATAAGCCACCCAGTTCCATCTTTTCTGAAATACGTTTAACATGTTAAAGTTCTGTGCATGAAAAAATCCCGGTTTCCCGGGATTGTTTTCAAGATGGGGCGGATAGTGGGGATCGAACCCATGCATGAGCGGTTCACAGCCGCTTGTGTTAACCTCTTCACCATATCCGCCATATAATGCAGGCAGGAAGACCCTGCCTGCAAAGGAGTGGAATTGAATTACAGCTTTCTGTTGTAGAATTCAATGACCTGTGCTTCATCGACTTCGGCAGTGAGTTCACTTCTTTCCGGAAGTCTGTTGAAGGTACCTTCGACCTTGTTGGAATCGACGGTGACATAAGCCGGGATGGACGGCTTGGCATTGATGGCATCAAGGACGACTTTCAAAGACTTGGAAGCATCCTTGAAGGAAATGACATCGTTGACAGAGACGATGTAGGACGGGATGTCGACCTTCTTGCCGTTGACAGTGACATGACCATGGGTGACAAGCTGTCTAGCCTGTCTTCTGGTCGTGGCAAAACCCATTCTGAAGACAAGATTGTCTAATCTGGATTCAAGAAGCTGGAGAAGGGCAAGACCAGTGGATTTGGTCTTATCAGCCTTGGCAAGCATGAAGAAACGTCTGAACTGCTTTTCAGACATGCCATAGGTGAAACGAAGCTTCTGCTTTTCAGTGAGCTGCTGACCATATTCGGTCTTCTTCTTCGGACGGGCTTCAAAGCCGTGGACGCCAGGGACGGACTGACGCTTGGCAAGTTCCTTGCCATTACCTAAAACGGAATAACCTAATCTTCTGGACTGTCTCCAGACAGGACCTGTGTAACGCATGTTAAAATCTCCTTTCCGTTACTTTGCATAACGATGAGGGCGAAAGTCCATTTATCCCGGATGAGCGTCGTTCGCCATGATAGCTAGGCTACTTATATTGGCGTCATCAGTCAGATAACTACTTCCGTGCTACGCAATGCGTCAAATACTATACCATCCATGGTCATCAAGTTCAAGAAAAAGTTTCGCCAAATGCGCCTTTTCCGGAAAAACAATGTATATAAACACTTTATTTAAGCCAAACGATGAGGATTGCAGGAAAAAACGGGCAAAGAAGTAGTATACTTTTGATAGGGAGAATACAACATGAAGAAACTCTATTCAAGAACCATATCCTGTGTGCTTGCCATCCTCTTTGTCATGCTTCTTTATGGGCTTAGTCAAAGTGTCGTCTTTTTAGACTATCAGAGCGGATATTATGGTGCCGATCAGTCTTTTGCCGAGGTCATCTTTTCAAACAATGTCTATCTTCTGAGCTTCACCTGCATCAGCATCGTCATCTGCATCATCTATGCCATACTGGAGTTCTTCAAGATCAAACACGAGGAAATCATACGCTTTGGCCTTGCCATCCTCCTCATGGGTATCGCCAGCTACATGTTCATCATCCTTGTAGGTTTGCGGAAGCAGGCCTTCTCGATAGAAAACTTTGCCACCAACAACGCCTTTGCCTTATATAAGGAATACCGGACATTCTCTCTGGAAATCTGCTTTTCCCAGTTCCTTCTTTCCTTGCATGCGCTTTTGAGGAGTTTCTTCCATTTCTATCTTTATATGAAAAAAGAAGAACCATCATCATCCGAGGAACGACAAAATCATTGAAACTTCTTTTTGCTTTCTTCCTTATAAATAAGAAAAATAGTATAATTTTCACTGCTTATCATCAGGAGATCTAACAATGGGTTATGAATTCAAATCGATAGAAGAAAAATGGGAGAAGGTCTGGGAGGAGGAAAACACCTACAAGACCGACTGCTATGACTTCTCCAAACCGAAGTTCTATGTCTTGGATATGTTCCCATATCCTTCTGCCGTCGGACTTCACGTAGGCCATGTCGAAGGCTATACGGCTACTGATGCCTTGGCCAGAATGAAGAGGGCACAGGGATATAACGTCCTCCATCCTATCGGCTATGATGCCTTCGGTCTTCCGGCTGAACAATTTGCCATCAAGAACAACCAGAATCCGGCCATCTATACCAACCAGAACATTGACAATTTCCGCCGTCAGCTCAAGAGGCTGGGTTTTTCCTATGACTGGAACAGGGAAATCAAGACGACGGACCCTGACTATTACAAATGGACACAGTACATCTTCCTAAAAATGTATGAAAAGGGACTTGCCTATGAGGATTATCGCCTTGTAAACTATTGTCCTGCCCTAGGGACGGTCCTTGCCAACGAAGAGGTCATCGACGGAAAGAGCGAACGTGGAGGATATCCAGTCGAACGCCGTCCGATGAAGCAGTGGGTCCTCAAGATTACAGCCTATGCAGACAAGCTTCTTGCCGGACTTCCGACCATCGACTGGCCTGCTTCAACCCTCACCATGCAGAAGAACTGGATTGGCAAGAGCCAGGGAACGGTCGTCGTCTTTGACGTCAAGGATTCCACGGACAAGATCGAGGTCTTCACCACGAGAGCCGATACCCTCTTTGGTTGCACCTATGTCGTCCTTGCTCCGGAGCATCCACTCGTCAAGAAGCTGACCACTCCATCCCAGAAGAAAGATGTGGAAGCCTACCTCAACAAGGTGGCGAGCAAGTCTGACCTGGAAAGAACCGATGGAAGCAAGGAAAAGACCGGTGTCTTTTTGGGAAGCTATGCCATCAACCCGATCAACGGGAAGGAAGTCGGCATCTATATCGGAGACTATGTCCTTGCCACCTATGGTTCGGGCGCCGTCATGGCCGTTCCTTGCCATGACCAGAGGGACTATGATTTTGCCTTGAAGCATCATCTTGAGATGATTCAGGTCATCGAAGGAGACTGCTCCTCTTCAGCCTATGAAGGAGATGGTGTCCATATCCACTCTTCCTTTGCCGATGGCATGGACAATCAACATGCCAAGAAGGCCATCACGGAGAAGCTCATCGAACTTGGAAAGGGAAGATATCAGGTCAATTACAAGCTTCGCGACTGGCTCTTCTCAAGGCAGCGCTATTGGGGAGAACCGATTCCTGTCATTCACATGGACGATGGTTCGACCATGCCTGTTCCTTACAAGGATCTTCCTTTGGAGCTCCCTGAACTTGATGACTACAAGCCTACCGGAGATGGAAAGCCACCGCTTTCCAAAGCTACCAAGTGGCTCAATGTCACAATCGATGGCAAACATGGGGAAAGAGAGACCAATACGATGCCTCAGTGGGCTGGATCCAGCTGGTACTATGCTCGTTATATCGATCCGCACAACAAGAATGCCATCGGTGATCCCAAGCTGCTAGACCACTGGCTTCCTGTCGATGTCTATGTCGGTGGGGCCGAGCATGCCGTCTTGCACTTGCTTTATGCACGTTTCTGGCATAAGTTCCTTCATGATGAAGGAATCTTCAAGGCCGAAGAGCCTTTCCAGAAGCTGTTCCATCAAGGTTTGATTCTGGGATCCGACGGACAGAAGATGTCCAAATCTCTTGGAAATACGGTCTCTCCGGATGACGTCATAGCCGAATATGGCGCAGATGCCTTACGTTTCTATGAAATGTTCAAAGGTCCTGTCGACCAATCCATGCCATGGGACAACAACGGTCCGAAATCAGCCAAGAGCTTCCTTGACAGGGTCTATCGTCTCTATACGGATGAGAACTTCACAAGCATCTGGACAGAGGAAGACAATCCTGATTTGGACTATGTCTACAATGCCGCCATCAAGAAATGCACCACCGATTATGAAATCCTTCATTTCAACACGGGCATCTCTTCCTTGATGGTTCTTGTCAACGAACTTTACAAGGCAGCCAAGCTTCCTAAGAAGATCCTTCTCGGCCTGGCTCAGCTCCTTGCTCCGATCGTTCCGCACTTCGGTGAGGAACTCTACCATCTTCTCGGCTTTGAAGGTCTCATCGACTTCGTCGCCTGGCCAAAGGCTGATGAGGCTGCCCTCAACAGCAAGCCTGTCAACTATGCCGTCCAGGTCAACGGCAAGCTCAAGGGCACCATCGAATTCAAGAAGGACGCCAGCAAGGAAGAGCTTGAAGAACTCAAGAAGAAGGCTCTCGGCATGGACCGTGTACAGGCCGTCCTTGCCGGAAGAGAACCAACCAAGATTATCGTCGTTCCAAATAAAATCATCTCCATCGTCATCAAGTAGTGTATCAGGTCTCCGCATGTGTCAAGCGGAGGCCTGTTTTAAATGTGTCTCCATCAAATCCTGGCTTTGACTTTTTCCACTAAAAAAGCTTCCCACCGAAGCAGGAAGCAAGTTTATATCAGTCAGCCAAGGTTCCAAAAGGATCCCATGGAGGAAGAAGGACAGGCTCCTTTGAAAGAGCCTCCAGTTCCTTTTCGTTGAGATACTTCTTTTTGACGGCAGCCTGGTAGACAAAGGATTCAAACCAGGATTCGCTCATCACGAAGTAACCTTTCTTTCCGATGTCGTCACCCCAGGAATTCTCGATTTTCCAGCGGTTGGGCTTTCCGTTCTCATCAAGGTTGACACCAGTGATGCACATGGCATGGTTCATCATCGAGTTGCTGAAGTCCAGCATCTTTTCCTTGTCGAATTTGAAGTCAAAGCCAAATGGTGTCTGATAGTCAAAGGCCTGGTCGTCCCAAAGTCCGTCCTGCCTGTTTCCATAATAGGAGACATCGCTTCCGAACCAGACGATTTCACCATCCTTGAGCTGGTTTATGATGAGAGTTTCCATCCTTTCAAGAGAAAGGTTGAGATGGGTGATAGGCTTTCCGCCGATGACGTTTCCGACAAGTTCGATGGAGTATGTCTTGTCATATTCCTTGTCCTTGGTCGGGGCATGGATGACGGAGACAAAGTCATCGATTTCATCGCCGACATACTTTTCAAAGAAGGATTTCGGAGTGAGGTCCTTTTCGAGATGGACATGTCCTTCTTCATCCGTATATTCAAAGTCGAACTTCTGTGGAGGAAGACCAAAGCAGTCGGTAAGGACATCGTGGATCTTATCCATATACTCCGTCTTGAGGCCATGGAGTTCATCAAGAGTGGTTCCTTCTTTGATTTTCTCATAGACCTCACTGGCAAATTTCCTCAAGGCTGAATTGAGAAGTGTGGTCGAGAGATGGGTGTTGTTGCTTTGAGCAGTCTCTGGAAAAGCGGTCTTTGGGACGATACCATATTTCTTGACCAGGTCGACATACATGTCCCACTGGCCTCCGTCACCGACACCGGAAAGAAGGAAAGCCATCTTCCTGCTCTGTCTTTCTTCTCCTTTGAAGGCATACTGGAGGATGTTTTCAAGATAGTAGTTGTATTTTTCAAGCTTGTCGAAATAGGAGATGTAGTTTTGGGAGATTTCAAACTGATCCTTGACATGGATCTTCTTCTGGATGATTTCCCGCAAAATGGTGGAAGCCGAGAAAATCCAGCATCTTCCGCTTCTCTTCTGGTTGCAGACGGGAAGCGTCTTGACATCGACGTTGAAAGTAAACTGCCTGGAGGAGACATCATCAAGGCTTGAGCAGACCAAATTCATCTCGGAAAGAGACAGGGCATGGCGAAGGACGGTGTGCTTCTTGCACCCGAGGTATTTCTTGCGGGTGCCTTCAAGTTCCGTCAATGTGATTTCTTCTTTCATGTCTCTTACCTCATCATGGCCCAGAGGGTATCAAAGGGGTCTTCCTTGATGACTGGGCTTTCGTCATAGGCCTTGAGAATCTCTTCCTTGACATATTTGCGGTTGACGAAGACTTCATAAACGAAGTCATCAAACCAAAGGTCAGACATGACATAGTAACCGTTCTTGCCGTTGTCCTTGCCCCAGGAATTTTCGACCTTCCAGCGGTTCGGGATGCCGTTTTCATCAAGGTTGACACCGGTGAGAGTCATCGCATGGTTGCAGAAGGAGCTTCTGTAGGTGAGCCTGGAAGACTTGTCCATATGATAATCGAGATGGAAGGCTTCCTTTCTCTTGAGGATGCCAGAAGCAAGATAGCCATCCTTCCTCAAGGACTGGGAGGAGACATCGCTTCCGAACCATACGGGAGTGCCGTCTTTCAAAGAGGCGATACAGCTTTCCTTGAGATCCTTGCAGGTGGCATTGAAGAAGATGACATCATCTCCTCCGATGACGTTGTTGACAAGGTCACAGGTATACTTGGTAAGAGGCTTCATACCTTCAATCGGGGCATCGCAAAGCGGAATATAGTCATTCAGGTCAGCCTGGATATAGGTGTCGAAGAACTGCTTCGGCGTCATCTTTTCAAGCTTGTGATACTTGTTGTCCTTATCCATATATTCATAGGTGAATTCCTTGACCGGGGTTCCTAGAGACATGGCAAGGATCTTATAGACGTTCTTCAGGTAGCCTTCCTTGATGGCTTGAAGCTCTTCCATGGAGAAAGAGGCATTCTTCTTTTCCCTCAGCTCCTTATAAGCCTGGGCGAGGTATTTGGAAAGGACGTCATTGAGTTCTCCGGTAGCTTGGCTGACCGCAAGATCAGGCATCTCCTCCAAAGGAAGAACGCCATACTTCTTCACGAGGTTGGTGAACATGACGAAGTGTCCGCCATCTCCCAGGGTGGAATCAAGAAGGAAGACGTTGTTCCTGCTCTTGACGTCCTCACTGGCAAAGCAGATGGCTTTTTCAAGGAGGAAATTTGCCTTCTCAAGTTTATCATAGAACTGAAGATAGGCCTGGGAAAGCTCAATGTTCTTGACGTTGAGCTTCTTGAAGAGAATGGTGCGAAGGACGTTGAGTCCGGCAAACATCCAGCATCTTCCGCTCTGCTTCTGGTTGCAGACATCACCGCTTTCAAGGTCGATGCTGAATGTGTTCTTCAGGCTTCTGAGCAGTTCCTGATCGCTGGTTGAGGCATTGATGCCGTTCTTGGTGATGGCATTCTGAAGGCATTTCAGGTCAGCCTGACTTTCGAAATCGGCCTCGAAGGAGGTCAGTTCTTCTTCCGTTATGGTTTGTTTCATTATATCTTCCCTTTCTGAAATTAGTCCTAGCTAATTTTACCTTCCCTATTTTATTGCTTTCTTCTCTTCTTTCAAAGAAAAAAGAAGGAAAAGAGGAAACATGCTCAAGTAAGCGATTACATTCGAAAGTAGCAGCTCTGTTTTCTTCATGGAGGAAAGAATATGATAAAATCACATCTATGATATATCTAGATTATGCAAGCAATTATCCGGTCAAGAAGGAAGTCCTTGACGAATTCGTCAGGGTCGAATCCACCTATGAAGGTAACTGCAATTCCATCCATAGCCTAGGAAGGGAAAGCCTTGCCTTCTTCCATGAAATCGATGACAGGATGTACCATATTCTTAACTTAGACAAAGAAAAATATGAAATCATTTATACCTCCAGTGCGAGTGAAAGCAACAACATGGTCACCAAAGGTCTCTTTGAATCCTATGCTGGCTACTCGTCAACCTTCCTAAGCAGTCCCTTTGAACATTCCAGCGTGAATGCAGCCTTGGCCTACCTCAAGGACAAGGGGGCCAATGTCCTGCTTCTTTCTTCCGATTCAAGAGGAAAGCTAGATGTTTCCGACTTAAAGGAAAAACTCAGGAACAAGCCCATCCTAACCTGCGTCAGCATGGTCGAAAGCGAGACAGGATCCATTCAGAACGTCCATGAGATACAGGAACTTGTCTCTCAGGCAGGCGGATATCTGCTTGTCGATGCTACCCAGGCTCTTGGAAAGATTCCGTTTTCTCTGAACGGACTTGACTTTGTCTCTTTTGGTCCTCACAAGTTTGGAGGAATCCTAGGTACCGGAGTCCTTGTCAAAAGAAGAGACGTCGTCTTGACACCGCTCATCCACGGAGGCAAATCCTTGTCTATCTATAGGAGTTCCTCCCCCGCCCTCGGTCTCATCGCCTCGACCATCAAGGCTACCGAGCTTGCCCTGAGGGATGAAAAAGAGAATTATGAGTATGTCAAAAGCCTGTCTTCCTTCTTTGTCTCGGAACTGAAAAAGAATCCACATGTGCAAATCAATTCCTTTCTGGAAAATCCCTATGTCGTCAACATCTCCTATCTAGGAGAGAAGGCAGCCGATGTCGTCTCTTATCTTGATAGAAACGGCATCTGCGTATCCCAGAAGTCGGCCTGTTCCATCACCAATACGCCAAGCAAGGTGATAAACAGCATCTACCACGATAAGAAAAGGGCTTCTTCAAGCTTCCGCATCTCTCTTTCCAGCCTCACAAAGAAAGAGGAGCTCATGACGTTTCTTAAGATTTTGGGAGAATACCACAAATGACCGACAAAGAAGACAACAAGAAGAAAAAGAAGGTCCTGACGAGGACCCAGGAGATTGAACGAAGCCTCATCACCACCTACAAATACCGCATCTGGAGAAAGTTTACCAAAGCCATCATCGTCTATGACCTCATCAAGCCTGGAGACACCATCTGCTGTTGCATCAGCGGAGGCAAGGACTCCATGCTGATGGCACTCCTTTTCAAGCACCTCCATGAATATACCGAAATTCCCTTTGAGGTGAAGTATCTTGTCATGAATCCTGGATACAACGACATCAACTTCCAGGTCATCAAGAACAATCTGAAACTTCTTGAAATTCCGGCAAGGATCGTCGAAACCGACATCTTCGACATCGCCAACTCCACCGACAGGAAGCCTTGCTACCTCTGTGCCAAGATGAGAAGGGGAGCCTTGTATCGCATCGCCAAGGAGATGGGCTGCAACAAGATTGCCCTTGGCCATCACTATGACGACGTCATCGAGACGACATTGATGAACATGCTCAATGCAGGAAGCTTCCAGACCATGCTTCCGAAGCTTCATTCGGACCACTACAGCAACATGGAAGTCATCCGCCCGATGTACCTCATCAGGGAACAGGACATCATCGACTTCAAGACATATAATAAGCTCACCTTCATCCAGTGTGCATGCAGGTTTACGGAAAACTGCTCCATCTGCGACAACGGCTCCGGAGGAAGCCAAAGAGCCAACACCAAGTATCTTATCAAGAAACTGGTCAAGGAATATTCTCCCGTCGTCGAGAAGAACATCTTCCAGGCTGCCTCCAACGTCAACCTGGATATGGTTTTGGGATATAAGTCCGACGGAAAGGAACACACCTTCTTAGAAGGCTATGAAGAGAAGGGAAAGGAGCTGGACTCGATGATTCTCTCCTCTGGCATCGAAAAGGAGAGCGTCAAGAAGGCCCTCCACGAGCATCGTGCCTGGAAGATAGATGATTCCTTCTATGAGGAATTTTCTAAAAAAGAAAAGAATGAATGAATGAAAAGCAGGCAATCCATTGATAGAGAGCCTGCTTTTTTCTTGTCCGTAAAATAAAAATCAATATCAAGTTTTAAAAATGCTTCCGGATATCCGGAAGCATCTGTCTTAAAAATTGTTGAGGTAGCAGGAAACGATGGTATTGTTGTTGACGTTGCCGTAGATCACGACCGTCAGAATCTGGTTCGAATTGATCTTCTTGGAGCAGTTGAGCTTCTTGGTTTCCTGGGAAGAGACAAAGCCATAGTCATAGAAGAATTCCCATCCGCCTTCCTTTTCAAAGGCTTTTTTTGCCTCGTCGAAGACCTTCTCATCAAAGATGGTCCCGGTGAGGTCAAAGCCAGAATCTCTTTCGCTGATCTTTGGGCTGTCTGTACCGATATAGAAGAAAGGAATCGTATTGCCATCGATGCACTTCTTCATCTTGCGGAGGATCTTTTCAGACCAGGAGGTCATGCTAGAAGGAACGACATAGGCTTCCTTGGTGTAGATGGACATTTCGACCCCGCTATAGGAATAGGCGATCTCAAGGCTCAGGGTCGTGCCATCATCAAAGGTCTTCTTGGCAGATAAGGACAGCTTGTTTCCGGCGATGGAATAATGGACATCATATCCATTCTTGACAAGCACGTCATGGGCGTTGATGGCAAGGGAAGTATCCCATTTGCTTCCCGAAATCTTGCAGGTGGAATAGGCAGTAGCCTTAGTGAACTTCTGAGTTCCTTCACCCATGTAGATATAGGGAATCTCATGGTTCTTGGTAGCAGTCAGATATTCCTTGACATCATCGGAATAGCTTCCTTCCTTGATTTGAGAAGGATCTTCCAAGGTGATGAAGAGTCCGCTGAAGCCTTTGAGGTTCTGTTTCTCAAGGTCAAGAAGGAGGTACTTTCCGTCTGCTCTCTTCTTATATCCTGCCAAGACGTTGCCGTTGATTTCACAGGTATAACCGGCATCCTGGAAGGTCTTCATGGCCTTAGTAAGAATCATGCTGTTGAAGCAGTTTCCATAGATGCTTAGTCTCTTGGAGGCAGCCAAATAGTTTGCCGTCTCGTTTGCCGTTCCAAGATAGACATAGGGAACGTCTTCGCTGGAGAAGTTGGCGTCGATCAGTTTCTGTGTGGATTCATTCCAGGAAGAAGCCTTGCTTTCGTCATAGTCTTCTTCGACGGTGATGACAAGCTTCGTACCCTTATAGGAATCGGTGGAGAATTCGACGCTGATATAGCATCCGTCAAGCTGTTTTTCGGCACTCAGATAGGGATAGCTATATCTCTCTGAAATCTCGACGGCATAGCCAGCTGCCTTGAATTTCTTCTCGGCTTCCTTCATCATGGCATCCTGATAGGTGCCACCCGTCAAGGTGAGCTGTTGAGAGGTTTCACTCCATTCCACGCTAGGTTTTTGAGTATTCATATAGAAATAAGGAATGGTGTTTCCGACAAGATGGGATTTCATCTTGGAAGATGTATCTTCATCCCAGGAAGTACCCTGTGGATCATAGAAGTGTTCAAACTGAATCTTCATGATGGTGTCTCTAACACCATTGGTAGTCAGGGTGATAGAGAATGTGCATCCATCAGACATCGTGGCATCCATGGTGAGGGAGTCATAGCTATAATAGCCATATCCCAAAGTCTTCTTGGTCGTCCAGACGTTTTCACCAGCTTCGTTCTTGATGGCATCATAGTCCTTTTTGACGACATCCAGCATATCAGGAGCAAATAGACCACCGGTGAGTGTCAGCGTCTTGCTTTTTTCATCAAAGACGAAGCTATCCTTGTCGGAATTGAGATAGACATAAGGGATGTCATTGGTATGATCTACACCGAAGTCGGCACTGAATTCCGTAAGCATATCGCTCTTCCACTTGGCAGCTTCTCCCGTAGGTACCTTGTAACCAGGCGTAAATTCGACCTTGAGCTCTGTAAGTCCGCTATAGGTCTTGCTAAGAGTGACGGCAAGCTTGCAGCCATCGTCTTCCTTGATGGAAGAAGTAAAGGTCGTTCCAGAGACAGAGGAGGTCCATCCCTTATCCTGACTATAGGCAGTCTTAGCCCTGTCAAGGATATCATCCTTCCAATCACCGCCGGTCAAAGTCAGGGAGCATCCCTGATAGATCTGCCAAACCGGTGTCGGATTGCTCTTTCCAAGATAAAGGAATGGAAGCTCATGCCCGTCAAGATGGTCGAGGATGGCATTCTTCACGTCATCGCTCCATTGGGTGGTGATTTCAGGGTCATAGGTGACCTTCATGCAGTTCTTCTCGGCAAGGCTTGTGCCATACTTGCCAAGGGTGATGCTGAAATAGCTCTTTCCATCTTGGGCAAGTCCGCTCATCGTGACGCCATCCGTCGTCTCATTGGTGATGGTATATCCAGCCTTGGAAAGAGCATCCTTTCCATCAGAGAGGAAGGCGTCATTGAATTTCTTTCCGATGATGGTCATGGTCTTGGTATCATCGTCATATCCAGCCTGCGGATATTTGGTTCCGAGATAGACAAAAGGAACGCTCTGCTTGAAATCCTGCTTCATCAGCTCCAAGGTATCTTCATCCCAGTCTGAGACGCTGGTCTTATCATAGACTTCATCATAGGTTCCGGTAAGATTGACATAGCCTTCCGCATCCTTGAAAAGCTTGACCTGGGTTCTGGCAGAAGTGTTCTCAGCCAGGATATAGTTTCCTCTTTCTTCCTTGACGCTCCATCCTGGAGTGGCATTGATGCTATCCCGATAGGTGCTGATGGTGGTGCCATCGACCCACATAGCATCACCGATGATGGTCAAATTTCCATAGTCATCGTTTTTGATTTGATAGGAGAGATCAAGATTCTTCTTCATGTCAAAGTAAGGAATGATGGTGTCATTGAGATACTTCTTGATGAAGGCGGCGTTCTTGCTTCCCCAGAGAGTTTCGGCATCCTTGACAGGTTCACTGGAAGAAGATGTATCCCCCTCAATGGAAGAGGAAGTCTCCTTGGATGAAGAGAGGTGTTCTTCCTTCGTTGAAGACAAAGAAGAATGAGAATCATCCTTGGAGGATTGACTTATGGTGGAAGATGTCGAAGAAGCCATCGAAGAAGAAGGCAAGGAACTCTCTCCGTTCTTGGTGCAACCAAAAAGACCAAGAAGGGCAAGGCTCATCAAAGCAAATCTTGTTTTTTTCATGTTATATATGTTTCCCTCAAAAAAAGACAAAAGATATTATAGGAGGATAAGTCCTATATTGCACGAAAAAAAAGAAAAATAATCAGTTCAGAAGGAACTCAGCCTTCGGTCTGTAATCCTTGGCTTTCTTTCTTGGTCTTCCTTTGGCATGCGGTTCCTTTCTTGCTTGGAACTGGATTTCATCAAGACGGATTTCAAGGGAGGTGACTTCATAGGTATCCTTGGCTATCACTTCATCCTTGACCAGGGTCGACACAAGATAGACATTCCTTCCTTTTGCTTGGAAATAGAGCTTCTGAGAAAGATGGTCATAGAGGTCTCTTTTCCCACTGAGGCAGTCATGGTCGACAAAATGAAGGATGCTCTTTTTGGAGGAGAAAGGACATACGGAATACACCTTATGATCGTCTGAAACGACGACTTCATGCATGAGGACTTCCTCTGCCCTGAAGATCCTGTCACGGATATAGAAAAGGATGGGTTTCATCTCCTCGTAGAATCTTGCCAGGTAGGGTCTTAGCTGCTGGTATTTGATGGCATCGATGTTCTTCATGCTTTTGAAGATGGAAGCTTCTTCCGTCAGCTGAAGAGGCCTATCTTCATTCAGGCACCCTAGATAATCAAGCTTGCTCAGGTTCATTCTCTCAAAATCATCGCTTTGAACTTCTTTGGCCTTCAAGGTGTTTCTGAAGAAGGCTTTGAAGATGGAGGATATGACGTAATTCGCATCGATGGTAAACTTCTCTAAAAGTTCAGCAGGAAAGAGGATGTTCAAAACGGGTTTCCTTATCCCATCGACAGTTTTCTTTTGGATATGGGCAATCTTTGCAAGACGATCGTCTTGGTAGAAGTCATCAAAAGGGATGAGATAATCCTTCCTATAGGAGCAGAGCTGGTCTTTGTCATAGAAGAAGAGGGGTTCGTTCTTCAGCTTCAAAAGAAGCCTGAATTCTTTGATGGCACAGGAAAGAGGATAAGGAAGCTTCTCTTTATCCTGTTCCTTTCCAAGAGAAAGCAATTGGCAGAGCTTTTCCTTTTCTTTTTCATCTTTGAGATACTTGGAAAACACAGGGAAGAGGTCTTCCGTTTCGATAAGGGAAAGGTGTTCAAATCCCTGTAAGCCATGCATGGACTGGTAGTGGGAAAAGAAATGTCTATCCAACAGACAGGTGGAAGAGACAAAAAGAACCTTCCTAGACTCCATGTCAAAGGTATCCAGAAGGAAGTCTAGTTCGTCTTGGCTTAAGGCTTTTACCTTTTTACAATCTTCATAGGAAAGATGATTGAGATATCCTGTCAAAAGGACATCGAGATGTTCTATCGGAAGAGGTCTGTGATAGGCTTGTCCGCTACGAGGATCATAGATGGTCAAAGAGAGAATATCATCCACCCTCCACCTGGGGCCGTTTGTCTCAATGTCCATGACAAGATAATCCAAGGATAAGTCTTCCTCTGGAAAAGAGATGCCTGTATCGATCATGAAATCATGAAAATCGATATCTGTTTCTTTCTTTGACGATGCGTTTGAAATCTCTTTTGATGCAAAGATGGAAGCAAGCCTTCCTTTTAAGATATCAAAGTCAGCCTTGGCTAGATTCAGTTCTTCTTCCAGAAGAGACAGATTTTCTTCCTTCTTTCTGTCATAGACAAGCAGGGACTTCAAAGGAAGTTGACTCGGAATCTTCTGATAAGACACTTCCTTAAGGAAGGTAAGAGCCATCAAGGAGTCGTCTCTTAGAATATAGTAGATAGAGGAATCTTCAGGCTTCTTCCTTTCATCAAAAAGGGATTCAGGATAACCCTTCAGATAGTCTGTCTCCTTTAGGAATGTCAAAAGAGAGACATGACGTACCCTGCTTCCTCTTAAAAAGCCTTCTTTCTTAGCCATGTTTGTTTTCCTTCTTTTGATGGAAGAATCATTTCTTTTCTTCCTTTTTATAGTCGACTTTCACCTTTGGGTTCTTCTTTAGATAGAAGGCAGGGACATGTTGTTCGTAGCAAGGAAGAAGAAGACTCTGTAGCTTATCGCATCTGTCTGTGAACGTATCGTAAACAGATCTGAGGCTCTTAGGAAGGGTGATGCTTTTTAAGTCCAGACAATCCGCAAATGCTTCTTCTCTGATTTCCTCTATTCCTTCGGGAATCTCTACATCCGTCAGACCCATCGTCCCGGCAAAAGCCATTGAAGCAATAAAGCGGATTTCCTTGTTGAAGATCGTGTTCCTGCAACCTAGATATAGGACACCGGTTCTGAAATCATAGATGCAGTTATCATCCTGTCCGGAATCGAAGTAGCTGTTCTTTGGATGAACCGTGATCCTTGTCAGGTTGTTGTCCCTTTTAAAGAGAGGAAAGAAGACTGTCTCACAGTCTTTGGGAAGCTCAAAGGATGACAAAAGGGAGCATCCGTTCAAGATATACGGATAGATTCTTTCCACAGTCTTGGGAAGATTCAGTTGAGAAAGGCTGATACAGTCTTCAAAGGCACCTTCAAAGATGGCAGCAAGTCCGTCATGAAGGATGATATTCTTCAATTTCCGGCAGTTCTTAAAGCAATACCGGCCCAGGATTTCAACCTGAGGCAAGTCGATTTCCTCGATAGAAGAATTTTCAAAGGCTCCCTCTGAAATCATCGTAAGGCTTTTTGGAAGGATGACTTTCTTTAGATGACTGGTATTCTTAAAAGCATATTCGGAAATGATTTCCACACCTTCCTGGATTTCAATTTCTTCGATGTCGCAGTCATAGAAGGCATAGGGAGAGATGCTCTTCACTCCTTTTGGAATGACAAGCCTCTTCATTCCCTTGACGTGCATGAAAGACATGGTTCCGATGTCTTTGATGCCTATCGGAACAAAGGAGGAACGACAGCCAAGAACGAGGCTATCCGTCTTCTTTTGTATGATGCAATTGCATCCTCCGCGGGAATCATAGGTCTCATTGTTTGGATTGACATCGATGATGGAGAGACTTTCAGAATGGATGTTCTCCTGTTTGAATTCGATCTGTGAGACACTCGATGGAATCAAGAGTTCCTTTAATCCGTGCGTGCCGTCAAAGGCACAGTCGTGGATTTTCTGGATGTTCCTGTTGAGTTTGCTTCTCCTGGTACCGACATAGAGGATTTTCTTCTTTGTCAGAAAGATGCCGGCGATGTCATTCTTAGGAGAATAGTTGGGGTTTTTCATCTGGAAGGAGATGTTATATAGATGCGGACATCCGCTGAAGCTATAGGCTTCGATATAGGCTGTCGAAGAAGGAAAATAGACGGAAGAGAGATTCTCACACCTGGAAAAGGCATATCTGTCGATTCTCTTTACATTCTCAGGAATCCGGATGTTTCTTAGCCCGTCACATCCGCTATAGGCTCCTCTTCCGATGATCTCCACGCTTTTGGGAAGATTGAGTTCCTTCAATCCTTTGACATTGTGATAACAGTTGGGGTCGATCATTTTGACACCTTCCGGAATGATGGTTTCGGCGATGGCAAAGATAAGACAATGTGTCTTCTTCTCTATGATGGCATTAGAACCACTCGGCGATTCATAGCATGGATTATCCTTATCGACGATCACTTTCTTTACATCAGAAAGGCTATCAAAAGAGTCTTCATAGATCACAATGACACTTTTTGGGATGAATAAGGTATCCATGGAGGGAATCTTATAAAAAGCTTTATGGCCGATTGTATGACAGGAATCCGGAATGATACTCTTTTTGCATCCTAAAATGAGGTTGCCATCTTTCCTCATGAGAACATTGTTCTCCTTGAAAGGAACATAGACAGGATTACCTTCCTCGACTTGAATGGACTCTAAACAAGGAAAGCAGAAATCAGAGACAAGAGCTTCCAAGTCCGGGCATTCCTTCGATACGATGATATGTCTGATTTCTTCTAAAGAGACATCATAGGGAAGAGGATCATCATTTGCACCGGAAAAGAAAGT
>JBNMLQ010000005.1:0-40503 GCA_050874925.1 Candidatus Enterosoma sp. | reverse complement strand
GCATTGCCTTCAAGAAGGAACTTCAGGACATCACTCTTTGGGAGTCCGTCAAGGCCATTGGCATAATCGAGGACCTTTTCAACCTTCTTTCCGCCGATAGAGTGGATTCCCTTACGGAAGGAAGCCATGATCTCCTGCATCTTGTCAAATCCGGCAAGGCCGTCGAATTCAAAGGAATACAGAGTGTTCAACGTATATCCATAGGTCTTATAAAGCTCGTCAAGCTTCTCAAGAAGGGATATGCCTTTGCTCTTGTAGTAGGCAAACATCTCGCAGATCATATAGGCTCCATCGACGGCATCCTTGTCTCTGACATAGGTTCCCGTCAGGCAACCATAGGATTCCTCGAAACCGAAGATATAACGCTCCGGATGTCCTTCCTTTTCAAGAAGGCCAATCTGTTCTCCGATGAATTTGAAACCGGTCAAAACATCGATGGTCTTTACGCCATAGTGGTCAGCGATTCTCTTGGCCATGTCGATGGTGACGATGGTCTTGACCATCACAGGATTTTCAGGCATCTTATGAAGAGCAATCCTTCTGGAACAGATGTAGTCAAAAAGAAGCATACCCGTCTCATTTCCGGTAAGAAGCTGATATTCGCCATCCTTGTTCTTGACAGCGATACCGACTCTGTCGCAGTCAGGGTCCGTGGCAAGAAGAAGGTCGGCATTCGTCTTCTTTGCATATTCCATGCCCAGAGCCATGGCTTCCTTGATTTCCGGATTCGGATATGGGCAGGTCGGGAAATAGCCGTTGGCAAACTGCTGTTCCTTGACGACGGTGACATTGGTAAAGCCCATCTCGGAGAGGGTTCTTGTGACCGGGACAAGACCGGTACCATTCAAAGGAGAATAGACGATAGCGACATCCTTGTCTATCTTCTCATCTCCAAGAAGAGACTGGTTCTTCACTTCACTTATGAAGGCCGTAAGAACCTTCGGAGGAATATAGGAAATCAGATTCTTCTCGAATCCTTCATCCCAGGACATGACCTTGACGTCATTGAAGATATCCAAGGCTTCAATCTGGGATAGGATTTCATCGGCTGCCTCGGTGGTGATCTGGCAGCCATCCTTGCCATATACCTTGTATCCATTGTACTTGGAAGGATTGTGGCTGGCGGTGATCATGACACCGGCTGCACAGTGAAGATATCTCGT
This sequence comes from Candidatus Enterosoma sp., assembly GCA_050874925.1. Lineage (GTDB taxonomy): Bacteria > Bacillota_I > Bacilli_A > RFN20 > CAG-288 > Enterosoma. The sequence continues at coordinate 39,340 of JBNMLQ010000005.1, read as the reverse complement.
GGCAAAGGAAAGGGTAGGAACCGGAGAGATGTCGGGATATATGTAGACACGGATGCCGTTTGCGGCAAAGACCTTGCTGGCTTCCTTGCTGAAAAGGTCGCTCTTCAGACGGGAATCCCTGCTTACGGCGATGCTTCTTTCGCTTTCAGGGAAGTGGGCAAGGATATAGTTGGCAAGACCCTGGCTGGCCTTCCTGACGGTGTAGATGTTCATCCTGTTTGTGCCGGCCCCGATGGTACCTCTAAGTCCACCGGTACCAAAGGCAAGGTCACGATAGAAGGCATCTTCCTTTTCTTCCTCGTTCATCGTTGAAAGTTCTTTTTTCAGATCGATGTCTTCGACAGCTTTTTCAACCCATAAATCGTACAGTTCGTTGATGTTTCTCATAGTTTGTCCTTTATTAAACCGGATATATTCTATCACGGGAATCCTGTGTCAAGAAATCCTGACAATACATGGAAACGGCTTTCTAGCAATGAACACGCAGAAGTTCACCTTTTCCACGAAGTAAAATCTCTTCGCTGTCGCTTGGAACAAAGAAGGTATCTCCCTTTTGGAAAAAGACTTCCTCTCCGTCATAGGCAAGGCTTCCGCTTCCCTCAATCATCATAAGGACCTCAAAGGAATCCTTTTTGGAGGAATAGGAAATAAAACCATCTTCCCTCGTATCAAAAGAAACATGGAAGGTATTGAAATACTTGCAGGAGACCAAAAGGTTTGAAGTATAGAAATCATGTTTCTCTGTCGGATATTCCTTCCTTCCTTCTTTGATGGGAGACAAGAAAGCGACATCGAGAGACTTCTCGATATGAAGCTGTCTTGGCTTTCCGTCTTTGCCAAGTCTTCCATAGTCATATAGACGATAGGTGAGGTTGCTGGATTCCTGGATTTCAGCAATCAAAGCACCTTTGCCGATGGCATGGATGGTGCCACTGGGAATATAGAAGACATCCCCTTTATGAATATCCACATAGTTGAGATGTTCTTCTAAGGTATTCTCCTTCAAAGCCTTTCTCATCTCATCCTTGGTCATCGTCTCCTTTAGACCATAGACAAGTTTGGAACCCGGAAGACAGGAAAGGACATACCACATCTCACTCTTGCCTTTCTGAGCATTTTCCTTTTCAAAGGCATACTCGTCACTAGGATGGACCTGAACGGATAGATTGTTCTTGGCATCGATGTACTTGATGAGAATCGGAAGCTGTCCCTGGTATAGGGAAACCTTTTCTCCCAAGAAGGAAGGATTCTTTTCAAGCACGTCAGCAAGCGTCATGGAGTCAAACTCCCCACCCTTGATCCTGGAAAGTCCGTCAGGATGCGTGGAGCACTCCCATGTCTCGGCCAGAGGAGTCAGATTGATCTTCTTATGATATTCCTCTTTCAGCCTCTCTCCTCCCCAGATATAGTCTTTTCCTTCCGGAGAAAGAAGAAGCGGTACACGTTTTGGATTCATGTTCATTCCTCGATTCTTTATGCTTATGAAGATAGCACCGGAAAACTTCACTTTCAAGACGAAATACGGGTAGCAGCGGATACACTGCTACCCATAGATTCAGTCTAGATGAAGAACGCCGGAGGCAATCAGCTTCTGTGACTTACGGTCAAAGAGAAGAATCTCCTTGCCGATGATGTTGACATTGGCCTTGGCATTGACCTTGTAGTCGACACCGCCGAAGACGACGGAGGTGATGATGAACTCACCGACTCTCAGCTTGACGGTCGTCTCCATACCGGAAGGCATGGCCGAATAGACTTCCGTCTCAAGCTTTCCATCATCTTCGATGTGAAGGAATTCAGGACGGATACCGATGACATAATCCTCATCGGTGATTTCTTTCTCGTCCTTGGATTCCAAGGTTCCGTTGATGGTCGGAATCTTGAAGTTGAAGGCCTTGTCGGCATTTCCCTTGACTACATAGGATTTATCCTTGATCTTCTCCTGATAGGCTTCCTTCTTCTTTTCAGCTTCCAAGGCCGTTTCCTCGTGGAACTGTTTCAGATCGACATACGTGTTCGGAACAAAGGTCCCCTTGACCTGGTTGTTGAACAGGGAGAGATGGATGCCGTTTTGATCCTGGCTTCCCTTAGCCTCGATGAGGTTGATGGCCGGATTTCCGACAAAGTCGGCAACAAAGAGGTTATTTGGTCTCTTATAGACATCCAAAGGCACGTCATACTGTTGGACGACACCATTTTCAATGAGGCAGATCTTGGTGGCAAGCGTCATAGCCTCAAGCTGGTCGTGGGTGACGTAGATGAAGGTCGCCCCGGTATCATGGTGAAGACGTTTCAGTTCGGAACGCATCTCAAGTCTCAGCTTGGCATCAAGGTTGCTCAAAGGCTCATCCATGAAGAGAACCTTCGGGCCAGGGGCCAGAGTTCTGGCGATGGCAACACGCTGCTGCTGACCGCCGGAAAGTTCATTGGGATAACGATCCATGAATTCACCGATTTTGACGATTCTGGCGACCCTTCTGATGGCAAGGTCAATTTCTTCCTTGTCAAGTTTTCTTTTCTTGATATAGACGTTTCCGTCCTTGGTCAACTGATACTTGTCATTGACCTCGAAGCCATTTCCTTCATATTGCTGAAGGACTTCTTCCTGCTTCTTCCGGTAGCTCTCACCAAGAGCTTTCAAATCTCCGGTAAGCACACCATTCTTGTCAAAGAGGGCAAAGACTTCCTTGGCCGAATACATACTGATTTCAAAATTGTCGACAAGATTGAGAAGAGCCTTCTTGTCTTCGACTTTGCCATTCTTGTCCAAGGCCATGGTGATGCATTCCTTGATTTTCTCTTCTTCAAGGACGACCTTGGCCATCTTCTCAAGACGTTGATATTCGCTTGCAATGACAGGCATCTCCTGGTCGACGTTGGCAAGACCGAACTGGATGTTCTTATAGACGGTCATATGAGGCCAGAGAGCATAGTTCTGGAACAGGAAGCCGACATGTCTCTTGTTTGCCGGAACATTGATGCCGGCATCCGAGTCAAAGACGGTCTCTCCATTGATGGTTATCTTGCCGCTGGTAGGAGTCTCAAGACCGGCGATCATACGCAAGGTCGTGGTCTTTCCGCATCCGCTGGGGCCAAGAAGGGTGATGAAGGATTTGTCCTCCAACGTGATGTTCATATTCTCGACGGCATAGAAGTCTCCCCAGCGTTTGGTGACATTCTTCAAAACAATTTCAGGCATGATTATTTACCTCCGATACCCTTATCGATGCTTGCACCGGTAAGAAGGTTGACCAACCAATTGACGACAAGGATGATGACGACAAGGATGAAGTTCGCAGCATTCTCCAAAGCGGAGATACCGGTATCTTCAAGCAAGTACATGAACTTCGTAAGGATCATCGTATCCGTACCTAAGAAGACGAAGAGGTTGAGTTCACGCATACAGGAGATGAACGGAAGAAGATAGCCAGATAAGAAGGCCGACTTCTGAATCGGGAAGACAATGCGAACCATTCTCTTCCACCACGGAACGTTCTGGATGACGGCAGACTCTTCGATTTCACCGGAGAGCTGCATCATGGCGTTCATGCTGGAACGGCTGGCAAAAGGAATGTATTTGAGCGTGCCTAGGACAATGCAGACCATCATCGGGAACTTATACGGCCAGCCTAGGGAGATGGAAAGAAGGAAAAAGATGGCAGAAAGAGAGACGCTTGGAAGCAAATAGGGGAAGAAGGCCATGCCATTTACCATCTGGGCCAGCTTGGATTTTCTCTTCTTGGATACAGCGTAGCCGATAAGAAGGCCGCATGTACCGGCAAGCAATGCGCAGGAGATAGATAAGATGACACTTCCCTTCAAGGCATTCCATAGCTGTGGCTCATGGAAGACACCATGATAGTTGTTACGTATGACATTCTCTGTCGTCCAGTAATACAAGGTGAGACCATTGGAATAGTCGCCGGAATTCGGAAGCATGGATTCAAAGAGGAAGGATACCATAGGTCCGATGCAAAAGAAGACGGTGACGAAGACAAAGAGAGCACCGATGACCCATTTGCCGACCTTGCCAAGGTTGATCTTGCTGGACTGACCGGATTTTCCAGAGACGGTCGTATACTGCTTTCTTCCGGAGGTTGCAAACTGGTTGACGAGAAGGATGGCTACACCGATGACGATCAGCACGATGCTGACGATACTTCCCATACCGACCATGGCTCCGGAGCTACCGTCGATCATCTTCTTCATCTGGACGGCCAAGACATAATAGTTGACAGGGTTACCCAAAGTGACGGCGACCGGATAGGATGACATAGCTGCAGTGAAGACAAGGAGGACGGTGGAAAGAAGGGCAGGTTTGAGAATCGGAACGGTGACACGGAAGAAGGTCTTCCATTTCGGAATGTTCAGAATGGTGGCAGCCTCTTCGAGGTTGGCATCCATATTCCTTAATACACCACCGATGAGAATGTAGGCAAACGGCGCATAATGCAGACCTAAGACGATAGATATGGAGAAGGGGCCATAGACGAACCATTGTGGCATGGCGATGCCGGTGAGAGCCTGAAGTTCACCCATGTAGGAACTGAACTCACAATTCGTCGAATTGAAGAAGTTCTTCCAGAAGAGGGCGATCGTCCACTGTGGCATAATATAAGGAAAGATGAAGACAGAGGAGATGAATTTCTTGAACGGCATGTTCGTTCTGCAGATGAGGAACGCTGCAAGACCGCCGAAGATGATGGCAAAGGCACACGTACAGACAGAAATCAACAGCGACCTTCCCAAAGGCTTCCAGAAGAAACCTGAAGAGAGAGGACCGGCAAAGACTTCATACCAGTGATATCCGGTAAAGGTTCCTGTAGGAAGTCCACTGTCTGCATAAATGCCAGGGCCTGGAACGTATTCCATCTGGTGGACCGTGAAGGCATCCTTGACGACGGAGGCAATCGGCACGACATTGAGGATGAGAAGGATGATGAAGAAGACGATCAGGATTGAATTGGAAGGATCCCTGAAATATGTCCTCGTCAAATTAAGCCCTCTTTTGAACTTACCTTTGAAGCCATCATTTGAGGCTAGAAGAGAAGTATCATTCTGAGGATCTGAAGTACCATTGATTGGATTCATGGATACATATGCTCCTTTGATAAAGAAAGGACAGGAGAGAGCACCCTCTCCTGCCCTTTGAGACGCTGATTACTTCTTGTTGGAAATCTGAGTGTTGATGAAGCCGGCAACGCGGTTGTAATACGTAGCGATATAGCTAGGAGTTTCGATGACGGCATTGCCCTTGGTAGAGTCATTCCACCAGAGGGAGGAAGGATCGTTGAGGCAAGGGAAGACGTTTTCTTTCGTCTTGTCCTGGGTGAATTTCAAGATACCATCCTTATCGGCTTCCGTAGCAAGGGTTCCATGTCCGTTCATGGTTCTGTCCTGGTTGATGGTGGTCATGGTCGGATAGTCGCCGACATCGGTAGCCCAGGCAGAATATCCTTCAGTTGTCGTAGAGAGGATATTGAAGAAGGCGCAGGTAGCATAAGGATAAGTAGCATTCGGCATGATGGACATGTAATGTTTGTACATGAATCCACCGAAGCCTTTGATCTTGCTGGTGCCAGGGTTGGTTCCATCACTGTGTTCATTTCCTAAGGCAGCGATGACGATGTTCTTCTTGGTAGTTTCAGCGGTTTCCTTGACGTTCTGAATCTTGGAATAGACAATCCATCCGACACTGCCCGGAGTCTTGGCGAGGGCATCGACGGCCTTTCCATCATCGCCGAAGAAGGAAGCGTTATTCAAGAAACCGGCAATCCATGCATAGGCATATTTCTTTTCACCATAGGATTCAAATTTCGTAAGATCCATCTTGTTGTCATTGGTAGAATCGTTGTAAGCATCCTTGATGACGTTGTTCCACTTGTCATCGGTAAGCTGGATGAGCCAGTCCATATTGACGTTTTCGTTGGCAGGATCCATGGTATAGAGTTTGCCTTTGTACTTTTCGGCAGTGACATCCCAGATATTGTCGATCTTCATCTCCGGAAGTCCCTTGTTGTTGTACATGAAGGTCTTGAAGTTGAACTGAAGGGTGAACGGGTCGCTATCGCTATCCTGAGTAGTGGATTCAGCCTTCCATTCCTTCGGAATATAGTTGGTGAAGTAGCCGGTGTCGATGAACTTCTTCTGAAGCTGATAACCATCCTGGAGAATGGCTCCTTGGACACCGCCGGTGGTTCCGGATTCGATTTCACCGGCAAGGGTCGTATAGATTCTTCCGTCGACGGTAGAACTGTACTCGACAGGTTTGTCATTGACGGTACCATATTTGGCAAGTTCGTCATGGAACTTCTTCAAGGCAGCTGGTTTTCCACCACGTGAAGTGACGGCAAGGATTTTGAGCTTGTTCGTTCCAAGCTCCTCGGCGGCCTTCTTCATCAAGGCATCACGGTCAAGAGTCATAGCATCCTTTACGGCAGCAGCGACCTTCTCCGAAGCCTGAGGAGTTGTAGAAGTGGTAGCAGGTGTGCCAGTATTGCAACCGACAAGTCCCAGCATGGAGACGGCGACCAAGGCAGCCAAATTGAACTTCTTCATCATAATTATGAAATCCTCCTTATGGATTCTCAGAGATCATTACGATTCTCTTACTACAAGTTTAATTTGGTATCGCTTACAAGTCAACAAAATATTAACATTTATTTACAATTTCTTTGACAATTCATACATAAGTACTTTTTTGTCATGAAATCTATGACAATTTTTGTCATTTATCGCTTATTTAAAAAAATACCCTTATGCAAATAGATAGCCCTTACTTCGGAAAATGCACGATGAAGGTAGATCCTACATCAAGTTGCGATTCGAGTGTGATGGAACAGTCATAGTAGTTGCAAATATGCTTGACGATGGCAAGTCCGAGACCGGTGTCACCATTCTTCCTGCTTCTTGCCTTATCGACACGGAAAAAGCGTTCAAAGACACGGGACTGATTCTCCTTGCTGATACCGATACCGGTGTCCGCAACCACCAAAAGGCGTTCTTCTTTCTTTACGGTGACGTTGATTTTTCCGTTCTGCCTGTTGTACTTGACGGCATTGTCAAGAAGGTTCCTGGCAATCCTATCAAAGTCCTCGACATTCATCTTGATAAGCAAAGGTTCATAGTCCTTCTCGACCTGAATATTCTTTTCCTTGCACTGGGGAAGCAAGGAAGAAAGAATGGTATCGATGGTCTTGGAGACATCGATTTCCTCGATCGGACGGAGCGATTCCTTCTCGATGGCAGCAATGGTGAGCATATCGGAGATGATCTTGGTCATTCTCTTACAGTCAAAGACGCATTTATCGATGGCAAAAGACGTATCCGTGATGGTACCGTTCTGGATCAGCTGCAGATATCCTAAAATCGAAGTCAAAGGAGATTTGAGTTCATGGCTGGCATTGGCAAAGAACTCCTTCTTCATCTCGGTGGAGTTGTATTCATCGGTGATGTCGATAAGAATCAGGGATGCACCATTCTTTTCATTGGTCGTCCCCCTCGTCCAGGAATAATCGATGGGGTTGATGTCGCAGTGATAGACTCGCCCCTGGATTTTTTCGACAAACGAGATGGAAGCGTTGGTATGGATGACCATGGAAAAATTGACTTCCAACGTATGAGGAGCCGATAGATTCTCAAGATATCTGTTCTGTACGTCTTCCTTTTCGTGATCAAATATGCTCAAGGCCTTCTTGTTGATCAACACGACCTTGTAATTGGAGTCGATGACGACAAGGCCCTCGGAAAAAGAGTCCATGATGAAGTTCATCTTCTGATCAGAAATACGATTGATTTCCAGTTCCTTCCTGAGCTGATGCCTGCTCTCCCTGATGATGGCCGTAAGATAATTGAGGTCGTCCTCATATTCGATGGTCCTGTTCTTCTGGGTGATGTCCTGAAGCTTGGATACCTGAAGCTTCAGAGGCTTCAGAGATCTCTTGAAGTCAAGATACAGAAGAATATAGATGACGATGGCAGCGACAAGAAAAGACAGGGAACCATATAGAAGGATTCCCTTGGATACCTCATAAATCGTACCGACGCTCTTTGCCACACGCAAAAAGGAGGAGTCATCCAGACTCACATAGACGATGCAGGCCTCACCGTCCAGCCATTTTTCCCGTTGGATAAAACTGCCTTTACGAGAAACTTCCGCAGAATAATCCAGGTTTTCTTCATATATTCCAAGGTTATCCTTGTCCGGAACCGACTTTCCATCTTGATAAAGAGAGAGGTGGACTTCCTTGGAATTGCGAAAAGCAGAGAAGAACTCGTCGATGGTCGTGCCCTCCTCAAGCCTTTCGGCGATGTTGTCGGCTATGCCGGAAACGCTTTTCCGTTCTCCCTCTTTGGCAAGAAGAAAAAAAGTCAGACAAATGCTGATATAGACAACCAAAAAAAGAAAGCACAGCAACAGGTTTCTCAGCAGTACTTTCTTTTTATTCATGGATGAGGTATCCGGATCCGAACACCGTACGGATGAATTCCTTGTCGTAATCCTGAAGTTTCTGCCTCAGCGACTTCACATACATGTCGATGACACGGAACTGCTTACGGAGTTTCTCGCCGTCTGAAGTCTCGCCATAAAGAGCATCGGAAATTTCTTGTTTATATACCGTCTTTCCATGGTTGCGAAAAAGAATCTCGCAGACCTCATATTCACTCTTGGTCAACTCGACAAGCTTATCATTGACCTTCACAGTACGGTTGGCAAAATCGATGGCATAGTTGCCAAGATGCAAGACATCACCGCTGTCTGCCTTGCTTTGGATATGCCTTCGATAATGGGCATTGATTCTGGAAATGAACTCATTGATATCAAAAGGTTTGGATATGTAGTCATCTCCACCTAGATTGAGGGCATCGATCTTATCCGAAACCAAAGACTTTGCCGAAACGATGATGACGATGACATCCTGATTGTTCTGGTCTTCACGGATCTTCCGAAGGATATCTCTTCCCTGGATGCCCGGAAGCATCATATCAAGAAGGACCATATCCGGTTTTCTTTCCTCGAACCGGCTGAGGAAATCCTCACCGGTAGCAAAGCTTTCTACCGTAAAACCCTGCCCACGCAAAGCTAAGCAGATGATGTTTCCGATATCCGGATCGTCTTCGATGGAATAGATAACGTAATCATTGCTGTTCATCTTGAATATATTTTAGTTTCTTACCATTCGGTTTGTAAAGCTCCAAAGAAGGATTATTTGACAATTCAATATCACGATACGCATTCATCTACCATAGAAGCACTTTTGCATTCACTCTGCCATCAAAAAGGAAACAACAAATACGACAAATTCCCTATTCAAAAGAGCCGGGTCCCGGATCCTCCGGACAAAAGTTCACATAATTGTTGACAATTCAACATATCATATTATAATCTTGTTGATAATTCAACAAATAGGAGAATAACCATGATATCTATCATCACCGATTCAGCAAGCGACATCTCTCAGGAAGAAGCAAAGAACCTGAACATCCGCGTCCTTCCCATCACCATCATATTTGACGGCAAAGACTATTTGGATGGAGTCACCATCAGCCATGATGATTTTTATAAAAGACTTACCGTTGACAAAGAATTCCCAAAGACGGCACAGATCAATCCAGCCGTTTTCGAGAATGCGTTTCAAGAAGAAATCAGCAAAGGCAATGAAGTCCTTTGCATAACCCTGGGCGCGAAGCTCTCCGGGACGTATCAGTCCGCATGTATCGCAGCCCAAGCCTTTCCCGATAAAGTCTCTGTCGTCGATTCCGACAACGTCTGCATCGCCCAAAGAAACCTGGTCTGCCTGGCCTTGAAAGACATCCAGGAAGGAAGGAAACTGAACGAAATCAAAGAGCACCTTGACCAAAAGAAAAAGGATCTTGTCATCATGGCAGCAGTAGATACTTTGGAGTACCTCGAACGCGGAGGAAGAATCAGCAAGGCTGCTGCCTTCTTCGGTTCGATGTTATCCATCAAGCCGGTCGTTGCCGTCAAAGAAGGAGAAGTCAAGCTCATCGGCAAGGCCAGAGGTTATAAGAATGCACATAACCTTCTCACACAGCTTCTCAGCAAAGGAACAAAGGTCGATTTTTCCTTGCCGTATGCAGTTGCCTACAGCGGATGCGACAAGAGTCTTCTAAACAAATACCTCGAAACAAACAAAGAGCTCTATGAAAGCAAGGACCTGCCCGTCTACTCCATCGGAGCCACCATCGGGACACACGTCGGAAACGGTGCTGTCGCCGTGTCCTTCTTCAAGAAGGGAGAGTGATATGGACGAGGATATCCGACTGGAGACTTTTCTCGTCGAAATCAGGCAGATTTCCAAACTGGTCTTCCTCGTGAAGAACAATGCCCTGAAGGAAAAGGGGCTCAAGCAGATTCACACGTTGATTCTCTTCTTTCTTTGTCTGAAAGGACCATTGACCAATGCCGAGATTGTCAAGCTCTCCAAGGAAGACAAGGCTGCCATTTCCAAGGCATGTCACCTGCTAAAAAATGAAAATCTCGTCATCTTCAACAATGGATACAAAGAAAAAATCATGCTTACGGAAGAAGGAAAGGTCCTTGCCGAAGATATCCGCAAAGACGGTCACCTTGCCTTAAGCGAGGCCAGAAAAGGCATCTCCGACGAGGAAGCCAAGGTTTTCGTTGAAACCCTAAGCAAAATCAGAACAAATCTCGAAGCCTACCTGAAAATCAGCAATTGAGACGATATCGATGAGCAAGTGCCGATTCAGCACTTCATGGAGATTGCCATCCATCACGTAAAACAATTCCAAGAATTGTCTATGATTCAGCCAATTGCAATAATTGTCAATCTTTTATGAATTCAGTGGAACGGATGTCGCTGAATCTTTTTTGAAACAAAAAAAGACCGGTTTTTAAGCCAGTCCTGTTTTCCAACCAAATGGTCGGAACGATGGGATTTGAACCCATGACCCCTTCCACCCCAAGGAAGTGCGCTACCAAGCTGCGCTACGTCCCGAACGCCCACGTTTCATAGGCTTATCAATTATAGTTGAAGCTTTAGACGTTTTCAAGGTTTTTTGTTGTCATCATGAAGTTCTTTAAGAAGCCTGTCTGCCTCCTCGGCTGTCAGCTTGCCCTTCTGTAACATGGATAGAATGGCCCTCTGCAGTTCTTCCTTGCTCTCGACGGGCTTTTCTCCACTTTTTGTCACAATCGAAGGTTCTATGGAAGGGATATCTTTACATTCCCTGAGCACTTTTTTAAAGGGGATCTCGACATATCGATAGGAGCAGAAGAGAAAGGCAGCTTCAAATAGGACAAAGAAGACATACGTGACGATGTTGCCAGCTTCAATCACCCTTCTTCCATCATCCATGACTCCCTGAAGTCCGACAAAGAAATATACACTTTCAAGAAGAAGGAGGAGGACGCTGGAAATGCGAAGGATCTTATTGATGAAATGGAAGTTGTAAAGGCTTGACATAAAAAGACTGAGCAAGGAAAGAAGGGCATTCAGGCTGAGGAAGATGATGACAAAGATCGTCATGACCCCCGGAAGAACGACAAGGATGTTGATGCTGCCCTGATTCTGAAGGAATGTCATGTCATTCAAAAGGGCATATTGGCTATGTCCGGCCAGCATGAGAAGGAGAAGGGAGATAGAAAAGACAAGCATGCAGATGCTCGGTATGAAATTCTTCTTATTCAATTGGTTTGTCATGACTGTTTAGGCTCCTTTTCTGTTGCTGTGCTTCCTTCTTTTCCTTAAAATAATCATCTCTCTTCTTCAGAATCTCCTGTGCGGCCAGACCGGGGACGACCTGGGAGAGTTCCTGCAAGGTGATGTCCTCCAAAGATTCCATGCTGGGATAAAGCTCAAGAAGCTTGTTCTTTCTTTTTTCGCCGATGCCGGGAATGTCATCATAGATGGTCTTATACAGAGCTTTTCCTCTCTTGCCTCTATGATAAGTGATGGCAAAGCGATGAATTTCATCCTGCATGCGCATCAGAAGGAAGAACAGAGGTGATTTGCGCTCCAAAGGAATCTCTTCGCCGGTGTCGGCATTGATCAAAGTATCCGTCTCATGTCTGTCATTCTTCTGAAGACCGGCAAGGGGAATATCGACTCCGACAGCCTCCTTGACCTCAAGGCCGACCTCACACTGGGTATATCCGCCATCCAGGATGATGAGATCAGGCATTTTGGCCTTTTCTTCCTTGAGCCTGGTAAATCTCCTGGTGAGCACTTCCCTCATGGAAGCAAGGTCATCCTGAGGGTTGGGTTGAGTGATTTTGTACTTGCGGTACTGCTGAGGAGCTTTCTCACCATTGATGTATTTGACCATGGCTCCGACAGGCTCATAGCCTTGGGTATGGGAGTTATCATAAAGTTCGATGTCAAGAGGTGTCTTCTTCAAACCAAGTTTACTCTTGAGTTCTTCCAAAAGCTGAAGCACATCATCTTCAAGCCTTGCCGTCTGGAAATGCTGGTCGAGCATCTGCTTGGAATTCTCCAAGGCCATCAGAAGCATATCCTTCTTCTTGCCCCTGGAAGGAGATAGCACCTTGATGCCTAAAGACTCCTGCAAAACACCAGCCACCTCCATCGTCGGAACGATCAGTTCCTTTGGCTTGTCATCATGTTTCTCATAGAACTGAAGGATGATTTCTTCCAACTCTTCATTGATATCGTCCTCCAATTCTTCGACGTAGCAGTTTTTTCCAAGTAAAACACCTTTTCTATATAAAAGAAAGACGACACATAGATATCCTTCGCGGATAGAATATCCGGCGATATCCCTGCTGATATGGTCCTGGAAGATGATTTTCTGTCCGGACGTCGTCTGATTGACAGCAGAAATGAGGTCCTTATATTCCTGAGCCTTCTCAAATTCCAGTTTTTCGCTTGCCGCCTTCATCTTCTCCTTCAAGGAAGAAATGAGACCTGCGACATCCCCGTTGAAGAACCTGGTGATGTCATTTACCATCTCCTGGTAGTCTTTCTCCTCAACTTTCTTCATGCATGGTGCAAGGCACTGCCCTAGATGATAATACAGGCATGGTTTACTAGGAATGTTCTTACACTTCCTGAGAGGATAGATCTTGTTGAGAAGGTCAATCATCTTATAGGCGTTGGAGCTGTTGGGGAAAGGGCCGAAGTAATAATAGCCTTTCTCCTTGTCACTTCTTGCGATCTTCAGATAAGGATCCCCCTTCTTCTTCAATGCGATATACGGATACATCCTGTCATCCATCAGCATGATGTTGTACTTCGGATAATATTTATGGATAAGTGAGATTTCAAGAAGCAGGGCTTCCTTTTCGCTGTTTGTCTCGATGATGTCGAAATCGCGGATTTCCTGAACCATACGAAACACTTTCCCGACTTGAGGCCTGGTGAAATACTGCTTGACCCGCTTAAGAAGCGATTTGGCTTTCCCGACATAGATGATGGTTCCGTTGGCATCCTTCATCTGATAGGACCCAGGGACATCTGGAAGAAGGCTGATTTTCTGCTTCAGGACAGGATAATCCAGATAGGACATATCATTTCAGATGGACGATGGTCGCACCAAGCCCACCTTCTCCCTCACCGCCAAGGCGATAATCCTTGACAAAATCTTTATGATTTTGCAGGTACTTCCAAACAGCATTTTTCAAGGCAAAAGTACCGGTCCCATGAATGATGCGGACATAGCTGAACTTTCTGATTCTGCTGGAATCCAAGAAGGAGACCACGTTTCTCATGGCTTCATCGACATGCTGGCCGATGATGTTGAGTTCAAGTCCCTGACTGGGGCCGACATTGAGGATGGCCGAATCGATGTTGGCTGTGTGTTCCTTCTTTGCCTTGACATCACTTGCCGTGAGCCTGGCCCTGCTTAAGCCATCGATTTTCCGGCGGATGCGGAGACCATCCATGTCAAGCAGGACTTCATTCTTCTTGACCTCGACGACCCTGCCTTTGCGATGATCCTCATCCTCGAGGATTTCACCGAGTTTGATGTCCTTCAGCGATTCCTTCTTCGAACTCGTCTGGGCACTGACCGGGCCGTTTTCGGCAATCTTCTTCAGTTCGCCCTTCTTTTGGCTGACCTCGCTATAGCTCATGCCACCTTTCTTGTTCTCGTTTTCCTTCCAGATGCGATTGATTTCCTCAAGGCGTTCTTCGACAAGCCTGTTGATTTTGCTCTCAGCCTTCATCTTGATGGAATTTTTTTCGTCATTGAGGGAGTCGATAGCCTTCTGGCGTTTTTCGGCCAGACGCTCCAGGTCTTTTTTGGCATTTTCAAGTTCCCTGGCCTTTTTCTCGTTCTGGGCGACCTGTTCCGTAAGTTTTTCCATCAAGGCATCGGTGTCCTTGTCGCTTCTTTCTTTCTGAAAGGCGATGGCATCATCCAGGATGCTCTCGTCAAGTCCCATTTGCCTTGCAAGAAGAATACCATAGCTTTTCCCCGTCGTATGAAGCAAAAGCCGATAGGTAGGCTTGAGGCCTGTCGTATTGAATTCCATGGCACCCGTAAGACACTTAGGGTCGCCGGCCGCAAAAATCTTCAACCCGTCAAAATGGGATGTCATCATGGTGAAGCATCCTTTCTTTTCAAAGAATTTCAATAAGCCTACGCCGATTGCCTCGCCATCTTTCGGAGATGTTCCTTCTCCGACTTCATCAATGATGACAAGCGATTTCGGGCTGGCCTTCAACGTGATGTTCTTGATGCCCAGAAGATGGCTGGAGAACGTCGAAAGGTTATCCATGACAGACTGATTGTCGCCCCCGAGAAAGAAGACATCATCCATAAAAGGAACCTTGGCCGAATCAAGACAGGGCACAAGAAGTCCCAGTTTGTCCATCATGCAGGCAAGGGCCGTAGCCTTGATGAAGATGGATTTACCGCCCGCATTGGGACCGGTGATCAGCAAGACTTTCGGTTCATCCTTTCCACCGAGGGTGATGGAATTGGATACCACCTTCTTTGCCTTCAAAAGAGGGTGGAAGAGCCCAATCAAGGAAAGTTCATCCTCACTTTGAGTCGCAATACAGCCATTATACGAATTGCCAAAGCGAAGAGAGCCTAGATATCGATCGAAGACAGATATGATTTCATAATCCCGTTTCAGGTATTTTATCTGTTTTCCGGCCTTAGATGACAAGTCAGCCAATACCTTCATGACTTCCGTCTGTTCCTCCGAGACCAGGGAGGTCAGCTTATTGCGTATTTCAAGGACTTCGTAGGGTACCATAAAGACCGTCTCGCCCGTCGAAGAATATGAGATGACACTACCCTTGACATACCCTTTGTTTGCTGTCTTGACGGCAAGGACCTCCTGGTCACCCTTCAAGGCGATGGAATTGCTTTCCAGGTACATGTTATACCTGTTCTTATAAGTGTTCATGATGTTGGAAAGCTGTTTTCTTCTATCACGTATGGCGCCCCTGAGTTCGGCAAGTTTTGGCGTAGCATGGTCGGCGATGGTCATATCATCCTGTATGCAGAAGGACAAATCCCGTTTCAGCTGGGTCAAGGGATTCAGATCCAAGGCATCATCATTGAGATGATAATATTCTTTTTTGTCATAAAGGATGTCATAGATATATTCGCTGGAAGAAAGCAGGTCCATGATACTCCCAAGTTCAGCCACGGAGAGGACGCTTTGCTTCTCCAATCCAGCAAAGATAGGTTCCATATCCAATAAGGATGGGATGGCAATCTCATGTCCGTCATGCAAAAACCGGGAGAACTCTTCAAGATACTGATGGGAAGTTTCTACTTCAAACGCATCCTTGGCAAGGAAGTTTTCCCTGTTGAAATTATTTTTCAAACCCTGAAGAGAAAAATATCCCTTCAGCATTTCGATGACCTGTTCGACTTCATGATTCAAATAATTCTCTTCCATAATCTATTCTTCTTTCTAAGACTGGTTTCAGGCATTTGATTATACCATAGCAAAAGAGCGTATGCCGTTTACTTTTCGTGATTTGTTTTGTCCTTCTCCCTTCAATGGATTACAATATAACCAAATGACATACATCACCATCAAAACATCCAAGGACAAAGCCCTGTCCATCTCCTCAGCCCTGCGCATTCCCCTCATCAAAGCTGCCAAAAACGAATATGATTTCTTCGAAGGCGACTACAAAAGCATCCACATCCATGCCTATACCAACAAGAAGGAGGAAGTCTCCATCACTTTTTCCGGAAAAGAGGAAGAAGAGGTCAAAGTGCTCGTACGCTATTTTTTCGATGACTTCGAGGTCAAGACGATCGACGATGCCAAAAAGAGAAACATCTCCTCATCCTGGTTAGACACACAATCCCAGATAGGATCCGATGAAGTCGGAAAAGGAGACTTCTTCGGTCCTCTTGTCGTCTGCGCAAGCTATATCCAGAGCAAAGACATTCCCTATCTGAAATCCATGCGAATCGACGATTCAAAGAAGATGAACGATGACTACATCCAGGAAATCGCGCCCCTATTGAAAAAGAAGATTCCGAATTACATCGTCATGATCAGTGCAGAGAAGTTGTCCAGACTGCATGAGAGCGGTTTCAATATCGACCGTGTTCTCTCCTTGACGCACAATCTCGCCCAATCAGGGCTTTGTAAAAAGTATCAGCTTGAAAACACCATTCCTGTCTATATCGATCAGTTCCTGAAAGAAGAAAACTATCGTAAATACGTCAAAGATGACATCATTTCAAATCCCCTTGTCTTCAAGACAAAAGGTGAATCATACTATCCTTCCGTAGCCGTCGCCAGCGTCCTGGCAAGGGATGCCTTCTTAAAGGAATGGAAACACATGGAAAGTGTTTTCTCCTATCCGATTCCAAAAGGTGCCTCAGGACTGGTCGACAACGCCTTCGGCGTTCTGAAGAATCGATATGGCGAAGCCGAAGTATCGAAATATGTTAAAAAATTCTTCAGCAACTATAAAAAAAGAAACTGAAACGATATAATAATGTCAAGTTTGGAAAGGAGAAGAACCCATGAAAAAGAATTTTTTGTTCGCTGCCATTTCTTTGGTGTCCAACTTCTCTAAGTACCAAGAAGACAATGATACCAGGATGAAAGGAATGGAAATCGAAAAAAACAGCGAATTCATCATTTCCGGAACATATAAGAACGTCAACAACTTCTGGGGTATCAACGTCACTGACACGAACACGGAAGATTATTTCTATACTTTTGACAGCAACGACTATGGAAAAGTCGTCAAGAACGGAGAGGAAGTCTCTTTTTCGGATATCAAGGAAGGCGATACGCTTCGAGTCACTTACGATGGAAGCGTTTCGTTGGTCTTTCCTCCAAAGCTCAACAATGTCACCAAGATTGAAATCGTCGGTGAACCATCAGAAGGCAGAGAACAATAATATCATCGCAAAAATGCCGATCAGGATATAAGCACCGGCAAAGGCAAAGAAATATAGTCCCAACGTGATATAGTCAATGACGATGTTCCTTTGTCCTTTATGTGGGTGATAGAAAAGGACAAGAGGAGAAAGAAAGAGAATACCAGGATATTTGCCGATGCCCAGATTGCTTGCAATCTGATTTCTCGCAAAGCCGATTTCAATGATGCCGACCAAGGCAATGGCCAAGGCCGTAAAGAGATTTTTGCACCATAAGAAGCGATTGCCATTGAGAATGACGGTCGCTTTCTCTTTTCCATATTTTTTCTCGACATAGGTCTTCATGAAATAAAAGCCGAAGAGATAGACGATGCAAAGAAAGGTGAACTGAATTCTTTCGGAACTGAAGAAATAAAGGACAGGGATGGAGAGATTCCAATTCAAAGTTGTGTTGGCCAAGTTGAAGATGAGCGTTCGTGAAACAATCAAAGTCACCGGCAGGACAGAACAAAGACGATACCACTTCAAATGCTTGCTGTTCTCAAGTTTCTTCGGAGTATAGAACAGAAAAGCCATGATGGCAAAATACATGGAAATGGAGAAGAAGTTGTTCGGAATCGTCTTTTTGCTTACCAATATGTCCAAAAGGATGTTTCCGTAATCTGCCAGGTAAGTCATGATTTTGCTTTCAAAAAGATACAAAACGAAAAAGACGATCATGTAAAGGCCGATGTTGCGAAGAACACGTTTATCATCCGCAAAGACGTCAAAATCAATGAGGTAAAGCAAGAACATGCCTATCATGAACAGGTTGAAGAAGCCTGCCGGTATCTTTGAAAAATCATTGCCTGAAATCTCGATGATCTGGAAAAAAGAGAAGAAATAATAAAGAGTTCTCAGGGAACCGAAAAAGACCAGGGCAATACCAATCAGTTCAATGATGGTTTCCGGTATGAATGGCGAGAACCTGAAATCCGTCCTGGCAGGCCTTCCGCTGCCAAGGGAGTTCTCAATCTTTTTGCAGTCAAGATAATAAAAGGCTTCATCCTGCCTCTTTCTACCATAAATCAAGGCATATAGGAAGACAAACAGAAAGACACCTGCAAAGATGACGCTGCCAAAATAACCAAGTCCCCACATGAAACTATGCCTTGAGCAAGTATTATGGCCAGCCGAATAGTCAGATGAAAACGACTCTATGGAATAATCCAAGCCAAGCCATTTTTCAGTCACATCCCTGAAATCGTCTTTCAGCACATCTGCAAAAGGCTGCAGTTTTTCCTTCAAGGCCATAAGTTCCTCATCGGTACACTCATATTCAGGGGATTGATCCAAATATATGGTCAAAACATTGACGATGCCGTCTTCTACAAGGAAAGAACCCTTCTTTTTCGTTTCGTATTCATAGTAGCTGCCTGAAAAATCAGGTTTGCCACTCGATACCATCATCGAAAAAAAGATACGGCAGTCATCAAAATGATACGTAACCTCATAGCTGAGTTCCGACTCAGTCATCTCGTCATAGGAGCCTTTGATGGAAACCAGCTTTTGACCATCTTCAGTGAATATCTCTGGTTTTCTTGTCTGGGAAAGCAGGGAATACGTGATGTCTCCCTTCTCCCTGATGCCGTCATAGAAATCAAGAAATGCCTCACTATAATATGTCCTCTTTTCCAAAGATGGGATATCGAGTCTGGCATTGCTGACGAACATCATGACAAAGCTGACAAGGAAGAGAAAAAAAGAAATCAACCGAAAGCCGGTTTTTGAAAGAAAAGAATATATTTTTGTGACGATTCCGTGTTCTGAATAAGGCAAATCGATGGGGTAGGAATAATCTCCTATCAGATACTTCGCATAATCCACTCCGAGATAGGAGGAGATATTGGATATCTGCTTTTTGCCTGGTTTTATATACCCTTTCTCCATCAAAAAATAAAGAAACAAACTGACATGGCATTTCTTTGCAAAGTCACGCCTTGAAAGCTGTTGTTGCTGTCTTTGATGATACAAAAATAGATTGTAACTTTCCATATCGTGTAAATTTTACTTAAACTCAGCCAAAAAAGCCATTCCTATGATACAAAAATCAGCTTTTTGACTTATAATAACTGCCATGAAAGCAAAAAAAGCCCTATTGTTGGTTCTATCTTCCGTAGTTCTCTCTTCTTGCACAAAGGTGGATTCAGGAAAAGTCTTTTTATATGCCCAAGGAAACGAATCCGACTACAACGGGCGCATTTACTATACAGACGATTATTTTAGAAAAGATTCCACCACCTATGACGACTCCCTCGCCACGGCTTCATTATGTTTTGCCATGTCAAGCTTTGCCTCCAACAGGAATAAATCAGGATCCGACTATACCAAACGATATCGAAACGTCGAATCTTTCCTGAAAAGTGCTGGTTTTCAGGATTTCTCATGCAATGCTTACTTCAAGAAAAAGCCACAGACCGATTCTCTCGGAGCAGTGTATGCCAACAAAAAAATCGATGATTCCACACTGATTGCCATCGGCATCCGTGGGGCAAACTATGAAATGGAATGGGCAAGCAACTTCACTTTGGGCGACAACGAAAAGTATCATCAGGGTTTTTATGATGCCAGCGAAATTCTCCTTGACGGGTTGAAAGAATATATCACCAGCCAGTCGATCCATGGCCGAATCAAGCTATGGATCAGCGGCTATTCCAGAGCCGGTGCTACATGCAATCTGTCCAGTGGAAGGCTCGATGACAGCATCGAAAACAAAGAACCCATTCTACCATCTCAGGTGAGCTTAAAGAAGGAAGACCTTTACAGCTATTGCTTCGAGCCACCTCGCGGAGTCATCGAGTCCGGTTTTCAAAAAGACATTCATTACGACAACATCTACAACATCGTCAATTTCAACGATGTCGTCCCTCTTGTCGCCATGAAGGAATTCGGTTTTACAAGATATGGCATCGACATGTATCTGACCGATGCATTATTTGACGAAAACTATTCAAGCAACATCGAGGCTGTCAAAAACCAGTTTGCTGAAGTAGACAATTATGATTCCTTAGGCTCCACCTATTATATCGATGATTTCAAATATCATCAAAGCAAAAAGAAATCCGTGATGAATTATCGTCAAGGACTATATTTGAGGGAACTTCTTCATCTGATGACGGAAAGCATCGAAACCAAAGACAATTATGTCTCGACAATTCAAAGCGGTCTAAGATCCATCATGTCTTTCGTCTATGGCTCCGGCGTGCCTAAAGGCTCGTTTCTCGAATTTTGCTTTTCCATGATCACGGAAGTGATCTCTGACGATCTGACAACGATTCTGATCGACGACTTGATGCACCAATCAGGGAGCTTCGCCAAAGATTTCATGCCGATACTGTTAAGTGCATTCGATAAAATCGGATGCCCCATGAATGAAAACGAACTGCGTTCTTCCTTAGGCAATCTGTTCAATGCTCTCATAGATTCCTTCAAGCGTGACATTTTATTGCTTTTGACTTTGATCAACAAAAGCAATGTCTCTTCCATTGCAAGTGGTCATTATCCGGAACTATGTCTAAGCCATCTGATGGCCAGGGACAGAAATTATACTTCCTCTCCCATAAGCTATGATATGGAAGGAAAATACTATTTGATTTATGGTCAGCAAGACATTTCCATATCCATCACAAGAAACAATGAATTGCTTGCCGAATTCAGTCAGGAGACATGTCAAGTTGATAATGAAATCACGTATGGATTGGACTATGACAAAAATTTCATATGTTATTTGCCATATGGGCAGGATTATGAAGTGATTTCCAATCAGAAGATTCAAGCTTATTCCTGCAGTCTATCGAAAGGGAAAGAAGAAAAAATGGATTTAAAGGCAAAATCAGAAGGTGAAAAGTACTATTATTCCATTCCCAAAAACGCCTAGGAACCACAAAAATCTTTTTTTCTCCTTGACTATTCACCAACGCTGGCATATACTTAAAGACGCGAAAAATTCGCGACTAGGAAAGAGAACCACGTTCACACCTGACTGGATTTTGTTCTGGTAGGTCAAATGCCTATGTAATTGTTAACAAGATTTTTATCTTGTTTGCTATTCAATGGTTATAAACAGGTTTCTCTTCTCCCGGGAAACCTGTTTTTCGTTGACATTCCATAGGAGGGATTCGCTTATAAACATTTATCAAGGAAACAACAATCGTCCACGTCCGAACAAAAATCAGAATTCCGATCTGGTTAACGAACGTATCCACTTCAAAGAAGTTCTTCTGATTGGTCCTGAAGGAGAAGCATTCGGCGTTGTCCCGATGAAAGTTGCTCAGCAAAAATCCATCGAAGCCGGTATGGATCTTCTTTGTGTTTCGCCTAATGCCAAGCCACCTGTCTGCCGTATCTTGGATTATGGCAAGTACAAATTCGAGAAAGACAAGAAGGCAAAAGAAGCAAAAAAGAACCAAAAGAAGACTGTCGTCAAGGAGATTCGTTTCACTGCTACCACGGACACTCACGACCTTGAAACAAAGGCAAAGGCCACCATTCGTTTCTTAGAAGAAGGGAACAAGGTTAAAGTCAGCGTATTTATCAAGGGACGTATGAGAAGCAGAATGGACATTGTTACCGATACCCTGAACAAGTTCCTGGACATGGTCAAAGACTATTCCACCCATGACAAGGAGCCTGAAATGTTGGGTAGAGACTACTATGTTGTGTTAAGTCCGAAGAAAAACAAATAGGAGGGCAATCACTATGCCAAAGATGAAGAGTAAGCGCGGCGCCGTCAAGAGATTCAAGTTTACGGCAACTGGTAAGATCAAGAAATGGAACCAAAACACTGGGCACTTGTCTCACAACAAGACTCACAAAATGATCCGTCACAACAGAAAAGCCAGATATCTGAATTCTGTCCAGACCAAGAAGATGACTGCTTTGGTCAGCAAGTAAAAGAGAGGTTACCAAAATGAGAGTTAAAAGAGGCACAGTCCGCCACGACAATCGCAAGCGTATTTTAAAGAGAGCTGAAGGCTATTTCGGTTCCAGACACAAGCTTTACAAAACTGCCAAGGAAGCAGTCCTGAAGGCTGATGCACATTCCTTCAACGGACGTAAGGAAAGAAAGCAGGATTTCCGTAAGCTTTGGATCAGACGTATCAGCGCCGGTTGCAAGCTTAATGGAATTTCCTATTCCCAGTTCATGTATGGTCTCAAGCTTAGCAACATCGAGCTTAACCGCAAGATGCTTTCCGAGCTTGCCAGCACCAATCCGGAACAGTTCAAGTCCCTTTGCGACACTGCCAAAGCTGCTATTGCAAAGTAATCAAAAAAGCAATCATTCTGCCAGACCTGTTTGTTTCAACACAAATAAGTCTGGCAGTTTTTTATTTAGCGACGCCCGAGTTAAAAATATTTTAAAAAAATCGTTCAAAAAAGCGACCTCCCGCACAATATAAGAGTGAAGGAGGAAAACCATGGATGAGCATCTTGTATCGTGCCTATAAGTATCGAATCTATCCGAATCAAAAGCAAAAGGTTGCTTTGGCGAAAACATTTGGATGCTGCAGGAAGATTTATAATCTGATGTTGTCCGAGACGAATGAATTCTATAAGAAGAGAGGAAAACTACCACAATTGTCGGTAGAGAAATATTTCACGGATCATCCGTATCTTATGGAAGTGGACCGCAGTGCCTTGTATTGTGAAAAGTTCCATCTTTGCGATGCTTTCCGATATTATTTCAATATTGAAGGACGAGGATATCCGAAATTCAAGTCCTATAAAAGCTTTCGAAAATCCTATACGACCAAAAGTTATAGAGAGAATATCAAAGTCATGGATAAGGGCATTCTTTTACCATACATCGGACTGGTCAAAGCCAAAATCTATAAGCAGCTACCAGACAAAGCATATTTGAATTCGGCTACTGTTTCAGTGGAAGCTGATGGAAAATATTATGCATCCATTTTATTCAAATATGAAAAACCGATTGCTTCCATCCCTGTCTCCAGAAGCAAAATCATAGGACTCGATTATAAATCCGATGGTCTTTATATGAGCAGCAATGGTCGCATGCCTAAGGATTTCGAAAAATATTTCCGCAAAAACGAAAAGAAGATTGTCAAAGCCCAAAGGAAGCTGACACACAAAGTCATCGGTTCCAAGAATTATCAAAAGCAGCAGCAGGCAGTTGCAAAAATCTACAAGAAAATATCCAATCAAAGAAATTATTATCTGCATAGACTCAGTACCATGATGGCAAAGGCATGCGATGCCGTCTGCATTGAAGATATCAGCTTAAAGGAAATCAGTGTCAAAGGTTCCCGACTTGGAAAATCGACCATGGACAACAGTTATCAGAAATTCCAGGCCATGCTGAATTACAAGCTTGCTGAAAAAGGAAAACAACTTATAAGGGTTGGCAAGTATTTCCCTTCAACTCAAATTTGCAGTCGTTGCGGAAGGAGGCACAGACTGAAGCTGTCCGAAAGAAAATTCATATGTCCCTGTGGTGTGTCAATGGACAGGGATTTCAATGCGGCTATCAATATCAAGGAAGAAGGCACCCATATCATGGAAAAAGGAGGCGTAAGATTTATCGATTGATTCCCTCTAGGGTCGGCCAGACCCGATGTCAAGCCTATGGACATCTCTCACGGGCTGATAGGAAATCATCAGTCAAGACAGGGGTGGGTGAAGTAGGAAGTCGCTATCGACGTGGGTATCCAAGTGGAATCAGAAAAAAGGGCTGTCAGTAACTTTGGTTCATTGCCAAGGTTTACGGACAGCCTTTTTTCTGATTCCACAACACATAGGTTAAAAAACGGACACATCCACTATCTTCTAAAAGATAATCCAAGAACCATTTCCGCCGACAGAAGACAATTCTATATCTACTTATGGCAGAAGTCGGTTTTAAAAATTCTCGTTCTTTGAGATACTCAGAATTCCTCTTCTTCCATCTTGGAAATATGTTCAGCCTTCGTATTCTTGACACAGTCATGGACCATGGCTTTCCAATCAAATGAATCCTCTATTTCATGGACTTTGTCAAGATTCGGATGCGTGACAGGATCCTTCAAAGTAAAAATCGTACAGCAATCTTCATAAGGCCGAATCGAAATATCATACGTTCCGATATCCTTGGACAGGTCGATGATTTCCGTTTTATCATAGGTGGCCAGCGGACGGATAAACGGATGCTGCCCTACTTCTTCGATAACCTGCATGCTATAAAGCGTCTGGGAAGCAACCTGGCCGATAGATTCTCCACCGGAAAGAACAAGATCGTTATGCTTGAATGCTATGCTATCTGCAATTCGAAGCATCATTCTTCGCATGATTGTCACACAATAGCTCGGCCCGGCAACTTCATATATCTTTCTTTCCAAATCTGTAAACGGGACAATGTATAACTTTATATCGGGCTGATAATCGTTGAGTACATGCAACAGGTCATGGATTTTGTCGATGACAGCCTGAGAAGTATATGGCGGTGCAGCAAAATGGATGCATTCAAGCTTGACACCTCTTTTCATCATCAAATATGCAGCAACAGGAGAATCTATTCCTCCAGAAAGAAGGCACAAGGATTTTCCGGCAATTCCCAACGGATATCCGCCAAGACCTTTTTCCTTGATTCCATAAACATAGGCTGCCTCCTCACGGACATAGACTTCAATCAGAATATCCGGATGATGGACATCGACTTTTGCACCATCCGTATGAGTCAGAACATATGCGCCGACTTTTCTTGAAATGTCATCGGAATGGATGGGGAAAGTCTTGTCCGCTCTTTTTGTCGCGATTTTAAACGTCGATACACCTGATTTCAAATACAGACCAAGTGCTTCCTTGGAAATCTCATCCATATCTTTGCTGACGCTTCTTGCCAAAGCAAAAGAGCCGATTCCCGAAACCTTCTTCAGTTTCTTTTTGACCTCATCATAACTTTCACCGTTTAACAAAATATAGATATGATCTTTTTTGATTTCATAAGTCAAAGACGGGAAATCCTTCAAGGCATATTGAATGTTCTTACCAAGAAGGCGAATGAAATCCATGATATTTCTACCTTTTGTCCCAAGCTCTCCAAAAAAGACAATAATCATATCCGTATTCATTTAGTTTCTCTCCTTGATATCATGCAGTTCTTTTTTCAAAATCCGAATAAACTCTTCCGCCTGTGCGATTTCTTCCGTTCCCGAAAAAGAAAGGCGTAAGGCATTGCTGGCAATATCATCATCAAATCCTGCATTGTGAATCACATCAGAATAGCCAGCCTCTTTGGACGAGCATGCCGATTTGGTCGACACATATACGCCATCATTGCTGAGAGCTTCAGCAATCACGCTACCCTTATGTTCCCTCAGAGCAAAGGAAAGAATGAAGGGAGAGGCATCCTCCGGCGACAAGATTTCAACTTCATCAATGCCAGACAATTCATTCCGTAAATAATCGTTCAGTTTCCTAGCCTTTTCCTTCCTAGCGTCTCTTGTCTGAAGCGACATACGCAAAGCACTTGCCAAAGCACAATCCAAAGCAGTGGCACTGGTCCCTGCACGATATCCCATCTCCTGGCTTCCACCAAGAATCTGTCTGTCGACTTCTACACCCTTTTTCTTGATCAGGACACCACTCCCGCGAAGTCCACCGATTTTATGGCCTGAAAAAGTCATCAGGTCATAATCAGCCGAATTCAATTCTTCCTTCCCTATACACTGCGTGGCATCAACATGGAAAACAGCTTTGCTGTCTTTCAACATTTCATGAATTTCATGAATTGGGAAACGATACCCGACTTCATTGTTGACAGCCATGACAGAAACAAGAGAAGTATGTTGATTCAACGACTCTCTCAGCTGTTCCAAATCCAAATTGCCATCTTTATCATAGTCAAGATATATGACTTCAAATCCTTCTTTTTCCAATTCCTGAAAGACATTGGTGACACTGGGATGTTCTGCCTTAGTAGTGATTAGCCTATTGGCCCAACCTCTGTTATGATAGGCAACACCCTTGATAGCGAGGTTGTTTCCCTCACTGGCACCTGACGTGAAGATAACTTCATCCGTATGAACGTTAAGATATTTGGCAACTTGTGACCTTGCTTTCTCCAGGATGCCATTGGCAAGAAAACCTAATCCATGATTACTCGAAGGATTGCCATAATATTCCATCGTGATTTTATCAAAAACCTTTAGCGCCTCGTCATAAGGTTTGACAGTTGCAGCACAATCAAAATAAACCATGAAAAAAACCTCACTGAAGATAAATCATTATATAACAAACAAATAGGCGATTTAACTTTAATTCTCTAGAAAAGGCAACCATTCGGTTGCCTGAACGCATTAAGCTGTAGGAGAAAATCTCTTGACAACATCCAAGGCGATACCGGATGCCCTCTGAAAATCACCTTCGGAAAACGCCTTTTCAGCCTGATCAAGCAGAGCTCTTGAATCTGAATAGTCAACTCTATAGAAATTCGCATAGACAATACTGGTCTCGGCCTTGTCTGACTCAGCTTTGGTATTGACAATCGAAGATATAAAGCCTTCAACAGATTCCTTGAAGGGCTTGAAAAGGGATACCGCTTTTGGAACATCGATCGGCTGATTCAAAACAATTTTCGAAATATCTTCGATTTTTTGGAAGTCTTCCGTAAAAACGTCTTTGATGGATTTGGTGTAAGAAGGAACATCGATTTCCTTGACTATGTTTCTGGCCTTCTTCAAATTGACATAGCATTCCCGCAATCCCATGAACACTTCGTTTGAATCGTTTTTCAGGGAAGCAAGATACGCATCATAATCATCCATGACGCGAATTGCCTTATTCATCTCGTTATCCATGTCAGTCATCTTTCTCGTAATGACAAGATAAGGCTGTCTGGCTGAAGTATCAAGATAGGAATCCAATTCTCTCTTCAAAATACCGATGGACTCAATATCCGCTTTAAGTGCCTGCATCTGACTGACATATTTGTTATCAAGAACAAAGGCTCTTTGATAGGCAGAAAGCTGGTTCATCATCCTAGCATATCTCTTTTCAACGCTGAACGAAGAATCAGATAAGGAGTTTTGCTTTGAAAAATAAGTCTCCTTCGCTCTTCTTTCCTCATCAAATCCGGCAAGAACATCCGTGATTTCAGTTTGAATGGCTTGGATTTCTTCTTGTATTCCACGGATATCGAGATACATCAGCTGTTCCTGCATCTTCTTGACCCGTTCTCTCATATCGGCAATTTTTTCTTCGACATGCATCTCATAGACGATGAAGCCTTCATCCAACATCTGCTGATAACTTTCCTGCAGCTTGTTCAGCTTATCAGGAAGAACGGTATCCACGGACACTTCAAGAAGAGGAAGCTTGTCAAGAACAGACAAAACGGCATCAAACAGTTTGTCCAAACGTTCCAGGACTTTTTTTGCATCAGCAAAATTGGCATGGTCCGCCTGAACATCGAATTCATCAAAACCCTTTTCAGCACTATGGAATATTCTTTCAAAGGATTTATCCAGAGGTTTGAGCTCCGTCTCGTGATCCTGATAGAAAGAAGAGATGTTCCTATATTTTCCTTTGACGACAACAGCCGAAGAATGAACATCCGTATCTTCCTGCAGAATAGAAGTCAACTCACCATTGAAATTGCAAACGGAGACTTCAAAATCACGAACGGATTGGTTGCACTCCCCTTCCAGAGCCTTATACTCTTTATAATTCTTTTCCTTGACAAAAGTATCCAAGGAAGAAAGACAAGTTTCAACATCCTTGTCTCTTCTATTCAGAATCTCATCATACTGTTTTTGACGTTCCTGGTAACTCGCAGCAAAATAATCACTGTATTCGCCAAGGACTTTCAAACGATTGACCATGTTCTTACAATCCGTGGTCAACTGAAGATGATACGTATCATAGGTCTTCCTCAGATTGATAGAGGCAGACTTGAATCTCCTTTTATAGAAGAAAATTCCAAGAAATACAGCAAGAGCGGCACAAAGAACACAGGCAACTACGATAGAAGTGATTCCTACAGCACCGATCAATAAATAAGCGCGCATGCTCGGAAAACCTTACTTTCCAATTTACTTCGTGGTTTCTCTCTTATTGAATGTCGCGCGGATCTTAAATGTCTTCTGCTTGACAACTTCCGGTTCATTGAGAAGCTTGGTGAGCATTCTGACAGCGATGGAGCCAACCTTGAACATATCAATAGAGAAACTTGAAACCTGTGGACGGACAATATAGGAATACTTGGAACCGATTTCTGCAAGAACCTGGACATCTTCCGGAATCCTAAGGCCGGACTCCTGGGCAGCATTGACAACAGCAGCAGCCAAGGAATCTCTCGGGGCAACAAAATATCCACTCTTGTGTGTCTTGAAGAATTCCTTCATACCAGCATAGACAATGCCATAGGAATCATTGAATTGGACGGTATGGATATGTTTTCCGTTATTGTCGGCATACTCCTTAAGTCCATCTCTGATCTCATCGAGCATCTTGCCCTGATTGACAATGTCAAGAAGATAGACATCATCATTACCCTGCATAAGGTGTTCCTTGACGACATCCATGACCGGATCCTTATATTCGATGATGATGCTTCCAAGAGCTTCACCCTCCATGTCATGGCCGACAACGATAAGCGGGATATGATAATTCTGAATAGAACGGATTTCATCCGTGCCAAGTTCATCATCATAGATGACAGCTCCGTCAACATGGCTTTTAATCAAGGATTCAATCATCTGGGCAGCATCTTCCTTGGTTCTCTTGGTCACGAAAATAGAAGTGATATAACCATAGATTTTGGCAATATCGATCATTCCATCAAGCATGTTGGAAACGTAGGAATAGCCTGTAGACGGAATCATGATACCGATATTCGTAGACTTGGAATTGGCCAATCCCTGGGCAAGGGCACTCGGTTTGTATCCAAGACGCTGAATAGCATCATTGACAGCTTTTCTGGTCTTTTCCGTGACATTCGGATGATTGTTGATGACACGGCTTACCGTGGCAAGGGAAACACCGGCAACCTTTGCAACCTCGTAGATGGTGACACGGTCTTTGTACATTTTTTTGTTATCTTCCATAATCAATTCTCCTCCCAAGCATAGCTTGGCTTTTCCTGATTGATACCATTATATATGGAAGGGTTTTCGTAATCAAACCATTTATGAAAATATTTTCATAAATTTTAAAAAATGACGGATTTCATCGCTATTTTTTTGTTTTCAAAAAGAGCTTACAATTTTAAGGAAAGTAAAAAACTGAAAACTGATTTTTCCTTTACATTATGGTAAAATAAAGGAAAATAAAGGAGAAAGA
Organism: Candidatus Enterosoma sp.; assembly: GCA_050874925.1. GTDB lineage: Bacteria > Bacillota_I > Bacilli_A > RFN20 > CAG-288 > Enterosoma. Next base: position 9,706 of record JBNMLQ010000005.1, on the reverse strand, counting down.
CATGTGTACTGCAGCAACATTTCAGAGTAAAGACTTCTATTTCGGAAGAAACCTGGATTACGAACGGTCCTATGGCGAAGAAGTCGTCATCGTTCCAAGAGGGTATCCGATGAAATTCAGATATCTTCCAGCAAGGGAAAACTATGCCATCATCGGCATGGCTCATGTTGAAAACGACTATCCGTTGTTTTACGATGCCATGAACGAACATGGACTTTGTCTAGCCGGTCTCAATTTTGTCGGAAACGCCTATTACCCGGATTGCCAGAAAGGAAAGGAAAACGTTGCCCAATACGAGTTTATTTGCTATGTCCTGAGGAACTTCGCCTCCGTAGACGAGTTCCTTTCTTCCTCAAAGGAACTTGTCATCACAAACACCCCCTTTGACAGCCGCTTCCCTCCAAGCCAGCTTCATTACCTCCTCGCTGACAAAAACGACTGCATTGTCATCGAACAGGGAAAAGACGGAATGCATATCTACCATAATCCAGTCGGTGTGCTCACCAACAATCCGCCTTTTGATAAGATGCTGTTCAATCTGAGAAACTATCGACATCTTTCCAACGAAGACAAAGGCAACAGCTTCCTAAAGAATGTTCCGCTTGAAGCTTATTCCAGAGGCATGGGTGCCATCGGGTTGCCAGGGGACCTTTCCTCCATGTCAAGATTCGTCAAAGTCGCCTTTGTCCGCAACAATTCCGTGTGTGAAAAAGATGAAGTCTCTTCCGTCTCCCAATTCTTCCACATCCTTGAAAGCGTCGAACAGCAAAAAGGCTGTTGCAAACTAGGAGAAGATTCCTATGAAATCACTCTATATTCATCATGCATGAACGCCGATCAGAAAATCTATTACTACCGAACCTATGACAACAGACATATCCACGCCATCCATATGGACAGAGCTGATCTCGATTCCAAAAATCTCTATCGCTATCCTTTGATAGAAAAAGAAGTCTTCGAAAACCAAAACTGAAGTTCCTTTGGCGACATCTCGGTGTCGCCTTTTTTAAAAAGAATTACCTTTTTTCATCGGGAAATGATTAAATGCCTTGTTGTTAGAACATTCTAACTTGTTTGACCAAACTTAAAACACCCCTTGAGCAACACTAAACAGGCAATACCATAACAGGAGACCACCCATGGAAAAGAACTCCGGCTTTGGCATCGGTCTTTCGATGGCAAAGACCATCGTCGACTGTCATGACGGAAAGATATCAGCCTCAATTCATGACGGCATGATTCGCTTTGAGAATGACCTAGTCAGTAGGAATAAAGTCGAGAACCTCTTCTCAACCGGAGACTTTGACGATATCCAATACCGTCTTTCCGACGTCAACGTCGAGACAAAAGACGGGGTCAAGACAAGAAAAGGCATGTCCAGGACCGACTTCGAAGGAACATTCCCTTCCGCACCGGACGTCGACGAAAGAGAATACCAGGACGGCGAAATCGATGCCTTGGCTGATAGGAAGACCAACAATTCCATCCTGGATAGCTATACAGACCTCCCCACGATGGGTGCACAAAAGAATGTCGTCCTCAGAGACCTGTTCGGACTTGACTATGACGATCCGAAATGGAACGACCTTCTTGACGAACTGACCTATCAGGACATGATCGACCTTGTCAACAACGGTGCCTTCCAGACATCGGCCATCCTCTCCATCGAAAAGAACCTCACCAACGACTCCGATGGTCCCGTCGGATTTGTCAACTTCATGCCAGGCTTAAGCAGCCACTATAAGGGAAACCCGAGTTTCTACTGTGAGATCGTCATCGCTTCCTCATGGAACAAAGATCTCGCCTATCAGATGGGTAAAATCGTCGGAGAAACCGGTCTCTGGGGTGATGTCGGCGGAAACAATCTTCCGTATACCGGATGGTATGCTCCCGCCGTCAACATCCATCGTTCTCCCTTCAGCGGAAGAAACTATGAGTATTATTCAGAAGATCCGATCCTCTCTGGAAAAATGGCCGTATGCGTCATCAACGGCGCCAAGCAAAAAGGTGTCTACACCGACTTGAAGCACTTTGCCCTGAACGACCAGGAAACCAACAGAAGCGGCATCGCGACCTTCACTACGGAACAGGCCTTCCGCGAAATCTATCTCAAGCCTTTTGAGATTGCTGTCAAGGGGCTTGACGATGTCAGTCATTCTGCAACAGCCCTCAAGGACAAGGTGACATCCTATTCTGGAACAAACGGCATCATGTCCTCCTTCAACCGTGTCGGAACAAGATGGACCGGTGGCGACTATCGTCTGATGACGAAGGTTCTGCGTGAGGAATGGGGATTCCATGGTCTCGTCATCTGTGACTACAAGACAGACAACACCATCATGAATTCCCGTCAGATGGTCTATGCCGGAAACGATCTGATTCTTGCCTCTCTCACCTCCTACATGTGGACGGATGCCTCTTCTAACGATATCAAGGACGTCAATATCCTGCGGAATGCCGCACACAACATCCTATATACCGTCGCCAACTCCAACTCCATCAACACCAAGGTCATCGGATATGGTCTGGAAACCTGGGTCATCCTTCTCATCATCGTCGATGCAGCCGTTCTCCTCACCTTGATTCTTCTTGGTGTCATCGGAATCCTTTTTCAGAAAGAAGAAAGCAAAGTAGAGATCGTCGACTGATACCACCTCTCTTCTTCAAAAAATATTTTGTAAAAAAAACGGGGTCTGCTTTATCGCAGGCTCCGTTTTTTATGAATGTTTAAAAAAGTTTACTTGGCTTCCCAGTCATAGGTGACTGCTTCAGGAAGGAAAGAATTCTTATGTCCGCAGACAGGGCAGACAGGAAGAGGATTCTTTCCGATATGGATATGTCCGCAGACCTGGCACTTCCAAACGACGAGGACACCTTCCTTGATGACGGCCTTCTCTCCGCCAAGCTGGGCAAGAAGAGATTTATACCTTGCTTCATGTCTTGCTTCGATGGCACCGACAAGCTCCATCTTGGCTGCGATTTCAGCAAAGCCTTCTTCCCTGGCAGTCTTGGCCATCTCAGGATACATGCTGGTATGCTCATAGTTTTCACCGCTTGCGGCATCCTTGAGATTGACCTCAGTGGTCGGAATCACACCGCCATGCAGATACTTGAACCAAAGTTCGGCATGTTCATTTTCGTTTCTGCTGGTCTCCATGAAAAGTTCATAGAAATCCTGTCTTCCTTCCTTCTTGGCGACAGATGCATAATACTCATACTTGGTATGAGCCTGGCTCTCGCCGGCAAAGGCAGCCTTGAGATTCTCTTCCGTCTTGCTGCCCTTCAGTCTTTTGAAATCAGCTTCAGTCATATTTTATTTTCCTCCAATATGATGCTTCTATTCTAATCCATCAAATCGGGGTTTGCCAACACTAATGCTCAAAGCCCAAAATAAATGAAAGAAGTTGTTTTAAGAAATCAAAAATTTTGTCCTCAACGTTGCTGATGATGGCGATTCTCATATCCTTATGCTTCTTTTGAATTCCTAAGTAACATCCATGCCAATCTTATAAGGCATTCCGAATCACAAGAAGAGTCCGTAATTCTTTTAAGAAGCTTAAAGTTATTTGATTCTTAAAGGTGCCGATTTTAAAGATACCTTTATCTCTTGGAAAAACAACAATTTCTTACCTTCCCCAGACTTGGTATCAAAAAATTTTCGTACCAACAAAAAACGCTTTCTCAAGCAATCTATCTTCCATGAAAAAACATCAGTTTCTTTTTCTTTGCCTTGAAAAGAAAAAGCAGGCAAGAAAGAAGCTCAGGCAAAGATAGAGAAGGATGGTCAAAAGGCCATATTTCGCCACCGAATCGAACGTATAAAGATTTCCCTCAGTATGGCATGCACCTACGACAATTCTTCCTATATACACACTTGGATAGAAAGGAAGTACCCTGCAAAAAAACTCAAAGTCACCCATCATATCTACCGGCATATAGCATCCGCCCAGCATACCACCTAAGGTGATAAAGACTGAAGTGATTCCAGGAGCAGCCTTGTCATTCAAGGAAGACCCGATGAAGATTCCCATCGACAGGGAAAAGAGAAGAATGGGTAGCTGACTTAAAACAAGCAACAAAGAAGGCAAAAAGGAAAAATAGGCTTCCTTGGTAAAGACAGAAAGTAAGAAACCAAAGAAAAGTAGCAGGATGCTTTGCAGAATTCCAATCAGAATACCAAGAATCAGGTACCCTAGGAGGAATTCGACATTCTTCATCGGGGATACATATAATCTTCTTAAAAACGAAGTCGTCCTATCCTTGCTAACCAGAAGGGAAAGAAGAAGCATGACAAAAAGGTAGGAAAACATCACCATTCCCGGAAGAAGGTTCTTGGCTTCGAATTGCATTGTGCTGCCACCGGTAAAATGATTGATGAGAAAGAAAAGAAGGATCATCAGAACCGGAAAGGCCAAAGCAAAGATATAGATGAGAGTTTCCCTTATCATCTCCAACAGATTCCTTTTCAGGAAAACCCATGTTCGTTTCATCTATCCTCTCCTTCGATCAATGACAGAAAAGCTTCTTCCAATGTCGATGCCTTTTCTTTCATTTTGATTTCTTGTACACTCCCCTGTGATAAGATTCTACCTTTGGAAAGGATGGCAACCTTGTCCGACAGCGCCTCCATTTCCTCTAAGTAATGGGAGGTGAGAAGGATCGTCATCCCATGTTTGAGCTTTTCAAGGATTTTCCAAAGCTGCCTTCTGGAAATGACATCCAGACCCAAAGTCGGTTCATCAAGGAAAAGGACTCTCGGCCTAGATACCAAGGCGATGGCAAGAGACAGCCTTCTTTGATATCCACCGGAAAGATGTTTCACCTTCTTGTTGATGACATCCTGCAATGAAAACATCGCGACGAGCTCTTTGAGATATTCTTCGTCCCTTTTGGAATAGATATCCATGAAGAACTTCAGGTTCTCGATGACGTCAAGATTCACGCATAGCGCCGTCTCCTGTGGAGACAGGTTGATGAGGGAATGGATTTTCGATATGTCCTTATCGATGTCATAACCACATATATGGACCTTCCCCTTATCCTTTGGACACAATCCGGAGAGGATTTTGATCAATGTCGTCTTTCCTGCTCCGTTGACGCCAAGAAGACCAAACAGCATATTCTCTCCGATGGAAAGGCTGACATCCTTCAAGGCATAGGCATCCTTATACTTCTTTACGACATGTTCGATTTCGATGACATCATTTTCCATGATAGAAATTCCTCAATGCTTCAAAGTTCTCTTCCAAAAGTTGGTATGCCTCCTCCAAAGAGGGACTGGCAAAACGGCTACGCAGCTGAAAAGCGATACCTGTTGCAAAAATCCACGTCTGGATAAAGAAGGCTTTGGCAGCCTCGTTGCTGAGATGACCGCGCAAGGCAATCTGTGAAACGATATTCTCGTTGAAGGATTTGTCTTCCTGATTATCCTTGTATGGGTGGCTGACAAAGATATAGTCATATAAAGAAGGATATTCAAAGCAGAATTTCAAATAAGACTTTGTATATTCCATATACAGGTTCTTGTCCTGTCTCTTTTTCTTCTCGATATAGGAATAATATTTTCTTCTGACATAAAGAAGAAGTTCGTCATTGAACTCATCCATATCCGAAAAGGAATCATAGATAGGCTGCGTGGAACAGCGAAGTTCCTTAGCCAGGCTTCTTGCATTGAGTTTCTTTTCTCCGTCCTTCATCAGGATCTGATATCCTGCTTCCAGGATTCTATCCTTCGTAATGTTCTTTGTGGCAGGCATGTTCCTCCAAAGATAACGCTTGTTATCTATCAAGAATTATATGCTATTGCTTCTTCTTTTGCAAGCGATCTAAAATAGGTGTATGAACTATCGTGAACTGCTGGAGAGAAACAAAGACACTCCCATTTTGAAGCTTGCCATCGCCGAATTCGTATCTTCCCTCATCCAAAAAGACAACCCTGACTTCCAATGCCTCTGTGAACTGAGCTATGAGACCTATCTGAAGATAGAATCCCTTTATCTTGAAGAAGCCGTGAAGCTAGTCGTCAAGGCCTACCATGACGGGCTTGGCTTTGACTTGATGACCGATACAAGAAAGTTATATGACATGTATTCGGAAATATTGTTTTCCGAATGATCCATCATTCCCTATTTCTTCCAATTTGATTGCAACCTTAAGCGATTCTCCATACAAAGAGAGCCGTATCATGGATATCGATGTCTTCTGGAGTGATATCCATCTCAGGACTTGCCTGTTCATTGATCGACATGCATCGGATTCTCGTATCAGAACAGATCTTGTTAGGATTAAAACTATAATCGACACTTTCCAACCCGCCAAGACTTTCTCCGGTTGCCTTAAGAATAACCTCCGCTTTTCTTCTTGCATCCTTGCAGGCTGATGCAAGTACTTCCTCAGAGACGGACTCCTTGTCTTTCAAGACAAAGGAAAGATTGATTTCCGGATGTGCATCACTCTTCCTGATGGCATCCATCACTTTGGAAAGAGCCTTCATATCCAAGTCGAAATTCAGCGTAAGCGATTGATTGACATGATATCCGTGGAAGATCCTTTTCTGGTTCTCATACCCATACTCTGCGTTGCAGTCAAAGGAAGACGTCTTGATATCATCCTTGGCAATACCGGCTTCAGTTAAAAAAGCCGTGATAGATGAAACCTTACTGACCAAGCCTTCCATCGCCTTTTCATATTCCATATCCAAGTCACCGACTTCCATCCGAATCGATATCGTATCCGGACGTCTTTGTACTTTTCCAAATCCTCTTATGGTGATTGTTCTCATATTTGCTTCCTCCTTTTTTACAATGATAGAATAAAGGAAAGAAGCGATTAAAAGGTCGTCTGGAAAGCGACATTTTCATCAATCAGGACTGAGGCATGATAAACAAGCACAAAAAAATGGTGACCCCGAAGAGATTCGAACTCTTGACCCTCTGATTCGAAGTCAGGTACTCTATCCAGCTGAGCTACGGGGCCAGCCTCCAATATTATAGTTTTCCGTGAAGTAGAATCCAAACATATTTTCACCACCATATTTCATTTATCGAAAAAAAGAAGTATCATTATGCCATGATTCAAAAATACAACAAAGATCTGGATTATTCCTACACCGAAGGTTTCTTTCCTACCTTCGAACTCATCAAAAACAAGAAAGAACAGGTAAAGGCCGTCTATGTCCATTCCGACAGCATCGACACTCCCGGATATGAAAAACTGACCAAACTTTTAAGAAAGGATCAAATCATCCAATCCGACAAAGTCTTCAATAAGATTGCAAGCAAGGAAAATGCCCATGTTTTGGGTGTCTTTGAGAAATTTGAGACAAAGCTGAACGCAAATGAAAACCACCTTGTCATGGTCAATCCAAGCGACATGGGAAACCTAGGCAATGCGATGAGGACCCTTCTTGCCTTCGGCTATCATGACCTTGCCCTGATCAAACCTTGTGCAGACAGATTCAACCCTAAGGCAGTCCGGGCCAGCATGGGTGCCTTGTTCAAGATTCGCATCGAAGAGTTTTCTTCCTTCGATGACTACATCAATAAATATCCAAGAGAATATTATCCCTTTGTCTTAGACACTTCCACTCCTCTCCATGAGATACGTTTTTCAAATCCATGTTCCCTCGTCTTTGGAAATGAAGCAACCGGTCTTCCCAGCACCATCCACAACAAAAACAACGTCCGCATCGAACAATCCGATGAAGTCGATTCATTGAACCTTACAACCTCCATTGCCATCGGTCTATATGAACTGAAGATGCAAGGGAAATAAGTCACTTACGCCACATCAACTGTGGCGCTTTTCTTTAAAAAAGTCTCAACGGGCTTCTTTTTCGATTATAATAAAGTCAAAAGAGGACAAACATTCCTTAAATCACTTTAAGGAATCTCAAGAAAGGAGTCATCATGAATATCAAACCCATGATATGTGTTACAAGCCTGATTTCCCTTTTTCTGGCAAGCAATGTACATAAAGCAGGAGAAATCTTCAATCCATATTCGACTTCCAGACCAGAAAAATACAAAGCTGAACTGAAGCGTCCTTCCGATTGGAACAGAGACTTCTGGATTACTCAACGATTGGACAACCTCTCTTTTGACGGATACGAATACAACTATAAAGAATATATCGAACCTGCCAAAAACTATCCTGCGAATTTCTATGAAGTCTGTGACGAGCAAAACCAAAAGCATGTCCATGGCATGCAATATACAAGATATATCATCATGGACAATGAGGGAGACATCTTGGTTCATTCCATCCGTATTACGGATCCGACCGTCACTCTTTACGGATTGACGTTATCCTCTTCCAAGGAAGAAATCAAAAAGAATCTCATGATGCAACCTAGTTTCCGCGTGAGAGAAACCGTCATGGATTCCAATCTGAAGGTATGTGCCTCCTACTTGGATGCCATCACGTTTTTCTTCTTTGAAGATGCCATATGCATCGAAATGGAAGTACCATCGGAGGACTGAAACATGAAAAAGAAAACACGATTGCTTCTTTTACCCATTCTTCTTACCGGGTGTTCAAACTCTGGCATAGGTTCTTCCTTGATGGAAACAGACAGAATATCTTCGCCATCATCCATCTCCGACAAAGAAGAGAACAGCAACATAGGCATCGACTCTGATGAAATACCTCTTCGTTTAAGACAAATCGTCAGCAAAGAGGACTTCAAAGACTGCACCTTCAAGGAAAAAGACGATATCTCCGTCACATATACAAACGCAGAGGATATGATTGAATATAGGGTCGCTCCATATCCGACCTATATGTCCAAGGAGCGAATCGTTCAATACACCATCACCAATCCCGGATTCAAAATCTTTGGAGTCACGCTCAGCATGAATGAGACCGATAAAATCGATTATTTCAGATCTCAGTTCCTCTCCGTGCACCAAATCAAACCGATAAGCAAGAAAGATACCCGTTCCTTCTACTTCATGACAGAAGAAACCTATTATCTTTTCTCGACAGACAAAGTCATCATCACGACCGTAAAGCCGAACAACATCGAATCCACATGGGAACAGAGCGATTACTACAAGCCATCCAGGATATCGGATAGAAGCAACAACCAGGACGATATCACCATCGAGTGAAAAAGACCCGAAGGCCTCAGAACAGTGAAAGCTGATCCGAAGTCTCCGGGTTTTTGACGACCGGTTTTTCAAGAATATCGAAGAGGAATGTTCCGTTACGAAGATCGAGATACAGGGGAATATCCTTCCTATGGATGAGAAGAGGCATTCTCTTATGGAAGAAAGAGACGGTCTCATCCGCAGGTCTGGTAAGAAGGACAAGGTTTCCTTCCTGATAAAGACCGCACATATACAGAAGCTCATCTTCAGGAAGAAAGTAATGTTCCTTCCCATGCCTGTCTTCTTCGAAGAATCCGCTGCAAGGAACGACAATCCTGTCGGTCTTGAAGAAATCAGCAAACACCGTCTTCTTCAAAGTGACATTTTCGCTTCTTGCATTACAGACAAATCCGGAAGGAAGCGACATTCCGAACTTCTTCCTTTCCAAGGAAAGGACACCATCTTTCAATACAAGTCCGTAACAATCCATTCCCACTCTGACATCCATATCAAAGAAGATGTTTGGCTCAAATCCGGGAAGAAAGGAAAACCGGTTGTAATCATCCTTCAGCAAGACAAAATGACGGCACATCCTAGACACCCTGAGCGATGATCTG
>JBNMLQ010000004.1:0-45811 GCA_050874925.1 Candidatus Enterosoma sp. | reverse complement strand
TTCCGCCTCTCTAAGATCAATGAAAGCAACCCGACTACATGTTTCAATTATGCTGGAAAGGCAACTCCAAGCCTAACCCATTTCTCCGATTCCAAAAAAAGTGCTGGCCCTCACTTCCAATGTCATTAACTTAAGGCATTGACTACGGAGGACCCATATCGCGACAGCTCAGAAATGGGCTGCCGTTTTTTTGTGCTAGTAATTCGTGTAGTGGTAATTGGTAATATTTTATCGTGAATTTTGTCATTATTTATGGTATAATTGTAGTGGTAAATCATATTGGAAAGGAGAATCGATATGTATATCACTTCGAAAAAATCAGACAACAACAAGAGCTATGTCTATGTAGTGGCAAGCAGACGTGACGGGAAGAGCGTGAAGCAGAAGATCATCGCCTATCTCGGACTCCTGGACGATGACAGCATCCCATATCTGAAGGCGGCCTTCCTTCCGAAGGGGAAAAGGCCCGATCTCGTGGAGAAAAAGAAATGAGCGACATGGGAATCAAGGGACAGGCGGTCTCCGTGCTGTTCAATGCCATATCGCATTCGAGCCTCGATGAGATAAGGGAGAACAGCCGTGACTTCACAAGAAAGGGAAAGATAGGACCGGTCAATACGGTCCTCCAGATTCTCACGAGCGAACGTCAGTCCATGGAATCCGAGATCCTCGACCTGTCCGCACGGACAGGCATGCCGAAGGTGAGCGACGTTGCCATGTTCAGGGCAAGACAGAAGGTAAGTCTCCGTTTCCTGTCATCGCTTTTGAAGAGCACCATTCAGTCATTCGAGAAAAGGAACCGCCTGATGATGAGCGGATTCGGAGGATACAGGCTCATAGCCATCGACGGTTCCAAACTCAGACTGCCGCGGACGATCGACCACAGGGAATGTCTGTACCACGGAAAGAACAAAGACAGCACCGTTTACATGCTTGAGGTCCAGGAGGCGTATGACATAGAGAACGGGCTGGTCCTGGATTTCCAGATAAACAGCCGCGGAAACGAAAAAGCGATGGCCCTCTGCAATGTACGGGCCATAAGAAACATGGACAGAAGTCCCAAAATATACGTGTTCGACAGAGGTTACGCCAGTTCCAGGCTGATTTCCGAGATCATGGAAGGCGGGGAGTTCTTCGTCATCCGTCTGCCGTCAGGCTTCTACAAAGACGGACAGGATCTTCTCGGAGAGAAGACCGGCGACATCGAATACGACAGGGTCTTCGACAGGGCCAATACCAACGAATACAGGAATGACATCGGATTCCGGATGAAGCTTCTGGGAAAGCCGATGCATCTGAGGATGGTAAGATTCGAGGTCGGAGACGGAACGGTGGAAACACTGGTCACGAATCTGATGTCGGAAAGGATGTCTCTGGAACAGCTGAAGGAAATATATCGGCTGAGATGGACGGTGGAGACGGATTACCGTCACTGCAAGCAGCGTCACCTGATTGATGCGTTCACGGGAAGAAGGCTGCGTTCCGTCCTGCAGGACATCTATTCAGCGGAGCTGATGCACGTCCTGACCCTGATGACGATATGGGAAGCGTCATATGATATGAAATGGAAGAAATACAAACACAGGATGAAAATAAACTATGCCAGCGCGGCAAGAACACTCAGGAAAAGTCACATTCTTGACGGACTGGCAAAGGAAGCTACAGGCTTCGATAAGATTCTAGCACAATTGATGGACGGAATGGCCAAAAGACTGATTCCGATACGTCCCGACCGAAAATCAGGAGGCAGGGCAACACTCGGAACCGCCAAATCCGATACCTATAAGAGATAGACAAATGTAGTGATAAAACCGAAAAACAGGCACGGTTTTCATGTGGAAGGAAACCGAAAACGGCAGCCCATTTCTGAGCTGCCGCGATCTGGGTCCTCCGTAGTCAATGCCTTAAATTAATGACATTGGCCAATCAAGGGCCTTTTTTATCTGAATCAAAGATGGTTTAATTCTGTTTTCTCTTAACGAACCAAATAACTCCTTCTGTGACCGGCCAGATAATTGCAGCAGCCAACAGGACACTACCAATAACATCAGCAGCGATGACCAGCTTTTGCCAAGTCGGAGTGATACGTTCTATCCTATCACCTGCAGCTAAACCGTTGATGGCCTCGCTAGTCAAACAAGCCTGAATGATTGACTTAGCAGCGCTTCTCATCGCCCAAGCCAATTTTCCAGAATGAATAGAACCAGTACCAGGGGCATAATCAGCATAAGTATGAGTTCCGCCGGTATAATCAGTGGCATCAGCACCATAATTGGTTTCATTTAATTCCGTGGCGCCTGTATAAACGTTGACGATACGAGAGACATAAGGTTCGCAAGAACCACCAGTCATATCACCAGCATAATCGGTCTCGATGATGCCGGGCATGCCAAATTCATTTCTTAAAACATTAGCGATTTCGACACAGTTAGCCACAGCGATGGTGCCTAACCTGTTAAATGCAGTCATAACATTATTCGCATTTCCGTCTTCAAAGACGATCTCAAAGGCTCTCATATAATTTTCTCTTAAAGCCTGTTCAGAAATCCATTCCTGAACACCATGACGGCCTGTTTCAGATTCATTCAAGAAGAAATGCTTGACAAAACAATGAATGCCTTTTGATTCGATAGCCGCAGTCTCTGGAGCGCCAATCAAACCTGTAAGCATCGCATCTTCAGAATAGTATTCAGCATTACGACCTGCATAGTTGGTTCTCTGAATATTGAAACCACCGCCGAGTAAACCGGCATGTCCAGACCATAAGCCTTCTTCACCGATCTGAGCACCGATTTCTTTTGCTAATTCCTTATCGAAGGAAGAAGCCAAAACACCATTGGAAGCCCAGCCAGTTGTAGAATAATAAGTAACGCCAGCTACCGGTTTGGCAGGCTGAATATCCGGATCATTGACCAATTCAGCATAAGGATTGGTCGGACCAGCAAATCTGCCGCCATCAGACTTAACAGCATATGTGTTATTATAGCCATTCGGGCCATTCTCATCACCGGTTCCAGGCTTGTTGATAGAAGCGATTGGCTGCGTCTTATGTCGACCATTGGACAAGAGATCCACTGTTTCATCCCAAGTGAGCTGATCGAGCAAATCTTCCCAAATAGGATCGTTCTTGGAAGCATCCTTTAAGGAAAGAAGAGATAAGCCATTATTCTTTCCATAGGTTGGATATGCGACATCATCTTCGACAATGATTTTATCAGCATTGAACTGATCTCTTAATTCATCAGCCATCTTTTGAGTCATCTTCAGCTTAGCATATGGTTTTACTAAAGTGCCGTCTTCTTTTCTATAAGAAAGTTTGACAGTCCTTTCCCAATTGTCTCTAGAGAAATACTCAACTGAATTGTCACCGCGGCCTTCATAAGTATTGATATCCGAAAAGTCAAATCTGTTGGTGATAGCAAGATTCGTCTTTTCCGAAATAGAATAGGTGTCCTTATCAAATTTCAAATGAAGCTTAGAAGCAAGCTTCTTATCGCCTATAGAATCCATTCTGTTCTGAGTGGAAGCAGGGGAATACCCCTTAGCAGCTAAGATGTTGTTGGTAGCTTCATGAGCTCCATTTCCAACCGCGAGGTAATAATCCCCATCCATAATGACATAAGTCTTGGCACCAAAGGAATCATAAGTAGCAAAATACTTCTTATCCAGATCAATGGTTACCGTTTGAGATTCACCGGACTTCAATTCAGAAGTCTTACCAAAATCGATCAATTCAACTGTCGGAACCTGAATCTTGTTCTTTTTGGCGTAATCCTCATAAGGTTTAGAAACATAAACCTGAACCGGGGTACGGCCGGCAACTTTTCCGGTATTCTTGACTGAAACAGAGAGCTCAACCTTATTATCAGAAGACTCTTTCACTTCTAAGTTAGAGAATTCAAAAGATGTATAAGAAGCACCATAGCCAAACGGATAAGCGACAACAGAAGAATACTGATAATCGCCTGTGTTGGCAGTACCTTTGACATAATCTTCATATCTGGTTTCCGTATATTTATATCCGAGATACATGCCTTCTTGATAAACCTGATAAGTCGTCATAGAAGACTGTTGGGAATTCGCCTTAGAGTAATCCATGAAACCAAAATCAGCAAAATTATCATAAGTAAAGAAATAATTTTGATCCGTGAAGTTGGTATTGGTCGGATTCTTCAGATTATCCATCCACAAAGTCTGAGAAAGACCACCGGAGAAATTCGCTTCCCCCGTCAAAAGCTTTGCGATAGCAATGGAACCGACTTCACCTAAAGAACCGGTCATCAAAGCAGCATCAATACCATATTCCGCATCATTCATGAAATCGCACTGAACCGGATTCGGAGTATTCATGATAAAAACGATCTTCTTAATGGTGCCTGCATCCTTTAAGGCCTTAAGTCCTTTTAACACTTGCTTTTCTACAGGAGCAAGCTGCAAATAATCCCCCTGAGTGGAATCATTAGTAGAAGCCTGTTTGTCACCGACGTTGCCATATTGTTCATTCATACCAGAAGTGGCAGGAAGGTCAAAACCCTCACCACCGTTTCTTCGGATGACAAAGATAGCAGCATCACCATAAGAAGCGACGTTTCCATAATTGGCAGAGACATCTGCCCATGGCACTTCACCGACTCTGACCTCGGAAATAGAAGCCATTGCAGAATAAGGATTATCTTCTCCAATGACTTTACCGGACCAATCCTTAGCCGGTTCTTTGCATTTTTTCTTATAGTAATCGTAGAGTTCCTGATTCACATTAAGATAGGCATCCCCTTTAACAACCAGATCCTTCTTTGGTCCTTCTTTTTCGTAATGATAACCAGAGAAAGCCTGATAGAAATCCAAAGCTTCCGCTGTGTTAATTCCACCAGAACCAGAAGCACCATAAAGAGGATAAGCAGAAGCACCACCGAATAAAGAGACGTTAGATCCTTTTGTAAGTGGCAAAGCGTTGTTTTCATTCTTTAATAAGACGGCGCCTTCTCTGACTTCTTTTTCTTCAAGCTCTAAGCCTTTAAAAGCAACTTCCTTAATAGAATTATAAGAAGATTTGAAGTGAATGGTCTCTTGATTTCCTTCCCCTTTAACAACCTTGGATATCGGCTGATTTAAATAACCGGAGATAGAATCAGCGTTTTCCCAGGTGATTTGAGTTGCGACTACCAACATACCTAAAAGTACGGAGGAGAAGACTAAAGCACCTTTTTGGAGATTTCTTTTGACAGTTTTCTTCATAAATTATTCAGCCCCCTTTGTGGATACGTCCTTCTCCTTGACCTGTGGTAAGAAGATGGCGACAGCAGTAATGATGACAGCAATAGCAATGAAAACGACGGATAAGATAAAGTTGGAAGAGAAAGAAGCGACATCAACACCATTTAAAACATTAGAAACATAGGGGAAAATGTTTCTGATGAAGAAGAGCATTCCCAACAAATCACCGACACCAACAATTCCAGCAACCCAGTTGTATCTTCTTAGTACAAGTAAGACGAACCCTAAAACAGAACCGACTAAGAACATCCAGAAACTCGCCCATGACATAAAGTTGACATAAGAGTGATACTGAACTGCATAGACGATGGCTGCAACAATTGACATGGCCAAGCCACACAAGGTGACATAGAAACCATATCTCTTCTCAGCTAGAAAGCCTTTGATTTTTTCACCCATCTATATGATTCTCCTTTCTGATGGTGAAAAAATATTAACAAGCACAATAGAAAAAAAGCGCTTTTCAGGAGCAAACTGTAAATTGTACGGAGTAAATTGCTATGAAAAACTCTCTTTAAAACCTGATGGCAAAACTTCCTTATAAATTTAACTTTTCGAAACGCAAATCGTCAAAGTGAAAATATCATCATTTTGAGAAATTGTAATATCACCGCCATATTTCATAGCGATCTGCCTAATCGATTTAACACCATAACCATGAAAACCTTTTTCTTCTTTTTTTGAAGTCTGAGGCAAACCGTCAACCATCAAAAGAGAACCGACCAAATAATTTCTTAGCGATATGAAGACCATATCCCCTCTTTCCTCTATAGTCATGGAGATGGTTTTCTTATTTTGGTCATTCACTTTTTTAACAGCCTCAATCGCATTATCCAAAGCATTACCTAACATAGAATATAAATCCATGACTTCGAATCGATTCAATTGAGAACCATCTCCCAAATAAGTAAAAGTGATATTGTCCTTTCGGCAAAGAATGAACTTTTCATTAAGAATGACATCTAAAGTATCATTTCCGGTTTTCAGATGAGAATCGTAGTCATCAATCGCTTTTCTCATCGAAGAGATTTCTTCTTCGGGAAGTCTGCCATCAAAGGCTTTTAACTTATGTTTTAAATCATGAGCTTTGATATTTACCAATTCCATGTTTTCTTTGGAAATTTCATATTGTTTCTTATCTTCATCCCATAGATTTTGAATCACTTTCTTTTCCTGACGAAGCTCAAACGTTTTGGTGAGATAAAATTGAATGATCAGGGCTGCTAAACAACACGTTATAGCATAAAAAGAAGTCGAAAGAACAACGACAATATCGTTATTTCCTCTTGTCAGACGGCTCAATCCGACACAAATCAAAAGGATACCAACAGCGACCATATCAAATCGAAAATCAATCTTCTCATAATGTCTCGACTTTTTCGAAGGCCTAGCAAACAAAAAACCTAGCAAAGCATAAACCGGAGGGAAGAAAATCATCTCAACTAAGACAGAACTTCCATAGTCAGAGGGAAAAGAACTAAACCATCCCGTCTGACGAAATGCTTGGGCAGTTTGAAAAGAGATATGTTGAACCGCATAACCAGCACCGCAAAGAGATAAACATGCTGAATAAGTGATATCAAAAGAAAACCATGCGAATAATGTTGAAACAAAAAAAAGACTGAGGAATCGAATAACCGAAAACCAAGGTGTATATCTATATTCTTCCGGCATAGGATAAAAACAACACACTGCTAAAAAGAAAAGAATTGATCCAATCAATCTGATCCAAAAGCATTTTCTTTTGGGTGCAGCCCATAGAAACAATCCTTGAGCAATCAATAGCTCAATTCCAAAAATCATTGTACCAAAATCAAAAGTATGCATAATTATCCACCAATATAACGTGCGACCGATGCTAAGAATTCTTTTCTCGATGGGCGAGATATGATCAAAGGAACGCCGTGAATGATGACATTATCCTTTTCAATCTTTTCTAAATATTGAAGATTCACCAAAAAACTTCTATTGCATCTGACAAAAGTCTTTCCATCATCGATTTTTTCTTCAACCTGCTTTAAAGTGCCATAAATTTTCATATCGCTACTTGTCAAATGATAGATGACATAATGACCATCCGTCTCAACATAATAAATATCTCTATGACGGATGATGATGATTTCCCCTTCCATGTTGATAACAGAAATCGATTTTCCGGCCTGCGCCAAAGAACGAGATAAGACGCGTTGCATCTTCATGCAAAACGAAGCGGAATCAATCGGTTTGACAATGAAATCCAATGCTTCAACTTGATAACCTTCCAGTGCCATCTGAGCTAAATTAGTCACAAAGACAAGAATAACCTCTTTATCTTTCTTCCTGATGATTTTGGCCGTATCCATACCATTGATACCAGGCATTTCAATATCGAGATAAACAATATCGAATTGACATCGAAAAGATTCAATAAAAGAAGAGCCGTTGGGATAAACCCGAATATCAAAATCAACATTTTCTTTATCTGAGAAAATAGCAAGACACTTCTTCAATCGTTCTTGAGCTTCAAACTCATCTTCAACAATAGCTACTTTTATCATATTTCTATTTTAACAAAAAAATCTATTACCAAGAAAAAGAACAGGAAAACTTCAACAATAAAATCACATCCAATGGGCAGAAAAATAACGAAATCATGTTCATATATGAGTTTCATCATCATCCATTCGACCACATCATTCCTATACATCTTCTCCTCCTCTCTTTCAGAAGTAGAATAATCAGAGTATAGGAATGATTCAACAATCACCTATATTTTCAACCGCTATTTTCCTACAAATCTATTATGCCCTGTACACTCCTATGAGAACTTCATCCGCGAAAGGATAAAAGCCGTACCCGAATGCACCTATGCCGCCTTACTGATGGTCCTGAAGGCCGAGTATCCGGGACTGGCCGGTGCCAAAAGCAACACACTGACCGCCTTCTGCAGAAGGAAGAAGCTTAGCATCGGCAAGGAACAGAGGGCGCACGTCCTCTACGAGACGCCGATGGGGCATCAGCTCCAGGTGGACTGGAAGGAAAACATCACGGTACATACGAAGGATGGAAAGCAACTCTTCTTCAACATCTTCTCCGCCACTCTCGGTGCATCCAGGCTGCATAGGTTCATTTATACGGTCGGCAAGACCAGAGGCGACTTCTTCCGCTGCCTGAACCATATACGTGACGAATACGACGCTTACAAACCACGGCAAAAATAAAAATGCCGCTTGGCACTATACAAATGACCGAACGGCTGTATCGTAATCTGTTTAATTTTTGTGGCTAATTTACCATAAAAATTAAGTGCATTGAAAAATGTGTAGAATGATGGTAAGCGTCAATTAGGGTCTTTGGATATTTATCCCGTCATGGTTTATACTTCCTCCAGTCAAACGGAGGAAGATTTTGTTGGTTTTGGATGATGGAATTGACGCTTACTTTTGTTCTGCCAATAGGCTCCATAAAATCCGTCTTTTTCTGCTTCAAAATGAATATGTTTCATAATCACTCCTTGAAATAGATACTGACGATCTGCATCTTCATGACACCTTCTCCGGCCTTCGCAAGGAAACGGAAGAACCTGCTTACCGACTTCTCCTTCAGGTCATCATAGCCAAGCATGTATCCTTTGCTTGAGACGACCATCCTATCACTCCAGGAAGAAATTTCCTTTTTTGCATCCGATACATAGAAATAGGCTCCGACATCCTTGATCTTCGCTTCCTTCAGCCAGGTCTTGGTGATCATCTTCACTGCCATCTTGTTCGCAGCGTCAAACACAATCTTGCCACCTGGAAAACGCTTGGCCATCTTTGAGATGAGATTCTTTACCTGTTCCTTCAAAAAATAATAGAACACACCCGAAGCAAAGAACACGACACCACCGCTTGCATCGATTCTATCAAACCACGAAGTATCATTCAGGTCACAGGCAATGTTTTCTTCTCTTTCTCCTGCAGGAAGAAGCTCGTTTCTTACCTCGATCACGCTTTCAAAATCAAGATTGTATATCCTGCATTCTCCATCATCACAGATTCTACCTGTGTCATCAAGTCCGCATCCAAGATTGACGACGGCTGCCTTAGGATGACTCTTCAGATACTCTTGGATTTCATATTTCAGATCGTTCTGACGCATGGCGACTTCCAGAAAGCCAAAACGATACAGAGTCTTTCCGGATGTCTTCTCCACTTCCGAGAAATCATAGTCGATCTGTCCTATGATTCTTGCCGATGTCTTATCTTCATATAGATCAGGATAGATTTCGGCTGCCTTCTTCCTGGCATACAAGGGTATGACAAGAGTTTCCTGTACACTGCCTTTTTCAATATGATGTTTCATCATCTGTTTCTCCTAAAACCCTTCTCGTCTCTGTATTCCGGATGCAAATCATGGAATTCATCCTTGTCACCACAGATATGGTAATCGCATTTTTCTCCATCCACGCATGTGCCTTTCCGAACAAGCCTTGCTTTGATAAGCTCCATCGAAGCATAGTCGACATTGCATAGTGCAGGCATGATTTCAGTAAGGTTGAACTGTCTTGCAAACTCCGCCACCGGACAGGATGTAAACTCATAATAGATCGGTTTGTCTTTTTCATACGGATGGACATCCATCTCATAATCATGCCACCTATCACACCTTTTCTTTGCCTTAGCGAAGGCCTTATACATCAGCTTCTTCCAGAAAGGCTTGTTGCAATCGACGAATTTCAGCTTTCTGAAGGATGGCAATATCAGGTTTTCTTCTATCTCCTCTATATCACGGAAAGTGACAGAATCTTTACAGACGGAATAAAAGACCATGATTGCAATGCAATCATAAGTGCCACCCTTGCCATTGTGAAAATTCTTCTTTCCACCTAAATCCTTACGCCATCTAGCCAGAAGTTCGACATATCGAAGCTGGACTGCTCCCAAGACTTCTTCGACTTGATTTTCAGGATAATGCAAGGCTATCTTCTTCTTGATTTCCTTTTCGCATTGCCTGGAATATAAAACATGGCAACTTCTGTCAAATTGCAATTCTTTGTTTTTCATGAACCCTACCTCTTGCCTTGAAGTCACTCACCTTTGACATTGTTCCGTATTTCATAATTGCATTGAAACGTTTTAAACACGTCTTTCAGACTTATTATATCTTTCATGGTTCATTGGAATCAAGAAAAGTTAGCAACATCTAACAATAGATTGTGACGGCACTTATCTTCTTCTAATTTTTTTATACAAAAAAATTTGGGACAAATAAATTTGTGTTAAAATATCCATGGAGGAAATCATGATGTTCATCGGAAGAAAAGAAGAAATCCTGAAATTAAGAAATTTCCTGAATGGTGACGGATGCAAAGCAGCAATGCTTTTCGGGCGCAGGCGTGTAGGAAAGACGGAATTGATCAAGCAAGCCCTTCAAGGTCAAAATGGAACAATCATCCATTGCGAATGCAAGAAAGTTCTTCCCGCCCTGAACTTACGTCTTTTGGAAAAAGAAATCAAATCCATATTGAATCTTCCGGATTATGTCAGGTTCAATGATTTCGACGACCTGTTCAATTCGATCTTCGACGCTTCCAAGAACCGTAGAATCGTGTTTGTCCTCGATGAGTTTTCCTATCTTCCCCTGGGAGGAGAAGACGGAGTCGATGCAAGTCTGGCCAGAATCATCGATTTGCGGAAACAGGATGAAGTCAATCTGAAGATCATCATTTCCGGTTCCTATGTCGATCTCATGCAGAAAATCCTGGAAAATTCATCTCCCTTGCATGGACATTTCGACTTGGTGGAAGAGATACGCGAATTCGACTATTATGATGCAGCAAAATTCTTTCCGAATTATTCGATGGAAGACAGATTCATCGCCTATGGCGTTTTTGGAGGGCTGCCTTATGCATTGTCCTTGGTCAATCCGGATCTATCTATCGTTGACAATATCAAGGAGCAATTTGGAGTGGATACATCCGCTGCCATCATGCTTTGTCAAGATACCATCTCCATGGAAAGCTCAAAAATCACATCATTGAACAGCCTGCTGACCTTGATTGCCTGCGGAAAAAGAAAATATACGGATTTGATTGCCGTCCTTGGCAAGGATACCAGAATCGAATACGCCTTGGACAAAGGTGTCAAACTGCATTTCCTTAAAAAGACAGTTCCAATCAATGATGAAAAAAACAAAAAGCTCACCTTCTATGATTTCGAAGACAATCTTCTTCGCTTTTATTATCGCTATGTATTTTCCAATGCTGCAGCACGTTCTGCCATGGGAAAGAATCTGCTATACAAGGAAATCATCCAGGATGACTTTGAAAAAAATTACCTGCCCTCAGTTTTTGAATCCGTAAGCAGGGAATTTCTGATCCGCAAAAACAAGGCCGGTGAAATAAACCCACCTTTCTTCAAGATTGGAACATATAGCTTCAACGATTCCAAGGCAAAGAAAAACATGCAGTTCGATGTCGTTACCTTAGATAAAAAAGGTTATGTATCCTATGAATGCAAGTATACAAAAGAGCAGATAGGATCATCCATCCTCCAGGAAGAAAAGGATCAGACCAAGGAATCTCCTCTTCCTTTTGCTGGATTAGGTTTTATTTCCAGGAATGGATTTTCTTCGTCAGTAAAAGACAAAACGGAACGTTGCTACTCACTGGATGACTTCTACGCTCCCGGATTGGATGTATAGGAAGACAGAAACCTGGATTAGACATAAGTTTGATGGCGATAACTTACAAGGGTGATGTCGCCTCTCGATATTACACAAAAAAATTTGGGACAAATAAATTTGTGTAAAAATCTTTCAAGGATTGGAAAGCAAAACCATCCACAGAAAATGCCGGAACATCCATTCCCATATAGGTGGATGAACCGGCATTTTTCATTGTCTTTTAATCGAACGTCTCCTGGGAATCCAGGTTGAACTGAGAATTATACAAGGATGCATAGAAGCCGTTTTTCTTCATCAAGGATTCGTGGTTACCCTGTTCGATGATGTTTCCATCCTTCATGACAAGGATCAGGTCGGCATTCTTGATGGTAGAGAGACGATGTGCGATGACAAAGGAAGTCTTTCCCTTGGAAAGCCTGTCCATGGCTTCCTGTATCTTCTCTTCGGTCCTGGTATCGACATTGCTGGTAGCCTCGTCCAGGATGAGCATCGGCGCATTCTTCAGCATGGCCCTGGCGATGGTAATCAGCTGTTTCTGGCCTCCGGAGATGGACCCGCCGTCCTTGATCTCATAGTCAAGACCACCAGGAAGAGCTCTGACAAAGTGGGTGAGGTGGGCGTCGTGGATGACGTTCTTGAAGTCTTCCTCACTGACATTCGGCGTATTGTAGGCAAGGTTTTCCCTGAGCGTTCCGTCGAAGACCCAGGTGTCCTGAAGGACCATGGCGAAAAGGGAATGAATCTCTTCTCTCGTCATATCGGATATCTTCACTCCGTCAATCTTGATGTTTCCTGAATTCAGTTCATAGAAGCGCATCAGCAGGTTGACCATGGTCGTCTTTCCTGCACCGGTAGGACCGACGATGGCAACCTTCATGCCAGGTTCGACGACAGCAGAAAAGTCATGGATGATTTCCCTGGAATCATCATAGGAGAAGTGAACATGGTCGAATTCGACCCTTCCCTTGACCTTCTCCATACCATCCTGAAGGAAATAATGTTCCTTTTTGGTCTCATCGGATAATTCCTCTTCCCCAAGGAAGCGGAAAACACGGCTTCCGGAAGCGGTGGCAGACTGCATGGAGTTCATACCCTGGGCAATCTGGGTAAGCGGAGACTGGAACAGATTGACGTACATCAGGAATGCGGTGATCGTTCCCATCGTGATTCCGGAAGAGGTCGAATTAATAAGAAGTCCGCCTGCGACACAGACAGCCGCATATCCGAAGTAGGACATGAAGCTCATGACCGGCTGCATCAAGCCACCGAAGAACTCGGCCTTGAACATCGTGGCGCCAAGCTGATGGTTCTTCTTGTCAAAGGCGGCGATGGTCTTGTCTTCGGCGTTGAAAAGCTTGATGATCATCTGACCGTTGTAGTTTTCTTCGACGATGCCGTTGATTTCACCAAGCTGGTTCTGTCTGGCAAGGAACTGCGGTCCGGCAAATTTGAGAAGCAAAGCCAGAATCGCAATCATGATCGGAATCGTAGCGATGCAGACCAAGGCAAGCTGCCAGGATGTCACAAACATGGCGATGATGACGGCGATGAGCATGAAGACGGAGCTCACCAACATGCTCAGGGACTGCTGCATGGACTGCGAAATCATATCGACATCGTTGGTGAGGATGGAGAGGATGTCACCGGTGGAATTGGTATCGAAGAAGCGAAGCGGAATATCATTGATTTTCTCGGTGATCTGCTTTCTGAGGTTCTGCGAATACCTTTGGGCAATGGTCGTCATCGTAAAGCCGGAAGCAAAGTTGCAGAAGGCAGAAACGACGTAGAGCACGGCAAGGATGATACCGTAATGGGCAATCTCATCCATTTTGATGTTCTGATTGGTGCTTCCTTCTGTGATGACGTTGGTCAAGTCAGAAAGGACACTCGGAGAGATGACGGAAATGACGACATAGGCAATGATGAAAAGAAGGCAGAGAATCAGGGCAGGCAGATACCTCTTCATGGAAACTGCCAGCTGACCCAGGGATTTCTTCATGTTTTCGAAGCTCATTTTCTCGGACGGAGACATATCACGTCCATGTCTTCTCATGTTCTGGTTCATAATCCAAGTTCCTCCTTCGAAAGCTGGGAGAGGGCGATGTCACGATAGGTCTCACAGTTGTGGAGCAGTTCTTCATGGGTACCATATCCGACCATCTTTCCCTCATTGAGGACGACGATATGATCGGCATCCATGATGGTGCCGATACGCTGTGCGACGATGAGTTTCGTCGCTCCCTTCTCTTTTTCCTTCAGATTGTCCCTGACCTTCCTATCCGTCTTGAAGTCCAAGGCAGAGAAGGAATCATCAAAGACATAGAATTCCGGATGCATGGCGACAGCTCTTGCGATGCAGAGTCTCTGTCTCTGACCACCGGAGACGTTGGTTCCGCCCTGGGCGATAGGAGAATCATATTTCTGTTCCATCTCCTGGATGAAAGGATCGGCTTCGGCTGTCTTGCAGGCCTCGACGATTTCCTCATCGCTCATGTCAGGGTTACCCAAAGAGACGTTGGACTTGATGTTTCCGGAGAAGAGAAGACCCTTCTGAGGAACGAACCCGACCATGTGTCGGATGGTCTTCTGCTTCAGATTCTTCACATTGACGCCATCAAGGAGGACTTCTCCCTCCGTGGCATCATAAAGTCTGGAGACCAGATTGACGATGGTCGACTTTCCAGAACCGGTAGCGCCGATGAAGGCGATGGTCTCGCCTTTCTTGGCCTTGAAGGATATATCCGAAATGACGTTGCCATCTCCATCCGGATATTTGAAAGAAACGTTTCTGAATTCGACAGTACCTGTTTCGGTAAGCCTTCCTTCGACCTCGGGGTCGACGATGGAATTCTTGGTCTCAAGGACCTCAAGGATACGCTTGGCAGAGACATTGGCTCTCGGAAGCATATAGAACATCATCAGAAGCATCATGAAAGCCATGACGATCTGAGTCGAAAGCATCATCATCGAAAGAACCTGGGCATAGTCGGTGGTGCCATCATTGATAAGTCCGGCACCGATCCAATAGACAAGCAAAGAGATGACGTTCATGATGAGGGTGATATAAGGTGAAAGGATAGCCATGGCCCTTCCCGTGAAGAGCTGTGTCTCGGTGAGTTCCTTGTTGGTCTTGTCAAACTTGTCCTTCTGATAATCCTCGGCATTATAGGCATGGACGACACGGATGCCGTTGACATTTTCCCTGGTCTGTCCGTTGACACGGTCAAGGAGCTTCTGGGCAACCTTGAACTTCGGCATGACAAGGATGAGCATGATGACAAGGCCGACGACAATGGCAGCGACACCGATGATGGCAGGAAGCATCAAGGTCCAGGAAATGGACTGAATCTTGCAGATGGCCCAGATGGCCGTGACCGGTGCGGCAAAGAACATTCTCATCATCAGAAGCAAAGACATCTGATACATCTGGACATCGTTGGTGGAACGGGTGATGAGGGAAGCCGTAGAGAAATGATTGATTTCGGCAAGCGAGAAGGATGTGACCTTATCGTTGATGTCCTTTCTTAAGTTGGTGGCAAGGTTGGAGGAGATACCGGCAGCAAGGACGGAAATCAAAGCCTGGCAGGCTATCATGCCAAGAGCCATGGCAAGCATCATGCCTCCGTTGAACCAGATATCTCCGACGCTCGCATCGGCGACGGATATGATCATCGCCTCGATGGTGGCAGCATCCTGGTTCATGGTCAAGGCAATCTGGGATGCGATGACACCGGCGCTGTTCTTGATGACTTCCCAGGAGAACGTGTCCGCGTTATACATGTCACCTAGAATGCTGGCTGGATTATTATGATAAGAAAGATACTGAATGGATTTGGTGATGTTGGAGATGTAATCCATCAAGGTCATCGTACAATAGACCTGAAGAATGGTAAGGCCGATGATGAGAACGACGGTGACCCAGTCACGCTTACGAAAATATTGCAATAGTTTGATCATTGTTTTTGACACTCCTTTCTTTTGTTGCGTACGCTGATGAAGATGTCCGTGAGTTCGTCAAGCTGCTGAAGCAGGGCATAGAAACGATCCATTCCGAATTCACGGATGACACAATCGACAAGCAGCATGGAAGCTTCATGGCTCTTCCTAGCCTTTTCAAGGCCATCCTTCGTCAGAGTGACCAAGACCCTTCTTTTATCCTCTTTGTCAGGGATACGGCATATCAGCTTCTTCCTTTCAAGAGATTTCAGGGCGTTTCCGACTCTTCCCGTACCAACCCTCATGATATCGGCGATATCACCTGAACATAAAGGTTCCGGATATGATTTCAAAAGAAGTTCAATCATGCCTTTCTCACCCTTGCTCATATCCTGGACAGGGGTGAGGCATTCATTGATCCTGATCTTTTTTCCGATTTCGAACATTTGTTTTCTTACATCTTCTTCAGTCATAGCCCTCCTTTTATCTCACGATGTGAGATTTAAGACACGAAGAGACTATATCACAGTTTATCTCATAGTGAAAGAGAATTTTCGTCATTTTTAGAATATGGCCAGGAAAGCGGTATTACAGCCATCAAAAAAGGCCCTCTGGATTCTAGAAAGAGCCTATTTTAGGAAACTATTCTTCTTCGTGGTCATCCTTGAAATCGAATTGCGTCGCATTTCCGGTATTCATGATGTCCGCATCCTTCCAGGTCATCCTCTTTTCTTCCTTTTCCTTAGGCATCTCCTTGTCAGGATTATAGATGAAGCGACGATTCTTGATCCGGTTGAAGATTCTTCCGAAGAGGTAGAAGAAGACGAATATCTCAAGACGTCCCAGAAGCATGCCTATCATCTCGATCCAAAGAATGGCCGAACCGGCAGCCGTCAAGGAATTGACATAGCTGGTGATGCCACAGCCAAGGCCGACGGTACCGACGGCAGAGGAGAATTCAAAGAAACAGTCGATGAAGGTGAATCCATCCAAGGTTCCGTCACCTCTCTTCAGTCCGCATGCATACGTGATCACGGAAAGAAGGCAGGTCCCTAAAAGGACGATGGCAGCATAGATGCCGATGAAGGTCTCGGCTTCCGTGACTTCTTCCCTGGTGACACGGGTCTTGACACCAAACTTATAGATGGTATGGACACGGAACTGTTCCTGCTTTCCAATTGCTGCCTTGATTCTCCAGGTGATATCCATGAAGAGAAGGGCGATACGGTTCTGTTTGATGGCACCTGTCGTCGATCCATTCTGCATACCGACCATCATCATCAGTCCAAGAAGGAAAAGAAGATAGGTGGGGAACTTGATGATGGATCCGTTTGCATAACCAGAGGCTGCCGTAAGGGAATCCATACCGGAAGCAATCGGAGCAAATCCATAGATACCGCTTGTAGAAGAACTGTAGACGGAAGTCACCAAGGCATGGGCCTGATAGGAATCGACGGCCTGGAAACCGGCGGTCGACAATCCGGAAATCATTTCAAACGTACCATAGCGGAAACCGGCAGCGATATTGCCGTTGAAATACTGGGTGAATCCGACGATCATAAACGGCCATACGACAAGGAGGATACCAAAGAACACCAGATATTCAAAATGACGGAAGGCCTTGATTTTTCCTCTCAGAAGAGAATAATGGATGACAAAGTTGGTGCCACCTAAGACCATCAGCACCTCCGTGATGACTTCGACAAGGATTCCCCTCCATTCTCCGTGAAGGGAAACTTCCTGGACAAGGGAATTGATATTGTTCATCTTGGTCGAGAAACCACCTGTGGCAACAGCCGTCATGGAATGACACATCGCATCAAAGGGGCTTACCCCGACAGCGATATACAGTGCCGTACCGATGACGATGATACCTAGATATAAAGAGAAGATGAGACGGGCCGACTTGACCAGGTTCGGAAGAAGTTTGTCATTGTGCCCTTCCAGAAGATATAGGTTCAGACCGGACTTTTCACTGATTGCACTCGAAACGACAAGGACAAGACCGATACCTCCGACCAGTTCCGTCAAGGCCCGATGGAAGAAAAGAAGATGGGAGGCAACGCTCGTCGTCCCATCCCCCAGGTCGACGATTTCCTTCGACCAGTTCATGATGGTCAGACCTGCGCTTGTATAGCCGGAAGTCGACTCAAACATCGCCTGGGTGAAATTATATCCAAAGAAGAAATAGGGAATGGCTGAAAAGACGATGACAAGGACCCATACGCCGATGACCAGGAAAAGATCCTCTATCGATGAGAGCTTTCCCTGAGGTCTTCTGAAGATGAGTGCAAAAAGAAGAACCCCGAGAACCAGGGCAATCGAGCCAGGAATGAGAAAGGCAGGATATTGGTCTGCCTCTTCCGGGTAGAAGATAAGCATCACCAGCGGCAGAAGCACCAAGATGCCGATGACGATGAGGAAATAGCCAAAATAGCCAAACACCAGCATCGGTCCCTTGATCAGCTTTGTCCGGTCCTGCCTATATTCCATGAGTGATGATGTGAATTTAAAGTTGTTTTTCATCATTCTTCAGTTATTTATCCTCATTCTCTTCAGGATGAGTTTCGTTTTCGTCAGTAGTTTGTTCATCTGTCTGATCCATTGATGAATCATCACCATGGGACTCGAGAAGTTCTCTTTTTGCACGCTGATAGGCTTCTTCCTCAATCTGCTGGCGAAGCTGTTCTTCCCTTCTTGCCATCTTGGCCTGGAACTGCTCTTCCTGGCTGGCAAGGGCAGCATCGACGGCTTGCCTTATCTCAGCCTCATGCTTGGCAATCTCTTCGGCTGCAACCTCATCGGCATGATGCCTGGCTTCTTCCTCCTGGATGGCACGCTGCTTCTGAAGTGCTTCATCCGGTCCGAACTTGAAATAATCAACCAAATCTTCCTGAGCCTCCTGTCCGGAAGCGATGACGATGGTATCACCGACCTGGATTGTCGTATTACCACGAGGAATGATGACATCAGGATCACGGAAGATGCATGCGATGGTGCCGGTATTGGGAAGGCGAAGCTCGGCAAGCGTCTGCCCGACGCACGGGAAGGACTCCAGGATTTTGACTTCGGTGATGACAATCTTCTCATCTTCCAAGGAAAGGGTGCGGAAGATGGATTCGACATCAGATTCTCCGCGGATTCTTTCAGCAAGAAGATACGATGCCGAAATCGGTGAATCGATGCCAAGTCGCTGGAAGATGGAGACGTTGTTTGGGTTGCTGACGGTGCAGATGGCCTTCTTGATATGGAAAAGTTCCTTGGCAATCTTGCAGACGACGAAATTATCGGCATCCTTCTCCATCAGAGAGACAACCAGATCGAAATTGGTGACATCGGCGATTTCAAAGGAATAAATCTTCGTAGGGTCGGAGTTGATGACATAGAGGCCATAGTGCTCGCTTAAAAGATCGGCCGTATCATGGTCCTCGTTGATGATGACAATCCTGTTTCCGTGCTTCCGGAAGGCAGAAAGGACATAATCCGCCTCGGACTTACCACCGCAAAGTAAAATATTCATGATTCTATTCCTCCAGGGATTTGATGGACTTATATGCCTGAAGGGACAGCATGGCCGTCGAAATGACCTTGATGCTGGGGTTGGTGAAGATGGCCGCCTTTCTCTCGTCCCTCAGACGAACGATGATATAGGGTGTCTTGAAGATTTCCGAAATCATGCACGCCAAAAAGATGTTGGTGTCATCATCCCTGGTGGCGATGACGACTTCCTTGGCTTCCTCGATATGGGCTTTCTTCAGAACATTGGCATCCTGGGCATCGCCTTGGACGGTATAGCCGGAATAACCGGAGTCAAGCTTGCGGAAAGCATCCCCGTTGATGTCGATGATGGAAGTATAGATTCCATCCATGCTGAGCATGGAAGCGATGGATGCACCAAGCTTGGAAGCACCGATGACGATGGTCATAGACTTCTGTCTGTTCATGTTTTTCATAAATCAACCCTCATGATGGTCTCAATATTATAGACATAAGAAACGGATGCTGTAAACACAACATCCGTTTCCTCAATCAATATCTTTCTTTCGTCAATTTGGCAATATGGCGATTTTCTTCTCTCGCCTTGATGGTTTCACGCTTGTCGTAATTCTTCTTGCCCTTGCCTAAGGCAATCTGAACCTTCGCATATCCTCTTCTGATATAGACGCGGACTGGAACAAGAGTGTAGCCTTCCCTTTCGACAGCCTGCTGGAATTTCAGGATTTGTGCCTTGTGGAGAAGGAGTTTCCTGGTCCTGGTAGGTTCATGGGAAAAGATACCATTTGCCTGGTAGACAGGAATGTTCATGTTGAGAATCTGACATTCTCCTGAGCGGATGAGGACATAGGAATCATCCAAAGAGCAATGCCCGAGTCTCATCGACTTGATTTCCGAACCCTTGAGTTCGATTCCGCATTCCGTGAAATCCGATAAGAAATAATTAAAGTGAGCCTTTCTGTTGTTGCAGATAAGGATCTCATCTTTGAATTCTTCTTTTTTGGCCATCAATCAGTTTTCTCTCTTCTTTCTTCCATATCCGCCACGGGAGGAACCCTTGGTGCCATAGGAAGGTTTCCTAGGGCTTCTGCCACCTCTGTCAGAATAGGAGGAACGACGGTCGTCCCTTCCTCTTCCGAAGGAACCTTCATCCTTCTTAAATCCGGAATATCCCTGATGATCGGAGAAAGACTTCCTAGCCGGCTTCTTATCGAAGCCTCTGTCATTCCTGCGTTCAGAGCGATTGCTCATCCTGGAACCGGCACCATAGCTGCCGCCACGGCCTGAACGGCCGGAGAAACCACCGGAGCGTCCACCCTTGCGGTCAAAGCCACGGCCACCCTTGGAAGAGAAGCCACCCTTGGAACGGCCACCGGAACGTCCGCCTTCCTTCGGTTTGGTAAAGCGAAGAAGCTTACGATACTCTTCTTCGGAGATATCCATGACTGAAAGGACCTGGATGACCTTTTCTTCGTCATCCGGATACTTGGCCAAGACAGCTCTGATGACATCCACTTCCTTCCACTGTTCGGGAGACGGACGGAAGTCATCCTCTTCTCTCTTGGCTTTCTTCTCAGCGATTTCCTTCTCCGTCTCATCCATACTTTCCAAAGCTGCGGAAAGATTGTCTTCGTTTTCGTTTTCGTTCATTGTTCTTTCACCATAGTCTTCGTCATCTCTTCTAGAGAAGCGAGGCTTTCCTGTCATCATTTCATATTCATCATCATACGTCACCTGAATTCCGTTGAGGGACAGCGATTCTCTTTCTTCCTCAGTGAGGTCAAGAGCATGCTGGTCATAGAATTCCGGCGTAGCAAAGTCAATTTCTTCCTTGGCCGGATTGCTGGCAAGGACCTTGATATCGATTGGAGTACCGATGCTGAAGGACATATCCGTCAGCTTTCCAAAGACGGCAAAGGACTTCTCATTGTATCTGAAGTAGTCCCCATGCATGCAGTGATAGGCCAGGAATCCTTCGATACCCATATCAAGCTGGACAAACATTCCTCTCTGGACCATGCCGACAACCTTGCCATGATAAAGCTCACCGATATGCTGAGTCATATACTTGGCGGCTTCCAAGTCATCGACTTCCCTTTCGATTCCATCAGCCCTTGCTTCAAGATCGGAGAGAGTATCTCCCATATTCTCAAGATAGGAATATTCTTCTTCATAGTCGAATTCCTTCTTATCGATGAGATAATCCTTGACAAGACGATGGATGATATCATCCGGATATCTTCTGATAGGAGAAGTGAAGTGGCAGTAATCCAGTTCGGAAAGTCCGAAATGGCCCAATTCCTCCGGTGAATATCTTGCCTTGGCCATGCTTCTGAGAACCATATAGGAGACAGCCTCACGCTTGTTGTCATCCTTGATGGAAGCAAGGAAATCATTGAATCTCGCACCGGAGAGATTGCCGGTCTTCGGGAATTCCGTAAGGAGATCCATTCTTCTTAAGAAATCCTTCAATGTGGAAATCTTCTGAAGCGGCGGGAATTCATGGACACGGTAGAGAACCGGAATCTTGGCGTCCTTGAGAAGCTTGCTGACAGAGACGTTGGCGATGACCATGAGGTCTTCGATCATCTTTTCGGATTCACCCTGGGTTACCTTGGTGACATCCGTCGGCATGCCGTTTTCATCAAGATGATATTTCAATTCCGTGGAATCCAGCTTCATGGCACCCTGGAGAGTCCTTCTACGGCGAATGGCCTTGGCTGCCTCATGAAGGATTTCAAGGGTTTCGGAGATTTCCTTGCCATATCCCTGATCCTGTCCCTCGAAGAAGGCATTGACACCATTATATGTCAGTCTTCCATGGGAACGGATGACACCACGTTCCACCCTGGAATAGAAGACGTTTCCTAAGGCATCGACGTCCATGGTGACGGAGAGGGTCAATCTATCGGCATCGGGATTCAAAGAACAGATACCGTTGGAAAGTTCAAAGGGAAGCATCGGCACGACACGGTCGGCAACATAGATGGAGGTGCCACGCTGTCTGGCTTCCTTATCCAACGGGTGGTTTACCCTGACATAGTGTGTGACATCAGCGATATGGACGGTGATTTCATATCCGTTCCCAAGCCTGACGGCCTCGACGGCATCATCAAAGTCATGAGCATCATCTCCATCGATGGTGATGACACAATGCTCTCTGAAATCCTTTCTTCCCTGATAATCCGCCTCGGAAAGAGTCTGAGGAATGGCTTTGGCTTCATCCACGGCTTCTTGCGGGAACTCCAATCTTCCGTCGTTTTCAGCGATGATCATGGAAATGTCAGAACCGACATCCTGGGCTGAGACAAGCTTCTTGGTGATCTTGACAGAGATGGTATTTCCTTCAAAATTGGTGATGTCACCTTCAAGGAGATCGCCCTGATTGACTTCCAGGCCTTCGGCGATGGAAGAGATGAGAACGGTTTTGCCGGCTTCATTGAGATAGGTGACAAGGAGTTGTTCCTTCCCAGTCCTGGTGAGGGAATAGCGTCCCTTCAGAGAAGAAACGGCTTTGTAATATTCCAGACAGTGATAGGTGTTCTTCTGGAATTCCTTGGCATAGACAAGGTCTCCCAAAAGAAGCTGATCAGACTCATCGCCAGCCAGACGGACTTCGTTCCCGTCCGGAATGGACTTCAGGATAGCATAGTTTCTCGTCTTGAGAGTCACCTTAGCCAAAAAGACCCCCTGGTCTTTCAGAAGATAATAAAACGAATTGTGAATGCCAACAAGGCCGATGCTCTGCATGTGGGCAAGCACGGCTTCCAGTTCGGCTTTCTGCTGGGCAGTGTAGGCCTCGACCTTTTCCACGAGAGCCTTCAGAGACAGCTGCTGATTCTTAAGCAGCTTTGTGATTTGTGTTTCTGTCATATATTAAATTTCCTATTAAAATCCCGACAATGAAATCAAAAATAAACGGGGGCGGAATTCAGTGCCCCCGATAATCTTCTAAAGATGATTGGCCAAGATGGCAACGACGAAGAAGGCTACGGCAAGCACCGCAGTGATGATGGTCATAATCTTATCGGCACCACGTTCCTTGGTACGGGTAAAGATATTCATCTGGTTACCACCCATGACGGCGCTGGAAGCACCCTGGGACTTGCCTGACTGAAGCAGAACGACACCGATGATGACGAAAGACAAGACAAACAATATGATTTCGCAAACTGAAGCCATTTCAAAACCTCTTAAATTACTAACTTTATTATTATAGGGGCCAAACGGCTCCTATTCAAGAAAATATCTTGCTTTTATGCTTAAACCGCATACACGGGAAGACTATTTTTCATCCCTTTCAAAAAGAATCGACAGTTCAAAAATGTTTTCTTCCGGCCTGAGCGTCATATGCCCGCCATATTTTGAGACGATCGTAGCGATACTTTTGAGACCATATCCATGGAATTCCTTGTTCTCCTTGCTGGTCTTGATGTTCCCTTTGGAACCATATTGGATTTTATGGAGATAGAAGTTCCGGCAAAGGAGAAGAAGCACAGCTCCCTTTCTGGACAAGGTGAGCGAAATGACTCTTTCCTTAGGGTCTTCGATGTCGACGACAGCCTCGATGGCATTGTCCAGGATATTGGTAAACAAGGAATACAGGTCCGTTTCATCCATGAAGCCCAGATCGTTTCCATCGCCAAGGAAGGTAAGACGGATATCATGTTTCTGACAATATTCCCATTTATCCGCAAGCACGACATCCAAGGGGAGACATCCCGTCCTGACCATGGCTTCATAATCCTTGACGGAGGATTCCAGCTGAATCAGGGATTCCTTGTTCATATAAGGACCGACAGTGGCAAGGATGTGCTTCAAGTCATGGACTCTTTGGTTCATATCCTCGATGGTGCTCTTCTTGATTTCGTAATTCCGTTTGTCCTTCTCCCAGAGCATCTGTGTCATATAGTATTTTCTTTTATAGGACTGCTTGGCAAGAAGTGAGAACTGCAAATAAAGGATAAGAAGATCTGCTGTCATCGCATAGCACTTATAGATAAATAGGTAATAAGATTTGACATTCTCAACCAAATGACCAAGGATGGCATACTCCAGAATCGCCAGAAGAAGGATACCCAGAAGTGTTCCGTTATTCATTTCGATGGAACCGATGGAATGAAGCTTTGAACGAA
The DNA here is from genome assembly GCA_050874925.1 of Candidatus Enterosoma sp. Taxonomy (GTDB): domain Bacteria; phylum Bacillota_I; class Bacilli_A; order RFN20; family CAG-288; genus Enterosoma. The sequence goes on along the minus strand of JBNMLQ010000004.1, from coordinate 21,326 downwards.
GAAGGAAAGACAACGTTCCACACAGGACAAGGCTGATAGGTTCCTGGAAATAGATGATGACATCTTTTGAGAAGCCGGCTTCCATCAAGGGATCGACAGTGAGGCTGACGATGTTATACATGAGATTCTGTATCGAATAGGCAGCGATGGCACAGAACACCATCTTTGCCCACGACAATCGAAAAGTAAACCTCATCAAAAAGGCTACCGACATGAAAAGACCGACAAGGAGAAGGATTTCCAATGTTGCCGATAGATACTTATGAGCTTCCACGAACTCATCCGGAGGAAAAGAGGGGACAAACAAAATGATAAGGACAAGGATACCAAGGGTAACGGCACTCCTTTGCCATGTGATTGTCTTTTTGGAAAAAGACAGGATGGCAGCACAAAGAGAAAGCTCCAGAACAAAGAAGTAGGAACTAGTCCACACTCCAGAGATGAAATACTGGGAAATCATAGGGATGTGCCTCCAAGATAAGAGGCGAATGCATCCAGAAAGGCTTTTCTCTTTGTCCTGCTTATCGGAAACTCACCGATGTCCGTGACGACATTCTCCTTCTTGATGCCTTTTACCATCGGAAGATGAATCAGATAATAGGAATTGCATAATTCAAACTCCTTGCCCAGCTCATCCCTGATGGATGTAAGGGAACCGCGGCATTGAAACTCACTGCCATCCATAAGGCGGAACTTCAGATAATGCCCCTGGACCTCCACCAGGACAAGATCAGAAAAAGGAATCACCTTCAACCCTCCCTTGGTTCGGATGGATACTTTTCTCTCATTTCTTTCCATGGATAAAACGATCTCGACGATTCGTTTCATCTTAAGTCTGAAGCCCTCATATTCAATCGGCTTAAGAAAGTAGTCAATGGCATCCACATGATATCCATCTACCGCATATTGAAAGAAGTTGGTAACAAAGACAATTCCAATATTCAAATTATTCTTTCTTATCTCTTCAGCCATCTTTATTCCGTTGATTTCAGGCATGTCGATATCCAGGAACAAAAGCGAACATCGTCTCAGTTTTTCGATATAGTCTCCTTCGGGAACAACCTCATTGACCGTATATTCAATCTTTGCGGAAGCAAAGTACCTTTTCAGATTTTCCCTGAGATGCTGTACATCATCCCTGCAGTCATCCACAATTGCGATATTCAGCATATCTACCTCCCTGTTTTGCCATATTATACCAAAGACAAATGGGCTTGAAAGGGCTTGTTTCACCCCGTTTCTGGGTTTCCCTCTAAAGGAGGGAAAAGCACAAAAAAAGATTTTTCGGTTAGTCGATTCATGCCTGATTCATGTCGAGTTAGGCCACTTCGTTTGTTTTTCATGTAAGCGCTTTTTACAATCCTTGCACATCATGACAAGGAGGGCTTCAAAGGCACCTAATCCGAATCAGGGACGTCAAAAGAAAGGAAAAAACACTATGAATTTGAAAAGATTTTCTTTGTCGTTGGTCAGTTTGGTCGCACTCGGTTCATTGTTTGCTCCAAACAAGAGCATCCGTCAATCCGTCAATCAGATCAATAAGTTCGGCAGTCGTGAGAACGCCGGAAAGTTCACCACCGACTTTGCCACCTTCGCAGATGCAAAGGAAGCCGCTAATGACCTCAACGAGAGGATGACTGAAGAAGGCAATACGCTCCTCAAGAACATCGACAACACTCTTCCGATGGCCAAAGGGACCCGCCTTTCCGTCTTCGGTGTCATGCAGGACAACCTCGTCGGCGGCGGAGACGAATCTGTAGCCGATTCCTTAAGAAAAGCCGGATTCAAGATCAATCCGACACTGGAACGTTTCTATACCAAGGACACATCCGACATCAGGGATGAGAACCTCAATTTCGGAAAGAGTGTCGAAAGTTCGTTCTCTCTCTATAACGACGGAGCCGTCATGGTCATCAGCAGAACCGGTGGCGAAGGTGCTGACCTTACCACGGTCGAAGATGAGACCGTCAATGAAGGCGATACCCACAAAGACCTTTATGAAGACAAGGACGGCAAGAAGCATAAGCATTACCTGATGCTTTCCGACAGCGAAGAGAAGCTGTTGAAGAAGCTGAAGGCCAACTTCACTGATGTCCACATCATCATCAACAGTTCGCACATCCTTGAAGTCGGTGACCTCAAGGATGATGATGCCGTCAAATCCATCCTTTGGATCGGAAGACCGGGTGAAAGCGGAATCGACGCCGTCGGAAAGATCTATTCCGGCGAAGTCAACCCAAGCGGTTCCCTCACCGACGAATGGGAAAGAGATTTCTCTGCCGATCCGACATGGCAGAACTTCGGTGACAACTCCCAGACAGGATCCACCAACCTCTACTACTATAGTGACGGCAAACCGGCAGGAGCCAACACGCTTCCGAACACCTTCCCTCCGATGATGCCTGGTTTCCATGGCGTCGATTATGAGGAAGGCATCTATCTCGGATATCGCTATTATGAGACCTACTACAAGAATCTTTATGACAAGGAAGGCATCACAAAAGCCAACGAATGGTATGAAAATGCCGTAGCCTATCCGTTTGGATATGGTATGTCCTATACCACCTTCACCATGAATATCCAAGGTGGACTCTTCACCGACGAAATGCTGCAGAACAAGCTTCCAAGCAAAGTCGCAGCATCTGACTTTGCCTCCGAAAAAGGAGCTGAAGCCAAGATCAAGAAGCTCTATCTGCCTGTCACCGTCAAGAATACCGGTGACCACGCCGGGAAGAAATCCGTCCAGGTCTATGTCACTGCTCCATATACCAAAGGCGGAATTGAAAAATCATTCGTCACCTTTGCCGGCTTTGCAAAGACTGACTTACTCCAGCCCGGTGAAGAAGAGACCGTCACCGTCGAATTCAACGTCCAGGACTTCGCAAGCTATGATGCAAACGACAAGAACAAGGATAACAACAAGGGCTATGAACTCGATGCAGGTGAATATACCGTCAGAGTCATGAACGGTGCGCACTTTGATTTTGCCACCGATGTCACAGATGAAAACGATGACTATGATGAAGTGAAGTTCGAACTTGAAGGTACAGCCCATTTGAAGCTGGATGACTTCAGCGGAAACGAAGTCACCAACCTTTTCAGCAAGGAAAACGGCATGTTCAATGCAACCAGAGAAGGCGAGAACAGCAGTGACATGACCATCATGTCCAGAAACGACTTTGACGGCACCTTCCCCAAGGCTCCGACCAAAGCAGACAACACTTTCCCGGACAGCTTCTATTCTGACATCACCAAATGGGAGCTCTTCGATGCTGACAATACAGCTGATTACGCTTCCTATGACAAGAAGGAAAATGCTGCAACCACCAGTCCGTGGACCAATGATTTCACAAGCATCCCGGACACCTGGACGCAGAACAAGGATCACGGCAAGTATTCCTTGATGGATGTTGCCGGAATCGACAAGAATTCCAATACCGAACTGACCGAAGGTGCCTTCAAAGGCATGACCGGCAAGAAGGCATGGGAAACCTTCATGAACTCCATGACATGGGAAGAACTCGTCTCCCTTCCGATGAACGGTGGTTGGTCCACAGTCGCCATCGATTCCATCGGACTGAAGTCCACCGTCGACAACGACTCTCCGGAAGACTTCCATTCCACGCATCTCTGGTGTGACTCCCCGACCATCGCCGCTACGATGAATCTCGACCTTGCCGAAGAAGAAGGTATCATCACAGCCAACCTCGGTCTTCTTGACCTCGGTGAGAACCTCACCGGTTGGTATGGTACCGGTATGGATACACATCGTACTCCCTTCTCCGGACGTAACAACCAGTACTATTCACAAGACGGCCTGCATGCCGGATATTTCGCTGCAGCCGTCGTCAGAGGTGCCGAGAGCAGAGGCATCATCTGCTACCCGAAGCACTTCGCCCTCAACGATCAGGAAACTGCCCGTGACGGTGAGCTCAACATGTCCTGGACTGATGAGCAGACCATGAGGGAAATCTACCTCAAGCCATTCCAGATGGCCATGCAGGAAGGTGGCGCAAGCGGGTGCATGACGTCCTTCGCCCGTATCGGCAAGATCGCCTCCCCGGACAACTACAACCTCCTTACCGGCCTCACCAGAAAACAGTGGGGATGGGATGGATACTTCGTCACCGATGGTTATGAAGGAGCTTCCAAGTCTTCACCGATGGATCTTATGGTCAGAGCCGGAAACGATCTCTCCTTAGGTACTCCTGGAAAAGATACGGAAATCCTCATCCGTTACGATGAAGACGCCAGCAAGAAACAGGTCAAGAAGAACTGCGACCGTACGATGTCCGGAACCTGGAACGCCAACTTAAGATCCAACAAGGGTTCTGTCGAAGTCGGAACTGACACCAAGACACAGAGCGATATCCAGTACTTCCTGGTCAGAAATACTGCCGAAAGAATGCTCTACAAGTTTGCCAACTCCGCCAAGACGACTAACGGCATCAAGCTTGAACAGTATCAGGGAAGTGCCCTCACTGCACAGACCCAGGGCACTGCCTTAAGCAATCTGAATGTCAAGGCCGATGACAAGATCCTCAATGGTGCAGAGACGGAATACACCCTTGTCGACGGAGCTCTCCCAGCAGGTGTCAGCCTGTCTCATACCGGTGAGCTTTCCGGCACTCCGACCGTAAGCGGTGACTTCACCTTCACCATCCGTGCCATCGCCGACAACTGGCAGGTCGGTGAAGCTACCTTCACGCTTCACGTCAACTCCGCCTTCACCTGGGATGGTGATGACAGAACCAAGGCTGAAGTCGGAAAATCCTTCAACGGAAACATCGACTCCGAGACCATCACGACCAAGAACTACAATTCCGTCGCCTATGAAATCTCCGATGGTCAGCTTCCTGACGGCATCGAACTGGATGAGAAGAAGGGCGAATTGAATGGTACTCCGACAAAAGCCGGCACCTTTACCTTCACCGTCCATGTCATCGCCAAGAAGACCATGGCCAGTTCCGGTCCGTTCAGCAGGACACAGACCTTCGACTACTACTATACCGATACCATCATCGTCAATGAAAAGGCCGTCGAACCCGGAAAGACCATCGATGACATCGAAAAAGAGATTGCCGACCTCAAGGCAGCAAAGGAAGCCGGTGACAAGACCTACACCGACAAGATTGCAGCCCTCGAAACTGAGATTGCCAACCTCAAGACCAAGGACAACACCGATAAGATCGCCGCTCTTGAAAAAGAGATCGCTGACCTCAAGGCAAGCAAATCCAGTGGCTGCGGAGGAAGCATCATCGCTTCTACTTCCGCCGTCTTGGGACTTTCCGCCCTCGGATTCGGACTTGTTCTGAAGAAGAAGAAAGAAGAGAAGTAATCCGTCTGAGGATACCAAGGTGGGAGACATCTCCCACCTTGGTTTCTATCCATAAAGGAGATTTATCAATGAAAAAATCCATGAGAAAAACAATGTTCCTTCTGTTGTTGCCAGCCCTTCTTTTCTCCTGCAGCAAGACAGGCACTTCCGATAAAGCCAGTTCTTCCAAGGAAACACCTGCCAGCAATGCTTCATCTGCTCAAAATAACAGCCAGGCTATCGTATCCTCCGGACAGATCAGTGAAAGCAGCATAAGCTCTTCCAAGGAATTCTCCGTCGATGACAGCGAACCTGTCGTCACCTTCTATCTCAATGGCGGGGATGATACAGCCATTTATGAAAAAAAGAACTTCACTGCCAACCGTCGAATCGAGCTTCCATCCGATCCGACCCGTGAAGGCTTCCTTTTCAAGGGATGGTATACCGACAAGGCCTGCACGACAGCATATGACAGCAAGACCAGACCTACGGAAAGCTTCTCGTTATATGCCGGATGGGTCAAGGCGTTCACCATGGAAGCTGAATATGTCAATCTTGATGGAAAGCCTGGCATGGGCTACTCCAGCAACGTCGAAGGGACTTCCATGATTGTGAAAGACAACGGCTCTGCCAAGGCAAGCAACGGATATTTCGTCTCCTACCTCTATTATAACGGTGCAAATCTGCAGTTTGATTTCAATAGTCCGTCCGCACTCGAGAACGTCATGTTCGTCGCAAGACTTTCCAGTGAATTCTATGACATCGCCTTAAGTGATGAGAACTTCAAGTTCATCGTCAATGACGTAGAGTTGAAAGACTTCTACTGTGATTTGAGCGGTGCCCTTCCGGTCAGCAGCAGCGACAAGAGAGAATTCACCAATTTCACCATCTCTGAGAATGTATCCCTGAAGCAAGGCACGAACACCATCAAGCTTGTCGTCAACAACACCGCAGCCCATGGCGGAACCATGTACGCCGAAGCCCCCATCGTCGACTGCCTGTATCTGGGAACCGATGCCCAGCTCAGCGGGAACCCAAGGACTGACAACCTTGCCTGATCATGAAAGAAAACAACACAAAAAGGATTCTTTCCTTTGCCTTCATATCAGGTTCCTTGCTCTGCAGTCTCCTGTTCTTGATTCTTTATCTGAACTTCGGTTCTACCATCTTCCATCCTGAAATCGAATCGAACATCATCGTCTTCTCGGTCATCACCATGGTGATAAGCCTTGCCTGCATCCTTTTTCCAAGCAAGATTCTTTGCGAGCTATCCTTCCTCATCTCCTTCCTTTCCTTCCTCTTCTACATCAATTCACAGCTCACACTGATCACCAACGTCTTCGTCTCCATCGACGGAACGACCTTTTCTGCCGGTTTCATCTTCAACTTCATCTTCGGAATCCTTTCTCTGGGACTCGCTCTTAGTGCTTCCATCCTGGAAGACAGGATCCTTCCGAAATCAATCCGCTTTGCCAAAAAGGAGGATGAAATCCATGTCAAAGAATAAGAACAGCATATTCCGCAGATGCGGTTTCATCTCCGCATCCCTGCTCGTCTTCTTCATCGGCGGACTTGCCATCGCAGATAGCCAGAAGAACACCATCAACCACTATCTGAACATCAAGACATATAAGGTCGTGGATGACGGGAGTGCTAGCAATGTCGATACGAATTACTTCAAGTCAACTTACAATACCGAGCAGGAAGTGAAAGATGCTTTCCAGAAAAAAGCAATCCAAGCCGAAGAAGAAGGACTTGTCCTTCTCAAGAATGACAACAGTGCCCTTCCGTTGAAGAGCAATCCGAAGGTCTCCTTCTTCGGAACGGCAAGCGCCAAAGTCAACTATTCCGTCTCCGGCTCCTCCTCGACAAGCGGAGTGACCTATCCGACGCTGGAAGAATCCATGAACAAGGCAGGCATCCAAGTCAATCCAAGCCTGATGGCATTCTATAAGACCGGAAAAGGTGCTTCCTATGGAAGAACCAACTACATGCTGGTCGGACAGGCCAACGAATGTCCTTATTCCGAAATCGATTCTTCGACGCTATCCAGTGTCGAATCCTATGGCGATGCCGGCATCATGATGATCGCCAGGGACAGCGGGGAAGGAAGTGACATCGGAACCACGAATTCAGACGGCCTGGACGGAACCTATCTTTCCTTGAGCAAAGATGAGATTTCCGTTCTGAAAGGCATGAGTCAACTCAAAAAGGAAGGAAAGCTGAAAAAGACGATTGTCATCCTGAACACTTCCTGTACGCTTCAGACAGACTTTCTAAGTCAGGAAGGCGTCGATATCGATGCTCTCCTCTGGATTGGAAACGTCGGAAGCTATGGTCTTGATGGTGTAGCCAATGTCCTTGCCGGAAAAGCCGTGCCGAGCGGAAAGCTCTCGGACACATACCTCAAGAACAATCTGAGCTCTCCGGCCATGATGAGCTGGATGTCGAACCCAGGAAGCCGCTTCACCCAGAAATACAAGAACAGCAACACCTATTCCTTGAATGCCACGCAAGCCAACTATGCCATCTATCAGGAAGGCATCTACGTCGGCTATCGCTATTATGAGACGAGATACGAAGACTATGTCACAAAGAAGGGGAACGCAGGAAACTTCAGCTATTCCGATGTCGTCTCCTATCCCTTCGGATATGGTCTGAGTTACACCAATTTCGAATATTCCTCCTTCCAGGTGACCGAAAAGGAAGATACCTATGAAGTCAGTGTCGATGTCAAGAACGTCGGAAACACCTATTCCGGGAAGGATGTCGTCGAAGTCTATCTCCAAAAGCCTTATACGGACTATGACATCGAAAACGGCATCGAAAAGGCTTCCGTGGAGCTGGTCGGCTTTGCAAAGACCGGTCTCATTGCACCAAACGGAAGCGAAACCGTCAAGATTGAAGTCGATAAGGAAGAATTCAAGAGCTATGATGCCAACAAGGCCAAAACATATATCCTGGATGAAGGAAAGTATTATCTTTCCATCGGAAACGGAGTCCATGACGCCCTCAACAACATCCTTGCCCTGAAAGGATATAACTCAGCAGACGGAATGGATCAAGATGGTAAGGCAAGCCTTGCCAAGAATGTGTTGGAACAAGACAGACTCGATGATACAACTTATTCCGTTTCCAAGGAGACGGGAAAGAAGATCACCAACCAGCTCGACTTCATGGATATCAACAGGTATGAAAATAGAGGAGACAACAAAGTCACCTATGTCAGCAGGCATGACTGGGAAGAAACCATTCCAAAGGAAAATGTCGTCTTAAGCGTATCCGATGAGAAGATGGCCTATGACCTTTCTTCCAACAAGGAAATGGAAGAAAAGAGCGAAGACAGCATGCCTACCTTCTCTGCCGAGAACGGACTTCAGCTGATTGCCCTAAGAAACACGGATGAAAAGACCTATGCCTATGACGATCCTCTCTGGGACAACCTGTTGGACGAACTCTCCTATGAAGAGATGTCCAACCTTCTCACCTCTGCCGGCTTCAGCACCATCAACATCACCTCGGTCGGAAAGCCAGGCACCAAGGACAACGACGGTCCTACTGCCATCGTCGGAACCAAGACCGGTTCCGTCCTTCCTAGCAAAGGCATCATCGCTTCGACCTTCAACAAGACCTTGATTCAGGAAATCGGGGATGTGCTTGCCGAAGACACCCGTCTTGCCGGATATCAGTCCATCTATGCCCCTGGCATCAACATCCACCGCACTCCCTTCGGAGGAAGATCCAATGAATATTATTCCGAAGATCCTTTCCTTTCGGGAGCAGCCTGCGTAGCCGAAGTCACCGGTCTCCAGAAGAAAGGCGTCATCCCCACCATCAAGCACTTTGCCTTCAACAACGAAGAGACCAACAGAAACGGTGTCTGCATCTGGATGAACGAGCAGGAAGCAAGAGAAATCATGCTCAAGCCCTATGAGATGGCCCTTCGTCCATCCATGGGAAACGGCCATGCCATCATGACATCCTTCAACAGGGCAGGTTGCATCTGGACAAGTGCTTCCAGCAACCTCATGATCAACATCAATCGCGATGAATTCGGATTCGACGGCTATTCCCTGACCGACATGGCAGCCAGCAATGCCGGAGCCTACATGCTCTACAACGACGGCATCTACAATGGAACCGATCTGTTCCTCGGCACCGGTTCTGAATCCGCCTTGAAGGAATACAAGAACAATGCTACCTTCGTCAACAGGGTGAGAGATTCCGCCCACAGAGTCTTATACGTCATATGCAACTTCTCCGCCGCCATGAATGGCATCTCCCCCAGCGGAAGAATCGTCAATATCACGCCTTGGTGGAAGAGTCTCTTGATTGCCTTGATCATAGCCTTTGCTGTGATTGCTGTCGTTCTTTATACCCTCTACTTCATCTTCGAATACAAAAAGAAAAAGGAAGACTGACAACAAAAAAGTCGGAAGATGACCACAAAAATGGTTTCTTCCGACTTTTTATTTTCCAAGCTGAAGTCTTTCCTTCAAAGTCCCTTCCAATTTCAGATAGGACAAAACCTTGGAAAGCATCTGCTCATCAAAGACATGGTGGAGGGAAAGATGAAGATCATCGATTCCTTCCAGATAGACCTGACAGTTCCTTCCTTTCAAAACCAGAGACATATCGAAGGAATATTCCTTTTCCAATGTCTCTACCTCCGAGACAAGATCATCAAGGACGACAGAGGCATCCTGTTTAAAAGAAATATGGTCTGGATACCCTTCATCCTTCAGGAATCCTTCTTTGGGAACATGATATGCATACATTCTCTTCTTGGAGATAATATCGATTTCAGAGGGCACACCAGCATCCAGAAGATACGTGATCACTCTTCCATGCTGATGCTTTTCCGGACTCGCATATAGGAAGGAAGTGAAGTCCAATCCTTGGATTCTGCCCTTATGATGGGAAGTCAGGCAATGAGGAACATACGCCTTCTCCTTCAGGATATTGCCTTTCGGCAGCTTCCATTCTTCTTCCCTATAGATAAGGGAATAAGATTCATAGAAGTCGGTTTGAGAAACCATGGCTGATAGCAAGACATGGCTTTGATATTTCTTGGTCTCACTCTTTGCTTGATACATGAAGACGATGGGAAGGAAAAGAATGATGAGGATACCAATCAAAAAGAAAAGAAGATAGAAACTTCCCGGTGTCACAAGAAACGAACACAATATGAAGACAAATCCGGCAAGGACAAAGAGAAGGCCGAAGATTTCGTTGAAGATTCTCTTCCTCAGACTGATTCGTCTCTGTTTTTCAACGTCCTGCAACAGCTTGTTCTTTTCTGCATCTGTCATATCAGTCACCGGATACCATCAAAGGCTTGATCAGAATCGACGGGATATATCTTCCGAAGCGTTCGGAGATATCATTTCCTACCGATATGACGTTCTCAAAGACATCCTTCACGTTGCCGGCCACGACCATCATGGAGAAGGCTTTTTCCTTCACTCCGTCCTTGATGACATATCCGCTGCAGGGAAGAGAGAAATCCAAAGTCTGTCCGTTGATGCCTGAATTGAGACCTTCCAGGCTCCTGATATAAAGGCCGTCCTTCATCTTATGGAAGAGACCATCCTGAGACAGACGTCCGGGCTTCATGGAAACGAGGATAGGAGAACCATTGCCGTCTCCGCTTGCACAGCCGTTGCTCTTCCGATGGTCGACGTTGGCGCTCTCCACGGAATAGAAATAATCCTTCAGGACACCCTTTTCAATGAAGGTGAACTCCCTTGTCGGATAACCGTCGGCATCATAGATGGAATTTCCAGGCTTCTTCAGGAAAGGCATATTCTTCAATGTGATATTGGCGGAAGCAATCTTAGTATCCATTTTTCCTTCAAAGGCAGAAAGATGCTTCTGGACCTTCTTGGCATTGAGCTGGGAAAGATAATAGGAAAGAAGCGTTGCCGTACAGGAAGGAGAAAATACAATCTTGTATTTCCTGGATGCTTCTGCCTTGGAGCCAAAGAAGTCAATGCAACCAGAGACAAGTTCCGGAATGACTTCCTCAGACTTGGACTTCAGATCATCCAAGGACGTCATCGACCAGAAGCTCCTGTAATTGCTCCTTGGTTCATGATTTTCGTTTTCAGCGATGATTTCGACGCTGCAGGCAAAATAAAGGCCGGTATCAGAACACTTCAAGCCAAGGGAATTGACTTTTTCGCTCTTAGCCTTGACCCTACATAATGACACATTCGTCTTCTTGATCAAAGGACTATAGGAAGAGACTCTTTTGGAATAATCCAAGGCAAAGTCACGAAGTTCCTTCAAGGTTGCAGGAACGACATTCTTCTTCGAGAACAAAGAACGGTGATACTTCAATCCACCGGCAAAATAATCTTCCTTCCTGGCTTCCTTTCCATATCGGGCACTCTCATAGACCTGTCTAGCCAGAAGTTCAGGAGTCTCTCTGTCGATGCAGTCAGTCGAGAAGCTCCCCTTCTTTCCATCCAGAATGCCGATAGCCGAAATGCCCTGGGTAGAACCAATCTCCTGGGATTCCACCTCATCGTTGAAGACCTCGACATCACTCTCCTCGCTGAGAGAGAAGCTGATCTGATAAGGGTCAAGGCCGAGCTTTTCAGCCTCGGCGAAATACTCCTTGTAATTCATGTTATTCATTCCCTCCGTTTCCTCCGACCAACATCTTGGAAATCAGAAGGGTCGGCTGTCCGACTTCGACATAGATGGATCCGGAAGCAGCCCCACAGACTCCAGGGGCCCTCTTCAGGTCATTTCCGACCATGGTGATCTTCTTCAGGATTTCATAGCCATAGCCGATCAGTGTGACCGGTTTGATCATATGATCGATTTTACCATCCTTGATAAGATAGGCAACATCGGATGTGAAGATGAACTGGTCGGTGGAAGGATCGACCTGACCTCCGACAAAGGCCTTGCAATAGATTCCATCCTTGACGGAAGCGATGATGTCCTTCGGATCGGACTCTCCGGCTGCGATGTAAGTATTGGTCATTCTCGTCGTCGGCAGATATCGATAGCTCTCCCTTCGGCAAGAACCGGTAGGCTTCATCTTCTTATCAATTCTCTTAGCCGTATATCGGTCAAGCATATAATTGACAAGGACACCATCCTTGATGAGCTGATTCTTTGTCGGCTGTATTCCTTCATCATCGACAGACTCGCTTCCCCATCCATTCGGAATGGTTCCGTCATCATAGGCATTGACCAAAGGAGAAGCAATCTGCTCTCCTAGCTTTCCTGAAAAGACGCTGGTGTTGTTGGAAATGGCACTGCCTTCCAAAGGATGGCCGCAGGCCTCATGGAAAAGGACACCTCCGAAACCATTGCCCAGGACGATAGGCATCTCACCAGAGGGACCTTCCGGTGCCGAAAGCATCTCAAGAGCCGTCTTTGCCGTATTCCTGCAGACTGACGGGAAATCCTTTCCCTGCAATATCTCCAGTCCCTTGGATTGTTCGTCAAGATCACCATATTCAGAGAAGGAATCGCCGTCTTTGCAGACGACGAAGACACCGACTCTGGTCCTGATTCTGTCATCGATGCAGATATCCCCTTCGGAATTATAGATTTCAACATGCTCGGTTTCTTCTCCAAGAGAAGAGGTGACATCCTGAACCTTGTCTGAAAGAGCAAAGGCTGCCTTCTCCCCTTCTTCCAAGAAAGAGAGCTTCTCATCCGTCGTCATGGCATCATAGGGAACCTGAATCTTGGACAGACGTTTCAGCTTCTTCACCTTCAGATCATGAATCTCAAGGACACGTTCTCCTTCAAATCCCAGAGAGAGACTTTCGGCAAGCGTCATAAGAGATTTCTTAGACAAGTCTGAGGTATACCCGTAGACCTGCTGTTTTCCCTTCATGAGACGGATTCCGACTCCTTCGCTCTTGTAGCTGGAAACACCATGTACCTTATGATATCTTCTTGAATAAGAAGTTCCGACAACATTCTGGAAATAGATTTCGGCATATTCTGCACCGGTTTCAAGACCGGCATTCAGAATCGCAAGAGCGGTATTCTTTGAAAATTTCATTTTTGTTTCTTATCCTTCTTTTTCTTCAACAGACTGACCTTGAAGAAATTGTCACTGCTGAATATCAGATTCAGAACAACGAAGACGATGATGAAGCCAAGCATCACAAGAGCCATGTGCCAAGGTTCAATCATATGACCGAAGAAATCGATGTTCAGAGAAAATTGATCAGACAACTCGGTCACCAACCCTTCAAGATGGTATGCTTTCAAATCGTCATATAACAAAGCAATCGGAGTCGATAGGAAATAATTCCTGAGCAAGCCGACGGAATAGGTTCCTGGAAAGAACGTCGTCACATATCCGATGTATTTCGGTCCGAAGTTCCCCGGAAGATAGGCCCCGATCAGAAAGCCAATGGCTGCCGAGACGATAGCGACGATCGGTGACATCACGGATTCACTCTTGATGAAAGAACAGATGAAGAACGTGATCAGGGAAGCGGAAATCGTCGAAAGAAGCAAGACACCTAGGATGGCAAGAAAATCCATGAAGGATATCATGTAAGCCCCATAGATGCCAAGAACGATGAGGCAAAGCAAGTAGACAAGCACATTGACCAAAAAGGTGACGGTGACATTGAAGGTGAAATAAGAAGCGATGATGATTCGATAATCGATGGGAGAAGAGGTGAAATCCCTCGTCACACCGCTCTCCTTGTCCCTGACGACGATATAGTTGGTGTTCAATGACACGGTGATGCAGGAAACGGCTAGGACACCGGCCACCATCCAGCAGTCTGCAATCCCATATACCTTCTTTAAAATACCCTTATATTCCAAAGAACCGATGACCAACTGGGATGAGCCATCGGCACGTATCATCGTATCAAGGCTAGACTTGATGGTCGAAGTCTCCAAAGTCCTCAGGAAGATGATGTAGACGGCAAAGACGGCAAGAGGGACCATCAAGGTGAAGATGACGGTAGGAATGTTTTTGAAGAAGACCATGAGATGTCGTTTCGTCAGGGAATAGAACACATATCCCTGCTTTTTCAGTTTGGAATCCTTGGTTTCATTCATCGCTGGAATCCTCCAAAAGCTTGGCGACACCGGTAGCGTTGAGGAAGACGTCATCCATGTCTCCTTTTTCGACTTCAAAGTCAGAAAGGACATCCTTGAACTCTTCGATGAAGGCTATTGCCTTAGACGAGTCGCTTACAGGGACACGATAGGTTTCGGAATCCTTGAAATAAGAGAAAGAATACTGCGAAGCTGCAAGTCTTTTCTCAAGGCCCTCATCTTTCTTCTGATGGATGATGATATAATCCTTGGCATATTCCTTCTTGAGAGAGTTGGGCGTCCCCTGGGCAATAATCTTTCCAGAGTTCATGATTACGACATAAGTTGCTTTTTCAGCTTCTTCCATATAATGAGTAGTCAAAAAGACGGTCATGCCTGTTTTTTGACGCAGTGAGTTGACAAGGTTCCAAACAGCCTTCCTAGTCTGCGGATCAAGTCCTGTGGTCGGTTCGTCCAGGATGAGGAGCTTAGGATCATGGACCATCGCTCTGGCGATGTCAACCCTTCTTTTCTGGCCGCCGGACAGCTTACCGACAGGTCTATCCATGAACTCCTGAAGACCGAGCATATCAGAGAGGACCTTCAGCCTGTCTTTCCAGGCCTGCCCCTTGATGCCATAGAAGCCAGCCCGAAGAGTCAGATTCTCCTTTGGCGTCAATACTGGATCCAAGACCGAGTTCTGAAAGACGATGCCGATTTCACTCTTGATGGAATTGCGATATTCATCCATATCCTTCCCATCGAAGATGATTTTTCCTTCGTTTTTCGACAGGATACCCGTGATGATGTTGATGGTCGTCGACTTTCCTGCTCCATTGAGGCCAAGGAAGGCAAACAAGGAACCTCTTTTCACGGAAAAAGAAATATCATCGACGGCATAGAAGTCATCGTATTTCTTTTTGAGATGGGATACCGAAAGAATGAGTTCCGAAGAAGGAAGCTCTTCTTTCTCTTTGCGTTTCATGGAAAAATTCATATCTTTACAAAGATAAGCAGTGAGTTTCCTCACTGCTTATCCATTTATTTTACCTTTTTCAACGTCGGGAAGAGGAGGACATCACGGATGGAATCCGTTTCGGCAAAGAACATGCAGAGACGGTCGATACCATATCCGATGCCACCTGCCGGAGGCATGCCATATTCCAAGGCTTCGCAAAAGTCTTCATCGACCTCGCAGGCCTCGTCATTGCCCTTCTTCTTTTCTTCGACCTGTTCCTCAAACCTGGCTCTCTGATCGATAGGATCGTTAAGTTCCGTGAAGGCATTGCACATTTCATGCGTGGAGATGTACATTTCGAATCTCTGCGTGAATCTAGGATCACTAGGATCCTTCTTGGCAAGAGGAGAGATGTCGACAGGATGCTGACAGACGAATGTCGGCTGAATCAAGTCAGCCTCGCAGAACTTCTCGAAGAAAGCTTCGACGATATGTCCCCAAAGGAAGTGAGGTTCGACTTCGACACCAAACTTGGCAGCGACTTCCTTGGCCTCATCCAAAGAATTGATGTTGTAGAAATCGACACCGGTCTTATCCTTGACAGCCTGGGCCATATTGACCTTCTTGAAAGGCTTGCTTAAGTCGATGTCATAGCCGAGCCAATGGAACTGCTCCTTGCCGACTTCCTTGGCAAGATAATGGAAGAGGTCTTCCGTCATCTTCATCATATCATCCAGATTGCCAAAAGCCTGATAGGCTTCCATCGTGGTGAATTCCGGATTGTGGGTCGTATCGATACCTTCATTACGGAACTGACGTCCGATTTCATAGACTCTTTCCATACCACCGACAAGGCATCTCTTCAAAGAGAGTTCTGTTGCGATACGAAGATAAAAGTCCTCGTCCAACGCATTGAAATGAGTGACAAACGGTCTTGCATTGGCACCGCCGAGAATCGGGTTGAGAATCGGTGTCTCGACTTCGACATATCCAAGGGAATCCATGAAATTGCGGATTCCACGGACAAGTTTTGGTCTCATGAAGGCAATCTTTCTGGATTCATCATTGACGATGAGGTCGACATAACGATGTCTTCTTCTGTCTTCGGGATCGGTAAGTCCATGGAACTTGTCCGGGAGCGGATGGAGAGACTTGACAAGGTGCGTATATTCCATGACGCGGATGGTGACCTCGCCGGTCTTGGTCTTCATCATATGACCCTTGACGCCGCAGATGTCACCGAGATCTGCCATCTTGAAGATGGCATAGTTGTCTTCCATGACGACATCCTGACGGATGTAGCACTGGATCTTTCCAGTCTTATCCTGGAGAGTGAAGAAGGAAGCCTTTCCCATCTTTCTGAGAAGGACGATTCGTCCTGCGATGGTGACGACGTTCTCTTCATCGACCTGCTCCGGTTCAAGGCCTGCATATTTTTCCTTGAGTCCCTGGGCATTGGAATTGACTTCATATTTCTGTCCGAAGGGATCGATGCCCTTCTGACGATAAAGATCAAGTTTTTCTCTTCTGTGCTGTTCCTGATCGTTGAGATCCTGGACCGGCTTTGCCTTTTGATTGTTGTTTTCCATAATATTGACTGATACTCCTTATTTATAATTCCAAGCAAGATATTTTAATGCATTACAGGCAGGAATGACAACTTATTGTCATTTTTTATCATCCACACATGCATCGCCTACCTGTCTTGCAAAGCAAATCTTCCGTTCAAATTCCGTCACTTCTCTTCGTATCCGGCTCCATATAAGAAATCCTGTACCCTGTTGTCAAAGGTGATTTTCAGTTCGAAAGGATTTGGATAAGATTTGGATATCATCTCCCGAATCTGTTTGGTCAGTTTTTCCTTGCTGACCCAGTCATCCAGTTCATCAGGAAGAACCAGGTCAAATTCGATGGAGTCCTTGCCGCCTTCCCTCTTGTTGATATGAAGGTCATGCATGAGAATCTTCTTTTCAGAGAACTCCTTCAAGGCGATCAATATCACGTTCCTGACCTCATCGTATATAGGATCACCCACCTTGATCGGATCCATATGGATGGTAAGATGAATGCCTAGAGTGTTCCAGGCCTCATTCTCCATCTCATCGATAAGCTCATGGGAAAGATTGATGTCAACCTTGTCATCCACTTCGACATGGATGACACCATAGATGATTTTCCCATAGGAATGAAGCATCAGATCATGCATGCCCAATACACCAGGGTGGCTTTTAAGAAGCTCGATCAGCTTTTCGATGGTCTTGCCGTCCGGTTCCTGTCCGATAAGGGCAGAGACGGCTTCCTTCATGATACCGACACCGGAAAGCGTGACAAAGACAGCAACGACAAGCGTGAAGAAGCAATCAAGATTGTATGTGCTGAAATAAGTGATCAATAGGCCGATGATGACGAATATGGTCGTGATGACATCATTCCTGGCATCCTTCCCAAGTGCCTTCAAAGGCATGGAATCGATACGTTTTCCCAAAGAAAAATAAAGAAATGCCTGGGATAGCTTTGCCAGAATGGCAAGTAAGAGGATGGCAAGGGAAACGATGAACATGGTGGTATCCAACTCTTCGATAGGAGGCCTGCCGGTCTGGCAAACGGATTTGAAGAAAGAGATGGTATCCATGATTCCCTGATACATCATGACCATGGCAAGGCCGATGATGATACAGGCGATGATGAGGGAAAGAATATATTCCATCCTTTGATGTCCGTATGGATGTTCCTTATCCGCCTTCTTGTTGGATGCACGGACACCGACGATACTGATGAAATTATTTCCGAAATCAGAAAGGTTGTTCATAGAATCCGTCACGATGGAAAAAAGCCCGAGCATGATACCGATGATGATCTTTCCCAAAAACAAAAGAAAGTTCGTAAGCAGACCATAGAAAGAGCCAAGAAGACCATAGTTTTCCCTGACCTTGGGATCATCCACCTTCGTATAATCCTTCACAAACAGTTTCAATAGCAATTTTGTCATAATGATACTATGATACTATGATTCCTCCTCTTTTGCTTCTTCCAGAGACAAAAAAACAGTACTATTTTCCAGCAATGTTACAATCCGATGAAAAAAACATTTATAATAACTGCATGAAACCAACAGAATATAGAAAATACCATCTATGGATGGCCGGAGAAATCCATGCCCTTGCCGATACCCTGACAAGCAAAGTCTGTTTTCTTCTATCCTTGAAGGAAGCCTTGGACGGGAAGGACGACCTTACGGAAGATGAACGTTTTTCAGATGACACCTTCCTGCTTCAGGACAGATTCTATAACGTCTATCTTCAGACCTTGAAGAACATCAGCAGCAGTTCCACAATCTTGGAAGATGTCCTGATTGAATCCGAAATCATGCCGGTCAACCTCATCACCGACATCAAGGCCTGCTTAGGCTACAAGGAAGATGCCATGAACTTATCTGACTCCGTCTTCTCTCCAAATCGTATGGAAAAGGAAGACGAAGAAGATGCGGAATTTGAATTCGTTCTTCGTCTTGTCTTCCTCTTCAGAACGATGAACTGGATGAATGATATCGAAACAGGCATCCAGGAATATGGCATAGACTGCTACCTTGTTCCAGACACAGACAGCACAAAAGATGCAAATGTCCTTGATGGCATCTTCGATCTGGATTATGTTTCCCTGAAGAAGGAACTGAAAAGTTATCTTCGCCCACAGGACGATGATACCAATGAATTGCTTGCTGACAAGAAATCCATAGCGATATTACTCAAAGAAATCAACAAAAAGGAGCCAAAACAAAAATGAACGAAGACAAAATCCTGCCGAACATCGGCACGCCTGAAGAAGCGCTTAGCAGCATGAAAAACGGATACCAGGCCTTCTTAGACAGTTCAGCAAAGTTCGTCACCATCGCCGAATTCTACACGGACAAAAACAATGAAGGTCAACCCCTTCCATCCAATTTCCAGGAACTCTATACCGCCAACTATCAAAAGCTGAAGAACGAAACACCGGACAACTTCGGAAACCAGATTGCCTTCTTCACCCTTCTCTACCTTGACTTCGTCGATGACATCAAGGATACCTTGACGCAGTATGATGAAATCTTAAAGAACGGGCCTGACCAGAGTGCATCTGCATATGACCAGGCATGCGACTATCTTGCCATCAAGGATGGTTTCACGGATCTCAGGGAAACCCTTGATGACGTCAATGCCCAGATTGCCGAAGAGAGAGTCGCCGATACCAACTACAACGATTCCGAATACGACTATAACGCCAGGCAGGTCGAGGAAAACCGGTTCAAAGAATAACGGCATCATAAAATCAGAAAATTGAAAAGGGGCTGTTAAAGTATTCGGACTTTTCTGACAGAACCTAAAAGAGTGCAGTACACTACCTACTGCCTCTTTTTTCTTCTTGAGAAAATCATCTCTTTTCCGAAGAAATAGCCGAAAATGAGTATAATAATCGAGTAGAGAGTGTCTTCTTTTTGGATAGATTTTTTTCGTTATTCTTCAGAGAAGATGATAGAGAGAGTGAAGAGGTTGTTTTTCTGAGAGATGGTCAGAATTCCGTTGTAGCGTTCTACGATGTTCTGAATGCTTTTCATTCCGTATCCGTGCAGGGCTTTGTTGTTGTTTATCGTGACAGGTAGGTTCTTGGAGAAGCGGACCTGGTCTTTCAGATAGTTTTGGAATACGAGGATGATGTTGCCGTTTGCTTTATTTAAGGATACACGGATGATTTTCTTTTCCTTCTCCTGCACCGTGTCCAAATAATTTTCGGCATTTGTGAGTGCGTTTGAGAAGATGGATGCGATGTGATGTGGTTTCATAAACTGCAGCAGCTCACCATGTACGGAGCAGATCAGTTCGATGTTCTTCTGTGAACACAGGTAGGCGTGTTCACTCAGCATGATATCGATGGTTTGGTTTTCGGTGGCGAATTTGGATATTCTTGAGCTTTCGATTTCGTTCAGTTCCTCTTTCTGGGTTTCAGACATATTGTTCATCTGTTGCCTTAGGTCGTGTTCCCTGGTGTTGATGCGTTCGATGATCTTCTTGGTCTGATCATACTGGCTTTTCTCTTTTTCCAGAAGGAAGGAAATGATTTTCTGCTCTTCCGAAAGCTCATGGTTCCGACAGTTGATGTCGTTTACAAGTATGACAAAGAAGGCGACGCTCGCAAAGAGTATCTGTACGATGTCCAGTGTCATAGCTTTCATGTAGAATCTTATGTAATCCCATTTGTAGATCACAGAGAGGCAACTGAAGATAAATAGACCGAATGTACTTGTCGGAATGATCTTGGGATGATGGAAAGTGGTTTTCTTGTATTTCTTTTTTCTGACAATCAGGAAGTAGATCACAGGATAGACAATAAGCATAGCGATAGACATTTTTATGATGTGCGAAATCCAGTAATTTTTGGTCCAGTTATCCAACGGCGGGATGACTATATAGTAAAGAGAAGAGATGAGGAATTGCAGTGCATAGATGTCTGTCGTATAGAATAATGCCTGCATGATATCGAGCTTGAACGAGCATAGGGAGTAGAAGAAGACGCATGCTATGATGATGAGATAATATACGATTTCCGGACAGTTCGGAATGTAGCTGAATGCTCCGGACAGGAGGAGGAAGGCAGGCAAAATGAGATACCAGAATTTTCTTCTGTCTTTCCAGGGCAGGAAAAAACAGGCTGCCAGGAAAATTTCGATGATGAATTCGTGTTTTATGAAGAACTCGAGAATGGGATTTTCAATCATAATACAATGGTTCCTTTTTGAATCAGATATCGGCTGAAGTCTTCCAGGAAGGAGGTTTTGTAGATTCTCGATAATGGGATTTCCGTTCCGTCTTCCATGATCACTTTGTCAGATTTTGCTTTCTTCCTTATCTTGTAGCTGATTTTATATCTATAGCCTGAGCGATGAGCGGAAACATCCGATAGTTTCGTATATTTCCGCTTTTTCTTTGCCTTCCTTTTTGGTATAATATAGATATATTTATATCTACATAGGGAGGACATGAT
>JBNMLQ010000003.1:0-47582 GCA_050874925.1 Candidatus Enterosoma sp. | reverse complement strand
TGACAAACAATCGAATAAGAGGAATCTTCTCCTTCCCAAGGATATCCTTGATCAAAAGGAAGAAGTATCCTGCCACCATGATGATTCCCATGACGCCGTGATATTTCCCCGTCGATCTGGTTGTCATGATATAGAGCATATCGGGAACCAATCCATCTATAAAAGAAGCTATCAAAGGGCAGCATATCCACCATACGACGATCAAAGCCGTAAAAGACAATGCCTTTTTGTCTTTGGAAAGCCAAAGCCAGATAAAGGCAAAGTTGGTGATGCCATAGGACATCGACATCCAGAATAGAACCAACGCCGTAATCAAGGCATCTGCCTCATGGATACCAGTATTTCCGGCAGCATAATAGATGGCTCTTGATTTCGTAGCCAGATAGAAAATCAGAAAATCGACTAAGAAATAAAGGATACCTCCAATCAAAGAAAAGACTCCTGTCACCTTTCTTTTCGTAAAGAAGAGGAAGAAGACAAAGAAGATGACAAAAAGAGAGTCTAAAATCACATAGGCGAGAGAAAAGTTCCTTGTCGGCTGGACATAGTCAGCAATCAGAATGCTGTTCATCTTCTACTTCCCAAAGTCAAAGACATTCAGGCCGGTAGCTTCATCGACCTTCCTGTCTACACTGCCATCGATGACATGGATGAACATCTCCAAAGTCCCGGAAATCCTTGCCATATTGAGATGTCCTCCGACAGCCTTTCCGTCTTCTCCGGAACAGGACATATGGAGATGCGCATAATATTCTCCGTTCTTTGTCGTGACATTTCCCAAAAGCGAAAGAATCTCATAGGGACCAGTGTAGGTCCTGGATTCATATTCCCTCTTTTCGACGTCATAGAGTCCTACCTGAAATTCATCGACGGCTCCGATGGCACTGATGGAGGCCAGTTTCACCTTCTCCTTCAGGCATACTTCCTTCAAACCAGATAGGATTTCTTCTCCCCTATCCATTCTGACGACGATGTCACTTCCAAATCTTTGGTATTCCATGGAAATATCTCCTTAAGATACTTATATTGTAACTGAAAATCCGTCAAAACGCCTTGCTTTTTGCAATATCCGAGAACAATCCTTCCACAAAGGAGTTTTCCATTCACCATGGATAAATTCCAAAGTCCCCCAGATTTCATAATAAAATTTCAAGAAATCAACGAACTTGCATGACTGAAATATCGTAATTCAAATTCATGGAGAGGCGATTATTGGTATCGCAATACCAATATTCTTACATATTCTACCGGCAGATTATTTAATTTTTCGACAGATTATTTAATTTACCGGCAGATTAATGATACAATTATTATAGATTTGAAAAGAGGTGTCCTAAATATGACCGAACTTGAAAAAGAACTGATTTACCTAAAAGAAGACTTTCAAACCGAATTGAAGGAATCCAACAAGAAAATTCCTGAAAATCTTTATGAAACTTATTCATCTTTTTCCAACACTGAAGGCGGCATCATATATTTAGGAATAAAAGAAGGAAGCAGGAATACGATTATCGGCGTGTCAAATCCTACGGAAATTAAAACCAATCTTATCTCTGCACTGCATTCGAAAAACAAAGTAAGCTATTGTTCCATTTCGGATAGTGATATTCAAATACTTGATGTGAGTGGCAAAAAAGTAATTCGCGTAAACATAAGAAAGGCTCCCTTACAGGCAAAACCTGTTTACATTGACGGAAATCTTTCAAAATCCTATGTCAGAGTAGGAGACGGAGATTTTCTCATGTCAGAAGATGAAATAGCATCCCTGCTTTTGAAAAAGAAAGGCTTTGCTTTCGACACTATTCCGAATTATCTTGACATAGACGAAACCAGAATCGACCAATCATCACTGAAAGACTATAGAGAAAGGCTGAATGATACCAACCCAGATAATATTTTTCGAAATCTCAGCAACCATGATTTTCTCTTACGGATTGGGGCTTTGACAACAAACAACGGAAAAGAAGTTTTAAGGAACGGCGCAATCCTGTTCTTTGGCTACATCAGCGATATCATGCAGCTATGCCCAAACTATTTTTTGGATTACCAAGAAAATATTTCAGGAATGACAAGATGGGATAAAAGAATCGTATCCGATGACTTTAGCTTAAACGGCAATCTATATAATTTCTTTGTTGCCGTCAGTAAAAGAATCACAGAAGATTTACCCAATCCATTCAAGACAGACGGAATCACAAATCTCAATGGCTCTGATATCAGGCGGTCTGTAATAGAAGCACTTGTCAATGCCATCACAAACTGTGATTTTTCTTCTTTGCCGGGCATACTCATCAAAAAGCAAAAACACTCGATTACATTCACCAATTCCGGTGACATTCCCATCGGCCTGAATCAGGCCATCACCGGGGGAATCAGCGATCCCTTCAATAAAAACATCATGAATTATTTCCGAATTCTGCAAGTATCCGACAGAGCCGGGACCGGTATTCCGAATATTTTTCAGGTTTTCCAATCCTATGAGTTTGCCACTCCGGACCTTCGTATCGAAAACACTCCCTTACGAACGACATTGAGCCTGGATTTTTCCCGGTTGCCAAAAGATACCCCGCATCTCACGGAAAAACTGAAAATCCTTTCCTATCTTTCAAATTGCCCGGAAGGGGCAACAATTGCCGAGCTTTCTTTATTAATCCATATGAAAAGAACCATGACCGCCCAAATCCTGTCGGAACTTATCTTGACAGACAAACTGACGACAAACGGAAAAAAGACAAAAGGAAAACGATATTTCAAAAAGCAATAATCAAAGAAACCCATTCCTTATCTCTGATAAAACATTCCATTGTTTCGTTCAAAAATGGATTTATGGATTTAAGATATTATGTCCTACCATCCGACCAATCTCTTTCAAATAAAACAACAATCATTTCCAGCTTTCGGAAACCAGGATGTATAATGGCTTTTTAGGATTGAAAACATGTACGGACTCATCATGCTAAGAGAATACCTTGAAGAAATCATAAGCGGAGAGAAGACCTATGATGCCAGAAGCTATGACACTTCAAAAAGAGGTGCCATCGCTCTTGTCGATACAAGGAAATCAGAAATCATCGCAACCATCGAGTTGGTCTCGACCCATGTCATCTCTGCCAAGGAATATTGCCTATGGCATCAGTCCGGAAAATGGAAGGATTTTATCTTCCGTGCCGATGAAAAGAGAACCTATTATGCCTACGATTTCAAGAATCCACAGTGTCTTTCATCCCCAGTGAAAATCAAAAAGAATGGCAAGGTATGGACTTATATCGATGATGAAATCACACAGAACTTTTCCTTTCAGGAAACACTGTTTTAAATGCATCCTCCCATCAGCAATCCATACTTTTATAGGAGGGATGTCTATCCAAGAGAGGTTTTGGCTAAAAAAAGCAAAATTATCTCTTGCAATCAAACAGGAATTGTTATATCATTACAAACGCCTGTTTTTTGGCTGTATAGCTCAGCTGGTAGAGCGGTCGGTTCATACCCGATATGTCGAGAGTTCGATCCTCCCTACAGCCACCATTAGCTTATTGGCGGATTCGAAAGGATTCTGAATAGATTCCATCAGGAATCATAAGGGTTGACCGAAAGGTCGCCTTTTTTCTTGAATTTCTGTCATTTCCTTGATTTTGACATCAGGATTGTATACAATTTTTGTTGCTTCTTGGAACAATAGCTCAACTGGTTAGAGCTCTCGGCCCATAACCGAGCGGTTGCAGGATCGTACCCTGCTTGTTCCACCAAAGGATATTCCGACCCGGTCATGCCGGGTCGTTTTCTTTTGGCAGATGGACAAAAGTCGGCTCATGATGTACTTTTGTCAGATAATTTTCAAAGAATACCGTCCTGTCA
Organism: Candidatus Enterosoma sp.; assembly: GCA_050874925.1. GTDB lineage: Bacteria > Bacillota_I > Bacilli_A > RFN20 > CAG-288 > Enterosoma. The sequence continues at coordinate 43,727 of JBNMLQ010000003.1, read as the reverse complement.
AGAATGAGAGTGGAAGTGTTCATGCAAGGATGAAAGCCTAGTTTATCCTGGCAAAGAAGATCGTCATCGACAAGCAGGCTGACCTGATCGTCCTTATCAAATATCAGGCCGAAAGGACTCGTACTTCCATGGAAGCAATGCAACATCGTTTTGAGTCTTTCTTCGCTTCCGAAAGACAGCCTTGCCGAGGCAATCTGTTTGGAAAGGTCCTTCGTCAGGAACTTCTTGTCTCCTCTCATGAGCAGAAGATAGAATTTCGTCTGCTGTCTGTTACAAAGAAACAGATTCTTAGGGACACAGACGGAATATTCCTCTTCCAATTTCATATATGATTCCATGTCAACCATAGCTTCATGGTCGATTCTGGAAAAGGGAATATCATTGTCTTCTAGGAACTGGAAGACATGGTTCTCATCCGCATCCATTTGATAGAATCCATCGATATCGTTCATTTTGTCACCCTTCATTTGATAAAATAATAGCCGTTAAGATTATAAGGAAAAATATAGAACATGGAAACTGAAAGAATACAGAAGATTCTCTCCCAGCTCGGCGTCTGCTCGAGAAGGAAGGCAGAGGAATATATTACTGAAGGAAAAGTCAAGGTCAACGGCATCATCGTCGGCCTTGGCGAAAAATGCACACTGGAAGATGAAATCGAAGTGGATGGAAAAATCATCAGCCAAAAAGAAGGCCAAAGAAAGGTCTACCTTGCCTTCAACAAGCCCTATGACGTCGTATCCACTGCCAAAGATCCACAAGGAAGAAAGACGGTCGTGGATTATGTTCCCGGCCAATATGGAAGGCTCTTCCCTGTTGGAAGACTCGATCACAACTCCACCGGCTTGCTTCTTCTTACCAATGACGGAGAGTTTGCCAATCTCATCACCCACCCCAGCAGTGCACCTGAAAAAGAATATGTCGTCAAGGTCAAGGGAAAACTGAGAGGAGATGAGATTGAAAGGCTGGAAAAGGGCCTCTATGTCATGAAGGAAGGCTATACAGCTGCCCCATGCAAAGCCAGAGTGTTGCGTGAAGAAGAGGATGCTGTCATTTTCGACCTCATCCTCCACGAAGGGAAGAAGAGGGAAATCCGTTATATGATGGATACCCTTGACCATCCCGTCAAGCAACTGATGCGAGTCAGGATTGGAAGCATTCTGCTTGGAAAGCTCAAGCCAGGCGAATTCTATGAAATTGCTCCGGAAGAGATTGAGGCAATCAAGAAAGACTGCTACGAAAACCAGAAGGAATCATTCCAAAACGGAAAATATTACGGAAACTATGATGAGGAAGAGTGATTTTAATTAACATAATAGTTACCGTTTTTGCCAGATACAATACCGAATATGCCAGCATGAGGAATTCTTGCTTCCCTTTATATATACTAAAATGTAAACGCTTTATTACTTCGTTTTTAAAGCTTTCAACTAAAAAATTATGAGAATTGCAATTGTCGAAGACGAACCAGGGCCGAGAGATTCCATCCTGAAATATCTGGAGCAATTCCAGAAGGAGAATTCCTATTTTTCATATGAGTCCGAATCTTTTCCTTCCGGAGAATCTTTCCTTGAAGCAGAAGCTTCCGATAGCTTCGATCTCGTCTTTCTTGATATCGAGTTGGAAGGCATGAATGGTTTTGAGATGGCAAAGAAACTGAGAGAAACCGACAAAGACATCAACATCATCTTCGTCACCAACCTCAGCCAATACGCCATCAACGGATATGAAGTCGACGCCATGGACTTCTGTCTCAAGCCGTTATCCTATCCGGACTTCGTCATGAAGATGGACAAAGCCATCCGACGCTTTACAAGAGACGGCGATGCAAAGATCATCAAGACCGATATCTGCGGAAGGACTGCCATCATCCAGGCAAAGGACATCCTCTATGTCGAAATCGTCAAGCACTACCTGACCTACCATTTGTCCAATGGAACGGATGTCGTCGTACGCGGTTCTATGAAAGAAGCATCCCAGGAGCTCTCCTTGCCCGGCTTCTATAGAACCAACTCCTGCTATATCGTCAACATGAAGCACATCGAATATATCACCAAGGATGACGTCGTCATCCGTGGCAATCACAATCCACTCCCCATTTCACGGGCACGGAAATCAGAATTTCTCGATGCGTTTGCCTGCTATATCGGAGCCTTGAAATAGACCCATGAAAGGCTACCAGGTTTTCGAAGAGCTGAGGTTCATCATCGAACTTCTGATTGCCGAACACATCCTTTTCCTATGGACGCCGATTCAAAAGAAAGAAGGATTCAAATGGAATTTCCCCTTGTCGATAGCCATCTTCATCGGCATGAGTTTCTTGTATTTTCCGATATCAACCGGCATAAACTATCTGAACACGAACTTTCCGATCGTCTCCTCAGATTCTCTTTCCTGGCAATGGAACAAGTTCTTCAAATATTGGTATATGTTCCTCTTCGCCTTGACGGTCATATCCCTGAAGCTATTATACAAGGCATCATGGACGACGGTTCTTTCAAGGTCGCTTCTAGGATGGTGCATCCAACATTTTGAATACTGTTTCTGCAACGAGATGATCGGTATCGGATTCTGGGACAATAAAAGAGAACAACTGCTCCTTCCCTACATTCTTTTATCCATCTTCACCTGTTTTATCTACTATTTCATTTTCTACAAACTGCTTAAAAAATATATCAAATTCCCAAAAATCGATGATTTTAAGTCAAAATATGCCATATTTGCATATATTGTTCTTCTAATCGTCCTCATCTCCTTCACCTTCTTCTGCCAAAGTGTCTTCTATTGGACGATGGAAGGCAACTACAATTACCAGGCCGTCATGTATGATGGACTTATCTGCATCGTCTTCATCATCATGCAGACTCTAATCATGCGCATCAACAAGGCCAACATCGAAAAGAAGGAAGCCGAGATGCTCTTTGCCGAAAGAGAAAAACAGTTTTTGCAGAACAAACAGAGCATCGACATCATCAATCACAAGGTGCATGACCTGAAGCACCAGATGAGCGCCCTCATGACCATGAGCAAAGAAGAGCAGTCCAAAGCCTTCCACGATGTCTATGAAGGCATCCGCATTTACGATTCTACCTTCCATACCGGAAACGAGGTCATCGACACCATACTGACAGAGAAAAAGCTGCTATGCGAGAAATACGGAATCACCCTGACAGCCATCATCAACGGAAATTTATTGTCCTTCATGGACAAGATGGACATCCTGGTCCTTTTTGGAAACCTCTTGGACAACGCCATCGAAGCCGTTGAAAAGCTTACCGACAAAAAAACGATATCCATCACCTTAAGCGAAGTCCAAGGAATGGTATCCATCCACAGCAACAACTACTACGAAGGTTCCATCCAGATGGTCGACAAGACCATCATGACCAGCAAGAAGGATAAGGAATACCACGGATATGGTCTAAAAAGCATCAAGGAAATCGTAACCCGCTATGACGGAAGGATGCTCATCAAGACCGACAACCAGATCTTCATCGTCCAGATCATCCTTCCAAAACACTGAAAGGCAACCGACTTTGCCTGTTAAGATACGGATTTTGCCACGGAATTGCATCCGTGGCCTTTTTTCATATATAAAGGATGTAAGCGTTTCACTTTGAAAAACACGGAATTGAAAGCCCTAAAATTCCATTTTCAAAAAAAGACGCAGCAGATAAAGAAAGGATTTCATACCACATGAAAAAAAGTATCGTCTCATTAGCAGTGTTGGCAATGGCAGCGACCGTTTTCACGCTCGGTCAAAGCCAGGGGTTCCAGGCCGGAGGGAAGCTGTTGAAAGCAAACGACAGCAGCGAAAGGACTTATAAGTCCGATTATTCTTCCAAGGAAGAAGCCTTGGAAGCAGGACTCAAGGTCAACGAACAGATTTCCGAAGAAGGCATGGTTCTTCTGAAGAACGACAACAACGCACTCCCGCTTTCTTCGAAAAAGGGCACAGCAGGCGGAAGAGTCACACTCTTAGGTTACAGGGGAGCCAGGCCACAGGGCGGTGCCGACTCCACAGGTGACGCTTCTGCAGGCAAGGTCAAGCTCACGGCTGACTTATATTCTTCCCTTGAAGATGCCGGCTTTATGGTCAATCCGGTCGTCAAAAATGCCTACGAGGAACTTCTTGCAAAAACGGATGACAAGGGCAATGCGCTTTATTCCAACGACATTTCTCTCTACAACGAGATGTTCAAGAAGGTAGACAGCAAGAGCAAATTGGAAGCTTCCTTCGGTCATTATTCTGATGCTGCCATCATCGTCTTAAGCAGCGGAACGGATGCCAAGAGAACCCATTCCCTTCAGTTCGACAAGGAACAGTATGATCTCATCGATGAAGCCAAGGCTCATTTTGACAAGGTCATCGTCCTCATCAACAATTCCACTCCGGTCGAACTTGATACGCTGAAGAAGGATACCGGCGTAGATGCCATCCTCGTCATCGGTCAGCCTGGTGACAACGGCTTCACTGCCGTCGGAAAAATCCTCAACGGCGAAGTCAATCCATCCGGTCATCTCGTCGACACCTATGCTGCCGATTTCACCAAGGATCCTTCCTACAACAACATCAACGTCAAAGGTGACCCCATCAACGGAAATCCGAGATACTGGGTTGATAAGAACAACAATGGAAAAAAGGATGACGGCGAAGAAACGGCCGACTCCTACTTCTGCGACTATGACGAAGGCATCTATGTGGGCTATCGTTATTGGGAAACGGCCGATTATGAAGCAAAGAAGGGCAATTACAGCGGCTTCGACTATGATTCCCAGGTCTCCTATCCATTCGGCTATGGCTTAAGCTACACCAATTTCGAATGGAGCATCGTCTCGAAACCGGCAAGCGATGCCATCAAGGTCGGAAACACCCTCAATTTCGTCGTCAAAGTCACCAACAAAGGAGATAGAGCAGGCAAGGAAGTCGTCCAGCTCTACTACTCTGCTCCATACACAGACTATGACAAGACCAACAAGATTGAAAAGAGTTCCATCGTCTTAGGTGACTTTGCCAAGACCGGCCTCCTGAATCCTGGCGAATCCGAATATCTGAGACTCTCCGTCGATGTCAATGACATGGCAAGCTATGACTACACAGCCGCCAAGACCTATGTCCTCGACAAGGGTGACTATACCTTCTCCTTCCGTACCAGCGCTCACGACATCAAGGACGACAGTCTTACTGCCACCTACAATCTTGCCGAGCTTACCAAGGCCGATACAGCCGTCACCGGAAACAAGATTACCAATGCCTTTGATGACGTCACCAAAACAGCCGCCGAGAAACATGATGTCGGTTCCTTCACCAGAGCAAACTTTGCCGGTACCTTCCCGAAAGAAGAGACCGAAGCCGAAGCCAAGCTCACCCAAGCTGAGTATGATGCTCTTGCCTACCAGGTCAGCGACAAGACCACAGACCCTTGGTACACCGACAAGATGCCGAAATACATGACCGCCGAAGACAGAGCCGCAAAGCCAACAGCCGATGTCATGCTCAAAGACCTCGTCGGTCTTGACTATGACGATCCGAAATGGGATGCCCTCCTTGACGAGCTCACCCTCGATGAAATGAAGGATCTCATCACCAACGCCGGTTTCCGTACACAGGCTATCGACTATATCGGCAAGCCGTATTCTCTCGACACCGATGGTCCAAAAGGATGGACAGGTACAGGTACCGCAGGTTCGAAGTTCAATTCCTTTGCTGCTGAGCCTGTCATCGCCTCCACCTTCTCCAAGGAACTCGCCTATGAGATGGGCAAGGTCGTCGGAGACCAGGCTCTCTGGGGATGCTCTGACAGAACAGACACCGATGTCGGTGGAAAAATCTATGCCTATACCGGATGGTATGCCCCAGGCATGAACATCCATCGTTCACCGTTTGAAGGAAGAATCACTGAATACTTTTCTGAAGATCCGCTCCTCACCGGCGAGATGGCTGCCAACCAGTCCCTCGGTCTCAAATCCAAGGGAGCCTTCCTCTTCATCAAGCACTATGCCCTCCACGAGGACGGAGGCGGTGTCGGCATCAGCGTCGGCGCCGATGGAAAATGGAAGATCAGTGGATACAGAGGTTCCAGCGATGCACATTCTGCAACCGGTTACTGGGTCACCGAACAGGCTCTCCGTGAAATCTATCTCAAGCCATTCCAGATTGCCGTCGAAAAAGGTGAGGCAGGTGCCTGCATGTCCAGCTTCTCCAGAATCGGAAGCACTTGGGCAGGCGGAGACTACAGCCTACTTACCACCACGCTGAGAGACGAATGGGGATTCAAGGGCTATGTCGTCACCGACATCAGCATCTACGGCTTCCTCAACGTCGACCAAATGATCCGTGCCGGCGGAGACTGCCTGTTGACCAGTGGCATCAACTCCACAGGCAACAGCGTCGGACTCAGCAAATGGGCTTCTGACGATTCCAACCATGATGATAAGCCGACTCAGGTCGCTGCCATGAGAAGAGCCTGCAAAGCCATCCTCTACACCGTCTGCAACTCCCACGCCATGGACGTTCCTTATGGAAGCAAGGTCATCAATCCGAATGCCGAAATCACTTCTGCCACCGTCGGTTCCGCCTATAGCGTCAGCTTTGCCACCGAAGTGAATACCAAGACCGTCTACTCCGAAATCAAATATTCCTTGGAAGGAGACGTTCCTGCAGGACTGACCATCGATGAGAAGACCGGTGTCCTCTCCGGTACTCCGACGGCCGCTGGAAAGTATACCTTCAAGGTCATCGCTTCCGCTGATGGTTATGAAGATGGCATTCAGGAAATCACCCTCGTCGTCAACGAAGCAGCCGGAAAGACCATCGCCGATCTTGAAAAGGAACTTGCCGACCTCAAGGCCGAAAAGGATTCCGGTGACAAGAGTAATGCCGATAAGATTGCCGATCTTGAAAAGAAGATTGAAGAGCTCACCAATCAGAAGTCTTCCGGCTGCGGAGGAAGCATCATCGCCGCTTCTTCTGCCGTCTTAGGCCTCTCTGCCTTGGCTCTCGGTCTCGTCTTCAAGAAGAAGAGAGAAGAATAATCCAGAATTGAAGGAGAAAAGAAAATGAAAAAGAAATTGTTGACCTTTGTCTTGTTGTCTATGACTGCTCTTTGTGGATGCAAGGGCACTGCATCCAGCTCAGAAGCGAAGAAGGATAGCGCAAGCAACACGCCTTCCGCATCTTCATCCGAAAAGAAAGATGAAAGCAGCACCACTCAGCAAGGCGGTACCAAAGACTTCTACATGGAGAGCGAGCTCACCAACCTGGATGGCATCATCGGAGCAGGAATTTCCGGTTCCTCCAGTGGTGTGAACATGATTCAGGCATCCAAGGATGCCCATGGAGGATACTTCGTTTCCTTCACACACAGGAAAGGTTTCGCCCTCACCTACAATTTCCAGTCTGACAGCGCCAAGGAAGCATCCTTCATGCTCGGACTTGGAAACGAAATCGGAACCGGCATGAAGTTCACCGATGAGTCTTTGACCGTCAACCTCAACGGTACCAATCTGGACTATGCCGACTTCACCCTCTATGCCACAGGATATCGTGCCTATCCTGCAGGTAAGGCAAACCTCCTTCAAGGTGAAAACACCCTCATCGTCACCATCGCACAGGATAACGAATACCTCAATGGTTCGACCGGCGGTCCGACCTTCGACTACGTCAAGGTCACATCGGAAGCCAATCTGAGCTGGACTCCGAAGACTTCCAACCTTCCTGAAGAAGAATAAGCAGATCAGCGTCTGGAGGATCACTCCAGACGCTTTATAAAAATGGAGCTGTAAAATGAACCTATTCAAGAAAATGTGGCATACCAAGAAGACCAGAATCTGGATGATCATTTGTCCCATCGTCCTCGTCTTAGCCCTCGTCGTATCCCTTGTCATCACACTCAACCCTTTGATTTCCGGTACCTTTGACATCGCCTTTGGCGGAGATAAAGCCATCAAGGGTGAAGACAAGGGAACCTATGTTGCCGATTATGAAAGCAAAGCCGAAGCCAAGACCGCTGCCGAAGAATTCGGAAAAGACGTCGTCAGGGAAGGAATCACCCTTTTAAAGAACGAAGACAACACTTTACCACTCAAAGAAGGAAAGCGGAGTGTCACGGTCTTCGGAAAGAATTCTGTCAATCCTGTCCTTGGTGGATCTGGTTCCTCCGCCACAAGCACGGATTCCAGCATCGGCATCTACGATTCTCTTAGGAATGCCGGATTTGATGTCAATCCGACCATGGAAGCCTTCTATAAGAACAACAGCAAGAGCGGAAACGGAAGAGACAAAGCCCCTGCCATGGGAACCATCCTTTCTGGCATGATCACAGGTGAGACTCCCATCTCCTCCTATGATGCAAGCCTTCGCTCCTCCTACTCCAAATACCATGATGCTGCCATCGTCGTCATCTCCCGTTCCGGAGGCGAAGGATATGACCTTCCCAGGACGATGAAGACAGGCTTCAAGGAGGATTCTCCAAAAGTCGACGGAGCAAGAAACGCCTCTGACCACTATCTGCAGCTTGACCAAAACGAGACGGACATGCTTAAGGAAGCCTGTGACAACTTCGATGACGTCATCGTCGTCCTCAACACAGCCCAGACCATCGAACTCGGCTTCTTGGATGACCCGACCTATTATGCCTATCAGCCAAAGATCAAGGCTTGCCTTTGGATGGGACTTCCCGCCCAGAAGGGTGCTTCAGCCCTAGGTGAGGTTCTATCCGGAAAAGTCAATCCAAGCGGACACACCGTCGACACCTATGTACGGAATTTCAAGAACGATCCCACATGGCCAAACTTCGGAAACAACAACAAGGAAAACGGAAACGCCTATTTAAACAACAATGCCGATACCGGATACCGCTTCGTCGAATATGAAGAAGGTATCTACAGCGGATATCGTTACTATGAGACCAAGGCCCACGACATGGGCGCTGCAGGTGAAGACTGGTATCAAAAGAATGTCGTCTTCCCCTTTGGATATGGACTGAGTTACACCAACTTCGAATGGAGCGTCAGCTGGCCTAGTGAAACTGCCTTTGACTCCATCGAGCATGAGTTCCAGGTCCACGTCACCGTCAAGAACACAGGAAACGTATCTGGAAAGGATGTCGTCGAACTCTACTACACAGCACCATATACGGCAGGCGGCATCGAAAAGAGCTATGTCAATCTTGGAAGTTTTGCCAAGACCAAGCTCCTTGCACCGAATGAAAGTGAGACGCTGACCCTCACCCTCAAAGCGGAAGACATGAAGTCCTATGACTTTTCAGGAAAAAACAGCAGTGATTACAAAGGCTATATCCTTGAAAAGGGTAACTACACCCTTCATATCGGACATGATGCACATGTCTTTGAAGCAAACAAAGACTTTGCCCTAGGTAAAGACATCCGTATTGAAAACGATACGACGACCGGAACCAAAGTCACCAACCTATTCGATGATGTTTCTTCCAAAGTATCCGTCATGAAAAGAAATGATATGGATAATACATTCCCTACCACTCCTACGGATAAGGAAAGAAATGTCACTTCCGACTTCATCAGTTCCCTCACATATTCCAAGAATGACGAAGGAAAACCTTGGCAGGTATCCGAAGACAAGATGCCTTCACAGGCTGATAAGGTCGTCGATAATCCGACATTGAAACTTGCTGACCTAGTCGGTCTTGACTACGATGACAAAAAATGGGATGAGCTCCTTGATCAGCTCACCGTCGAGCAGATGAGCACGCTCATCGGAAAAGGCGCCTATGGCTCCATCGCCATCGAGAACATCGGAAAGCCTGTCACCAACGAGCCTGACGGCCCAAGCGGCTTCACTTCCTTCATGGCCATGAGCGATACCGTGCCCGTCTATGGATGCGCTTCCTATCCTGCCGAGACAGTCCTTGCCTCCACATGGAACAAGGAACTCGCAAACAGGATGGGTGTCCTCATCGGAAACGAAGGACTCATCGGAAACGAAAGGGGCGATCATCTTCCATATTCCGGCTGGTATGCACCGGCCGTAAATGTCCATCGTTCACCCTTTGGAGGAAGAAACTGGGAATATTATTCCGAAGATCCCTATCTTTCCGGAATCATGGGAACAGAAGTCGTCAAAGGAGCCAAGTCCAAGGGTGTCTATTGTTTCGTCAAGCACTTTGCCATCAACGAGCAGGAAACAAACCGCGACACCGAAGGCTGCCTCAACTGGCTTGACGAACAGACGATGAGAGAAATCTATCTCAAGCCGTTTGAGATGATCGTCAAGCAAGGCAAGACTACCGCCATGATGTCTTCGTTCACCAGAATCGGAACCGTCTGGGCAGGAGGAAACTACAATCTCCTGACCGGCATCTTGCGAAAAGAGTGGGGATTCCGTGGCGAAGTCGTCACCGACTATAACCTCTCCCGCTATATGAACCAGAATCAGATGATCCGTGCCGGAGGCGACCTGGTCCTAAATCAGGAAGGCAAGAATCCAAGCCTCAAGGACACTTCCGCTACACAGGTCACTGCCATCCGCAATGCTACACACAACATTCTCTATACCGTATGCAACTCCTGTGCAACCAACAGCGAGATCACGGGATATAGAATGTCTGACTGGAAAATCTTCATGATTGTCATCGACTGTGTCCTTGCCGGTGGCATGCTCATCTATGGAGCGATCGTATTGTTCCTGACATTCCATAAGAAGGACAATCCTGACACGGAGACAAAGGTCCGATAAACCTTTTTCTTAATCTTTTCTTTTCTGAAGGCTGCAGCAGCTGCCCCTGCTGCAGTTTTCATTTGATTGGAAGAATGACAAAAATCATACCAAACCAATCAAACTTCTATGGATGATGGCAATCCACAAAACAAATCTATGCAGAAACTATTCCATTCTTCTCGAGAATCAGGTAGAGTGTAATGCGAAAGAGGAAAGCACGATGCCTGAAACAGAGAAAAGAGAGAACACGGATACGGCAGAAAACGAAATCGAGCAACTCAAATCAGAGAACGAACAGCTGAAAGCGGAGAATGCCGTATTAAAAAATCAGTAGCCTTGAAGGTTATGAAGGCAAGGCAGCAGAAAAGGCAAATGTCGTCTGGGAACTGCTGCAAGACCGTCAAAGCAGATACAGACTGAATACCATCTGAAGGATTTTTATCAAGACAAATCGACATAAAACGCCTGATTTGATTAAGGAGTATTACATCTACCTAACGGAGGTCGGTTATCATGATTAACGGTATACTCAACATTTTCTTAAACACAGGATGGAAAAATGAATCTTGTCTTTATTACAAAGGCAACGTCTATTGGTGCGAAGGATACTATGACGATAAGGAAAATTCCTGCCATTTTTTCATCCGTCGCTTTGCAGGAAGACTGGATAAGACAACTAACACGGCAGACTACCTGCTAGATGATACAGGGGATGTCATGAACTATGATGATTCATACCACATCACAGGGAACTCCATGGACGAACTTTTGTATCGTTTTCTCCGTGCCAAGGTATTCGAAGGCAAATCCTTTTGGGAAGTTGAGAAGGTATTGATATGGGTAGATGACAGTAATACTTTTGTAAAATACGACCCTAAAATCGACAAAGAAGTCGTACCTGCCAATCCGAATGATAAGATGTCGAAATACATCGACAAATCAAGAGATTATCCATATCTACAATAGATGTGACTCGCTGCCATCACCATATCATAAGGCACACCTAAAAGTCGATTGACATCACAAGAAAAAAAAGAACAAGGTCATGCAATTTATGGTACATGATTCAAAAAACCAGTATCTGCATGATACCAAAAAAATAATATGCATATTCCTTATGAATTTCTGCATTATTTTTGCTATAATATATGCAGATTAAGAGGCTCATTATGCATAAATTTGATTATTCCTTCTTGAAAAACGGCACTGTTTCGACAAAAACGTTTAATATGGCTATGAGCATTTACTCGTTGAAAACAATGGCTAGCATAAGAAAGGCCGACCATTTGAAAATTTTTACGGAACTTGAAAAAATAGCTAAGATTCAATCGGTAAAGAACTCCAACGCCATTGAGGGCATAGTTACGAGCGATGAGCGCATCAAGGCTATCGTTACACAAAGCAGTGCGCCTCTAAACCATGACGAAGCTGAAATCGCCGGTTATCGCGACGCATTGAATGAAATCCATACCAACAATCAGTATATCGATTTTAACGAGTCGGACATTCTACATCTTCATGAAGTATTACTCTCTGAAACTGGTTACGAATATGGCGGTAGATACAAGGATTTTGACAATGCGATTATAGAAATAGATTCACACGGAAATAGAAGGATTCGGTTTTCCCCTACCCCAGCAAGTGAAACAAAGCACGCGATGGAACAGCTTGTATTGGCATATATGTCGGCAGCAAACGATTCCGAAATAAATCAGCTGCTGCTTATCCCATGCGTGATTTTAGACTTTTTATGTATTCACCCGTTTCGAGATGGAAATGGAAGAATGTCAAGACTTCTTTCCCTTCTGCTGCTATATAAAAATGGCTTTGACGCAGGCAAATATATTTCTTTCGAAGAACAGATAAACAAATATAAAAGCTGCTATTACGAAGCATTACGACAATCATCCATAAGCTGGCATGAGAACAAAAATAATTATTCTCCGTTTATGGAGAATTTCTTATCAACGCTTTATATGTGCTATAAGGAATTGGATAAAAGATTTGCCGTCATCAATGATGGCAGCATTTCAAAATCCGCGAGGATTGAAGCAACAGTTTTAAATAGTCTTGCACCTATTTCAAAAAAAGAGATTTGTGAAATCCTTCCTGACGTAAGTCCAACGACAATCGAGGCAGTACTTGGCAGAATGGTAAAGAGCAGGCAAATCATCAAAATCGGTTCAGCAAGAAACATCAAGTATCTTAGGAATAAATAAGCTGAGAAAACAGTTCTTCCAAAGACCAGGAATTGGTCATGTAGGACTTTCCATGTTTGTTTGGCAGGACATTTATCATACATCTCAACCTTTTTACCACCCATGAAGGCTTTTGCTCAGCTCTTCAAAATCGAGATGAAAATCAAAAAGTTGATAACCTGAGACAATCCGATGATTAATTTTGCTATTTTAAGGTCAATAATATTGTGAGAGCAACCACTGAAGATGATTTCCAGACACTAAATATGGATGTTACGAGAAAATGAAGCCTGGATACCTTTTGCTTTATCCTTCTGGTTGTGCTTCTTATTCTTATTGTTCGTAATCCTCGCAATCACAACGAGGACAACGGCAACAATAAAAAATAAGAAGCGAGCCGTTAACGCTGTTATTCGATTAGCAGAGATCTAGCGCATCTCTGCTAAGGGGGCTTAATGCCCTAGGCGGTTGCTTCTTGCTATTATTCTATAAAAGCAATATAAGATAGTCAACAAACAGAAAGGATAGATTTAGAACAAAGCCGGGACATTGTCCAATGAAATGCAAAATACTCCATCTGGAAGAGACTGTTCATAATTCCTATTCAATAATCACAGATTCCATCGTTATATGTAAATCGGCATTCATGGGAGTGTGTGCTGAAATTAATAGGCTCTTCAGAACAACCCTTCATCTCATCATCGGAAACAAATTGACACAAGCACAGTTCTCTTCGATTTTATCTTATTATCCCAGCTTTTCCTCCTTTGATTTGAATCAGTTCAGCCAGCTCATGCGCATTTTCCTTTCCATAAGAAACGACAATGCCCATCTATATGCATCAGATCCAATATTCATTGACGAAACTATGGTTCCCTTGCTTTCATCTATCGTCAAGCCTTTTTATTCCATCTCCAAAGACGGAGAGCTGACATTGTATGGAGCCTTCCATATCGTGGCATTGCTTGCAAACAAATTATCCATAGAGGCTTTTATCGGTGCTTTGTTGACCCAGAAGATTTGTGACATCCATGTACAGTCCGGAAAGGAAATGGATGCTCTCCACCGTTTAATTTCGAAAGCTTATACAAGTAAAGCAAGAAGCTACAAGCCAGACTATTCCTATCCGGATGGGATGAATAAGTGTGCCCTTGACAGAATGAATCTACTGCTACAAAACCACTTATCCAAAATTTTCTTCAGTTTTGAACAAGACAGCGTAAGCAACGACCAGGCAAAAACAAAGTATAAGCCTTTTAAAAAGACAGCAAAAAAAGCATCCAAGATTTTCAATAGTCAAGAGGACAAAGACAAACTGATCAGCCTTAGAAACATGTGGTGCCATGGCGTATGTCTGTATGATAACTATAAAAAAGACAAGAAAACAAAGTCATTCACATTGGATGAAGTTTTTGAAGCTTTGTTCATTCTTCAAGACGCATGCCTCAGGCAAAAAGGGCAATACATTCATGTCTTGAATGCGATAGACGATTTTGCCAAATCGATCTTAGACTCTTATTGTCAACGTCTCGTGAAAATCACTTATAAAATTATAGATAGGAGACTCAAGCAAAAAGAGAAATTCCCCCATCGCATCCTTAAAAGCTGGACAGCCTATCAAAATTTGCAAAATACAATACCTGGAACGCTTGAAAACGTAGTCAAGCTCTATCATCCTGAAGATATGAAGTGGGTGATAAATGCCTTTAGTTTCAAAGACAATAGGACAAGAAGGACGGTCTGCAAAAGTCTTAGGATTTTTGTATTCGATGGAAACCAAAACATTAAGATTGGGCATTTTAAAACCCGACACAAGAACTTCTGCCTCGCAGACGTCGATTTACCAAAGGAGTATCAGTTAAAAATCAATGGATTCTATTTAAAAGATCTGCAAGGCGAACTCATAAAAGACATCAGCGGAAGAATCCAAATCTACAGGGTTGCCTTTAAGAAGCAAAAGCATCCATTATTCATCTTTATATCTAAAATCATGGCTTTTGTCCGCTCGATTTTCAGGCATCAACCATCGCAAGCACCTGCTGAAAACAAGCCAAAGCAAAAATAGAAGCAAAAAAGCTGCCAGACAAGCAGGCCTTTGACCTAACCTCTCTGACAGCTTTTCAATTCAAAAGGTTGAAATTATTCAGCTTCGATGGCCTGAACCGGGCAGCCAGCGACAGCTTCTTCGACGGAAGCTTCGTTGTCAGCAGTGACAGGAGCGACAGCTTCAGCCTTGCCATCATCGGCAAACTGGAAAACATCAGCAGCGATTCCAGTGCAGGCACCGCAACCGATGCACAGATCCTTGTTAACAGTAACTTTAGTCATTTTCATGTACCTCCAATGTACTTCTAGAATCATTTTAGAATCCTAACGGCCATAATACAAGAGAAAAAGCAATATTTTTAGTTAGCTTTTTCTAACTTTTTACGTTTTTTTGACGAATTTCCTTTTTATTGCAATAAAATCCTTTTCCTCATCATTTATGGCCTTTGGCAACATTTTACCACAAGTTTGAAAATTCTTGTTGACATCAGCGCTTGGATTTAGTATCATAATTCTCGCCTATTTGGGCCTTTAGCTCAGTTGGTTAGAGCGTCCGCTTGATAAGCGGGAGGTCGGTGGTCCGAGCCCACTAAGGCCCACCATATCGGAAAATTGCCTGCATCATGCAGGCTTTTTTATTTGTTTTTCCGAAAAGCACATCAAAAAAGTTGCTGTTTCTCAGATGTTCAATCTGATATCCACAGCAACTTTTTCTTTATCAATCGATGATGACGTCCTGTCCTTCAAAGAGAATATTGCTATCGAAGAAGGACTTTGTCAAGAGCACCATGTTTTCGATGTCATTCTTTCCAAGCATCTCATAGCTGGAATGCATGGCAAGCTGGGCGATGCCGATATCGACGGTGGTGATGGAGACTTCGCTTTCGGAGAGGTTTCCGAGCGTCGATCCTCCACGCAGGTCAGAGCGATTGGTGAATTCCTGATAATTCAAGCCATTCTTCTTGCAGAGATACTTCACGACACTCGAAGAGATACCATCCGATGTATAAGACTGATTGGCATTGAACTTGATGACGATGCCGTTGTTGAGCCTGACATCCGTAGTCTTGTCAGAAAGCTCAGGATGATTCGGATGATTGGCATGGGCATTGTCGATGCTGAGCATCATGGACTGAGCCATTGCCTTTTGGAATTCATCCTGCTTTCCCAAAGCAGAAAGAATACGCTTCAGATTGTCCTGCAGGAAGGTGGAATTGGCGCCCTGTTTGGTAAGGGAACCGACCTCTTCATTGTCAAAGGAAGCATAGACGGAGATATGGTCTTCGCTCTTGGCTTCCAAAAAGCCGAACAATGCCGAATAAGCTGCCGTCAGGTCATCCTCTCTTCCACTGCATAGGAAGTCATCATGGAGACCTAAGAGAGCAGGCTTTTCCCGATTATATAGATACAGGTCATGACTGATGACTTCCCCATCCTTCATGCCAAGCTCTGAGAGCAAAAACTGATTGAAATCAAAGTCTTCCTCCATTCCAAGAACAGGGATCGTATCGACGGAAGCATTATAGTTATATCCGGAATTGATATTCCTGTTCATATGGATACAGACATTCGGAATCACAAGAAGGTCCTTGTCCACACAAAGAAGATGGGAAGATATCTTATTTCCCTGACGGACAAAGACCCTTCCTGCGATGGAAAGGGGCTTATCAAACCAGGTATTGATGATGAGTCCTCCATAGGGTTCCGTATTGAGCTGGAGAAGCCCACAGGATTTCTTC
The DNA here is from genome assembly GCA_050874925.1 of Candidatus Enterosoma sp. Taxonomy (GTDB): domain Bacteria; phylum Bacillota_I; class Bacilli_A; order RFN20; family CAG-288; genus Enterosoma. Next base: position 27,048 of record JBNMLQ010000003.1, on the reverse strand, counting down.
ACCGGATTCGGCTTGATCTTGAAGGTCGGAGAATCATTATGTGTAGCCGTGATCTGCATGTGGGCATCCTTAAGATTCACAGGCACCCTGAAAGCGATGACGGAAGTCGAATTCCTGGTCACAAAATAATCTTTTCCACCTTCCAGGGCATAGTTTTCCTTCTCATCAAGTTCGACAAAGCCATGTTCGAGAAGTTCTTTCCTGATATTGTCTACGACATGGAATGTCGAATAGCTCTTTCCAAGAAGAGACATCATTTTATCAATATGGTTCATATTTCATTTCTCCTTCTTCAATTATAGGATAGACAGGGTAAAAATGCACTTTTTCGTTGCATCCTGGAAAAAAGGGGCTATACTTTTCATTTGCTATTTCGAGGAGATATCTATGTATGGGACTATCTGATACCAAAAAGAAAAAACTGTCGGAAATGGACTTGACCAGTGGAAACCTGTTCTGGAAAGTTCCATTATTCGGTCTGCCGATGGCTTTTACGACGATTCTTCAGCTTCTCTATACGACCGTCGACCTTTATACCGTGGCCAACTTCGGAGGTGGAAGCAACTCCATGTCAGCCGTCGGCTCCAACACGCCTCTCATCACCATGCTTGTGACCACCTTTGTCTGTCTTTCCTTGGGTGTCAACGTCACCATGGGACACGCCAAAGGTGCCAACAACAAGGAAGCTGCATCCAAAGTCCTCCATACATCCATGATTCTTGCCGTTCTGACAGGAATCCTTGTCGGTGTCTTCGGTTACTTCATGTCCTCCATCATGCTCTCCTGGATGGGAACGCCTGCTTCCATCATGGAAAAGTCTACCCTCTACCTTCAAATTTATTTCATCGGCATTCCTTTTCTGATGGTCTATAACTATGGCTCGCAGATCCTCAGAGCCCTGGGTGACTCCAACAGACCTTTATATATATTGGTGATATCAGGCATCATCAACGTCGCCTTTGATTTTTGGTTCGTCATCGGCTTTGAACTGGATGTTGCAGGCGTTGCCTGGGCAACCGTCTTAAGCGAAGTCGTTTCTGCCATATTGGTCGTCCTTTGGCTGACATTCTATAAAAAAGGGTTTGTCGTCCTTCGCTTTTCCAAACTGAAGATGGATATGATTTCCTTCAAGAATATCATGAAGGTCGGTATCCCGAGCGCCATTCAGGAACTCGGCTTCTCCCTTCCCAACGTCTTGATCCAGTCAGCCCTTTATACCATCACCGGCTATGCCATCAACAACGTTCCGATATCAGTCGATGAAATCGTTGCAGGATCGGCAGCCTCAAGCACCATCGAAAATTATATCTTTGCCTTCATCGATGCCTTTGCCATCGGATGTACGGCCTTCGTCAGCCAGAACTATGGAGCCGGAAAAATCAAGAACATCCGCAAGGTCTTCCTTTATTCTTTGACCTGGATGTTGATTCTATGGGGAATCTGCACCATGATCTGCTGTATCTGGCCCTATCAGGTGCTCAGCATCTTTGTCACCGAAAGCGAAGGCATCGTCCTTGACAATGCCTTGGCTGCAGGAAAGGAAAGGCTGCTGTTGATGGCCATAACCTATTGTCTGGATGGCGTGATGGACATCTGCAGCGGATACTTGAGAGGACTCAAGCATGCCGTAGCTCCTGCTGCCGTCACCATTTCAGGCTGTGTCGGCATCCGTATCTTCTTCCTCTATGTTCTTTTCCCGATGCCTTTCTTCCATACGGTCTTCTGGCTCTTCATCGTCTATCCGATCAGCTGGACATTGGTCGACATCACCTATATCTTCATCGTACACCACATTCAAAAGAAAGCATTCCAGGAAATACGTGAAGAATGCAAGAATCCTGACTGAGAGAAAAAATTGTCAATCTATATCGATTTAGGTAAAATATATATACCAGGAGGCAGAAAGATATGAAATTCAACGAACTTCGACTTGAAATGATGAAATTCTATTCTTCAGCCGTCGAGCATTATTCGAACGAGGAGTATCAGCAGGCCTATGAAGACATGATGAATGCCAGCAAAATCTGTAAGCAGCTTGCCGACATTTCCTATAACGTCACGGATGCCCAGGAATACAAAAACCTTCAGGAACACTACTACGACAAAGCGCTTGCCTATCTTGATATGAGCGGAGACCCAAAGAAGAAAGGTGTCTTTCCAGTAGAGACTCCTACCCAGGGCTTCAGCGACTTCATCGGCCTTGACAAAGAAAAGAAATACCTTGAAGACACCATCATCAAACCCTGGAAGGAGAACACTCTTTATGAAAGAGAAAAGAACGGACTCTTCCTTTATGGCCCGCATGGTGTCGGAAAAACCCGCTTCGCACACTCTCTGATCAAGGAGCTTCATGCCAAAGCATACTTCTTCCAACCCTTGAAACACTTCCGCATGACAGACTTCCCGGACGTCGAATATTCCTTCAGGAAAGTCTTTGATACCATCGAGAACGAAAACAACGTCGTCCTCTTCATGGAATCACCAGTTCCCTATTTCTCCAACGGAGAAGATGATTTCTCAAAGGATACCTGTGACCTCTTCATGCGCCTTTTCAGGAACGAGCTCAAAAGAATCCGCAAAAAGAAGCTCAACGTCCTCTTCATCGCCACGACATCAGCTCCGGACAAGATAAATCCAAAGGCATTCGGAAACGAACTGTTCGATGATTTTCTTAGAATCCACATTCCTGATGACAATACCAGGTTCCTCCTCATCCAACGATATTTCAAAGATTTCAAGCTGACATCGGAGGAAGAAAAGGAGCTCATGGAAAAGACACAGGGCTTCGTCACAAGTGACATCAGCAGACTCTCGAAAGAGATTCTGGAAAACAACGCCTTGGAAAAGAAGGACTTTGATGCGCACCTTGAGAATTTCGTGAAGGAAGATATCTCCGGATACGAGAAGAACATCACCGAATTCGAAAACATGCTGCGATTGTCAAAACTCATCAAATAAGGATAAAAAGCTGATTTTTCCATCGAAATCAAAATCAATCCTTGAAGTGCCCGCCATTCAATGATAAACTATACGGGCTCTTCATGAGTGCTTAGCTCAGCGGGAGAGCGCTTCCTTCACACGGAAGAGGTCACGAGTCCGATCCTCGTAGCACTCACCATACGTGCCGGCTTAGCTCATCCGGTAGAGCAACTGATTTGTAATCAGTAGGTGGCTGGTTCAAGTCCGGCAGTCGGCACCATCTTTGTTCAATAAGCCTGATACATTCGTATCAGGCTTTTTTCTTGGTGAAAACGAGCATACATCAGATCATAAACCGCTTTTATCTTATCTTAGAAAATCGCTTTATTTATTTTCAGCTGGCTCAATATATTCTTTCAAATCATTCAGCTTATTGATTTTGTAGGTTGCACGATACAAGGGATAGAAAATAGGAATGACAAAGACCATGCTCACGACACTGGTGAAGAGAGCACCAGGAAGTTTTGAAACCGATGTAGCAAGAGCAGTCTCATAAATCATGTCATGCACAAGCGTATTGAAGAAGATACGGATATAGAACTCACCCACGACATTGACACATAATGCGACGATGATGGAAAAAGATATGCACTTGAGAACATTGTTGAGCTTGAAGGAGAAGATAGCCGAAAACAGAACCAAGCCAAAGAGAATGGCTGAAAACACCATGGTCCATAGATATTTATCTCGGCTCTCCGTCAGAAACATGGTAAGGCTATAGGCAAAAAGACCGCCTAACAGGGCTGTGCTGATCCAGGAAAAAAGAGTTCCATTTGCCTTATGCTTCAGCATGAAGCGGAAGAGGGTGCCGACAATGAATCCCATCAGAAACTTCAAGACCATCGTCCTTAAGAACGTATCATAAGGATATCCAAAGACGATGTCGTTGAGCGTCATGCCGATGGCACCGGACAGTCCACCGACAAGACCGCCGCAAAGAAGGCCGGCAAGAAGACAAAAAAAGTTTCCCAGATGAACCTTGGATGCACCGATTGGGATGCTGATACAGGTACCGGCAAAACAAAGAGCAGAGAACATTGCAACATAGATCATCTTGATGAGAACGACTTTCTTTTTTGGCATAATCAAACACGCCTCCTTGAAAGAACGCGTATATGTTATTACATTTCATTTTAAATGACAAGCATAATGATGAATTACATATTTATTGTTTTGTCAAGAAAGATATCCTCTCAACCCTTTTGGAAGGTAATTTTTGATTTTTCCCTGACTCTTCTTTCCAAGTCCAATCCGTCTTTTTCCATAGGCAAGGACGACAAGCCCGTCATCAGCCTCATCCTTGCATCTCAGCTCATTGCCCTGGATGAAAGAGAGTGCCTGGCTTCTATCAAGTCCGATCACCGGGAGATCCTTGCAGAGCTTTCCATAGGAATGATCGTATTCGCACTTCGGATGTTCTGTATCATCTTTTATTTTCAACCCTGGCGCCAAATAGGAGAAATCAGAAATTTCCTCATAAAAACGGGAGACAAAGTAGGAGTTGCCTCTATAAGGCAGTTCAAGGCAATCCGCGTGGGCGGATTCGATAGCCTTCCTATACGGAGTCAAAGCGACATCGCTTTCTCCTTCCTTTCGAATCAAGGCAAAATAAATTCCTTCCCCATCATAGATGCCTGGAATCATATGAATCCCATATCCATCCTTTCCCTTGACCATGCCTGCTTTCTTTTCCAGCGGAAGCAAGGTGCAGTCCGGATGGTTCTTCAAAAAGAGAGCAACCTGGTCTTCATCTTCCTTCATCGAAAGAGAACAGGTAGAATAAGCGATGATTCCTCCTTTTCTCACCATGGAATATGCTTTCTCGAAGATGTTCTTCTGAACGGGAAGAAGACGTTCCATCTTCTCATCGGAATAATCCAATGCCATCTTCTTGTCTTTCCTGATCATTCCGCTTCCAGAACATGGGACATCGGCAATGACAAGGTCGAATATTTCTTTCTTTTCAATCTTGAGAGGATCCATGGACATCACCAGGATGTTGTCAAGATGCATCCTCTGTGCATTCTTGTTGATTTCCAAGGCCCTGTCCCTGGAGATGTCGTTGCATAGATACAAGCCATCCTTTCTTCTCATATCCAAAGCGATGCTTTTCCCTCCTGGTGCTGCACAGAGGTCCAAGGATAGAAAGTTTTTTCTAAGATAAGGGGCAAGATAAAAGGAGATGGCTGCGCTGCTTGGATCCAAAATATAAAAATCTCCAAGGAAGTGTTCCAAGGTCCTGCCGATAGCATCTTCCTCTTTGTCAAACCGATAAAGAAGACCGTCTTCCTTATCCCTGACAAGATTAGGAAAAGCTGTCAGAATTTCCTCCTCTGACAAGGCATCCGGATTCCTGATCAGAGAAGAAACGCTATGGGAAGAAAGGTTGTTACAAAACCTTTCCTTCTCTTCCTCGTCACAATATTCAAGCAGTTTGGAAAAGTCATACGTTTCCTTGATTGTTTTTTTGCATTTCTGTTTCTTTGACATATTTCTTTCTCGTTTTCGCCTATAGGTCGGTATATAATATATATACATTATCTCAAAGGAGACATACATGGTCAAAGTAAAAAAGAACAGCCATTCCAAGAATGTCAAGCCGTTGGAACGCAGACCGCTTGTCGAAGTCACCAGAGCACCCGAAGCTGATACCGGCGAAGATGTCTATCTCGTTCAGGAAAACGAAAAGCATCAGTTCTCTGCCCATATCTCGCCTCTCTACGGAACCAAGGAATACTATTATACCGGCGTATTGTATCCAAACACGGAAATCAAATTCGTGCACAACGACGGAAAGCAGATTCCCATGAGCGGTGTATCCAATTGCGGATATACCCTTGTCGGCAATGCCAAGAAATGCTTTGAGGCTAGACGTGCCCTTGTCACTCAGGGAGAAGCCAGCGACGACCAGGAATATATCTACATCACGCAATATTCCCAGCTCTTCTATGTCGGAGACGAGAAGGTCCATACCATCTTCTTAAGAATCTACGACAACAACCAGGGAAACGACAACGATCGTTGGGTCGTCATCTATATAGAATAGTCTTATTTTACCATGGGGCTGCTCATTCGCAGTCCCTTTTTGTTTTCTGATTCCTCGACCAATTTAAAAAATCGATGTTTTACGTGGTATAATGAGTTGATTTTACAACGATATCATTTCATTCAGAGAGGTGCTTCTTATGGACATGCTTTCCATTATTGAAAAAAAGAAAAACGGAAGAGAACTGAGCGATGAGGAAATCCAGTATTGGATCAAAGGCTATTGCAATGATTCGATTCCAGATTATCAGGTTTCCTCCCTTTTGATGGCCATTCGCTTCCAAGGGATGACAAAGAGAGAGACCTTCACTCTGACCAAGGCCATGATGGACTCCGGAGTCATGTTCGATTTAAGCAAAATCAATGGTGTAAAATGTGACAAGCATTCCACAGGCGGTGTCGGAGACAAGACTTCCATGGTTCTCTGCCCGATGGTCGCAGCCCTAGGCATCAAAGTAGCCAAAATGTCCGGAAGAGGACTCGGCTTCACCGGTGGCACACTCGACAAACTCGAGTCCATTCCCGGAATGACCATTTCCCTTTCCCCGAAGGATTTCATCGATACGGTCAACAAGGTTGGTATGAGCATCATCGGTCAGAGTGCCGATATCGATTTGGCTGACAAGAAACTATATGCCCTCAGGGATGTCACAGGAACCGTCGATTCGATGCCCTTGATTGCTTCCAGCATCATGTCAAAGAAACTCGCTGCCGGATGCGACTGCATCCTTCTCGACGTCAAATACGGAAGCGGAGCATTCATGCACACAAAAGAAGAAGCTGAGACTCTTGCCAAGCTCATGGTCGAAATCGGAAACCATTTTGGCAAGAACGTACAGGCTGAAATCACATCCATGAACCAGCCTCTCGGTCTGGCCATCGGAAACATCCTTGAAGTCAAGGAAGCCATCGATACCCTTCATAACAGAGGACCGAAGGACTTCGTCGAACTTTGCCTTTCCAGCGGTGCCACTATGCTTCTTCAGGCAGGCATCTACAGCGAAAGAGACAAAGCCGTCGCTGCATTGAAGCAGACCTTGGAAGATGATAGTGCCTATAAGATCTTCCGTTCCTTTGTCAAGGCACAAAATGGTGACATATCCTACATCGACGATCCTTCGAAATTCCCTGTCAGCATGTATTCCATTCCGGTCAGAAGCGTCAAATCCGGATATATCAGCAAGATTGATACGATGGCTTTGGGTGTCAGCAGCATGACACTCGGTGCCGGAAGAGAGACACTTGACGATGTCATCGATCCGGCAGCAGGCATCATCCTGTCCAAGAAGCTTGGTGACAAAGTCGCCAAAGGTGATGTCATCCTGACTTTATATACCGAGAAGCCTGGCATGGAAAGCCTCGTCTCCTCTATTTTGAACAACTTCGACTTCAGCGACGATCCGATCGAAGTCCCTTCCCCCGTCGAAGAGAGAATCTCTCTCAATTCGACCGGTACCTTCGTCATCGAGAAAGAATAAGCCATGAACGTCGTATTATCATTGCAGGATGTCTACAAGGAGTTTTCGGGTGTAAAGCTCTTCGAGCCGACATCCTTCATCGTCAGAGACCATGACAGGACCGCCATTCTCGGTCCGAACGGTTCCGGAAAATCCACACTGATCAAAATGATACTTGGTCAGGAAGAAGTTTCCGGTGGTCAGATCATTTTCTCCAAAAACATCAAGATCGGATATCTTTCACAGGATGTCATCGAAAATCCAAACCATACGCTGTATGAAGAAGCCCTCTCCGTCTTCAAAGACCTCATCGGCATGGAAAACAGGCTTTCCGAACTATCCAAGGAAATCGCCCAAAATGAAAATGACAATGCAAAGCTGGAAGAATATGCACGTCTTCAAAACGCCTTCGAAGTCAAGGAAGGATACCAATATCGCTACAAGATAGCCATGATTCTCAACATGTTCTCCTTTTCCAAGGACGACTATGAAAGAAAAATCTCAACCTTCTCTGGCGGAGAAAAGACCAGGGTTGCCTTTGCAAAGCTCCTCCTCTTGAATCCGGATATCCTGATTTTGGACGAGCCTACGAACCATCTCGACATTATTTCAATAGAATGGCTTGAAGATTATTTGAAATCCTATCAAGGTGCTGTTCTTTTTGTTTCCCATGATATAACGTTTGTCAAGCACCTTGCCGACCACATCCTGGACATCGACCATGGAATCTACACCATGTATAATTGCACCTACGACAATTTCGCCATCGAAAAGAAGAACCGGTATGAAAACGAACTTGCCAGGTTCAAGGCACAGGAAGAAGAAAAGGCAAGGCTGGAACGCTTCATCACCTTCTATATGCCAAAGCCACGATTCGCATCCAGAGCCCAGGACAGAGTCAAGAAGCTTGCCAGGCTTGAAGCCAATTCCATCAGTGATCCGAGTCTCAAGAAAAGCAAGTCCCTTTCCATCGGTCTCAAAGGCGAAATCCGTGAAGGAAAGAAGCTTTTGGATTTCAACAATGTATCCGTCGGTTATGACAAGCCGCTCATCAAGGACATCACCTTCACTCTCTTTGGCAAAGACCATCTAGCCGTCATGGGTGCAAACGGCATCGGCAAATCCACTTTCGGAAAAGTCCTTTTCAACGAACTAAAGCCCTATTCGGGAGATATCCGAAGATATTTCCATATGACGATGGGCGTCCTCAGACAGGATATCCGTTCCTATGAATCAGACGAAACGCTTTTCCAGCACTTCCGAAACCTGTATCCGAGGATGGAAAACGAAGAGATCTATTCCGGCCTTGCAAGATATGCCTTCACCTATAAGGAAGCCAACGAAAAACACCTTTGCGATCTCTCGGGTGGAGAACTGATGAGAATTGAAATCCTTCAGCTTTCCCTGGAAGACTATGACCTTCTTCTTTTGGATGAACCGACAAACCATCTCGATATGCTTTCCATTTCAGAACTCATCGATGCCCTCAACGAATATGAGGGCACCCTTGTCATCATCTCCCATGACCGTGACTTCATCGACAAGACCTGCAACAAGCTGCTGTATCTCTATCACGGAAAAGGCTATTACTATGAAGGGCCATATTCCAGCTTCAAGGAAAAAGAACTTGTTCAGATCATGAACGAGGAGAAAGAGGAACTCGAACTGGAAAACCAGCAGAAGAAGGAAGAGAGAATCGCTCAGCTTCAGCAAAAAAAGGAAGAGCCCGCCTTCAAAAAGACAAGGCTCACAAAGGAATCGCCGGAGAAGATCATGGAGAAGATCGAACGTGCCGAGAAAAGAAAGAAGGAGCTTTCCGACGCCTGCTATCTTGAAGAGAACTATACCGACAGCAAGAAGATGGAAGCCATCTCTGCCGAGATAGCCAAGCTCACGGCTCAGCTTGAAAAACTTTACGCTGACCTCGACATGGCATTATAAGTTCCAACCTGTAAACATTTTCACTGAAAAATATATTTATTTCTACCATTTCAGTTATTATAATAAATAAGTTTTTTCAAATGCGTTTTTCGCGTGTAAGGAGATCAGTATGAACGATAAAATCAGAAACGTTGCCATCATCGCCCACGTCGACCACGGCAAGACCACTTTAGTCGATGCTCTTCTGAAGACCAGCGGCACATTCCGTGACAACGAAAAGGTCATGGTGAGAGCCATGGATTCCAACCCTTTGGAACATGAAAGAGGAATCACCATCCTTGCCAAGACCACTGCCATCAACTACAAAGGAAACAAAATCAACATTGTCGACACTCCAGGGCACGCCGATTTCTCCGGTGAAGTCGAGCGTATCATGAACATGGTCGATGGTGTCTGCCTTCTCGTCGATGCTTTTGACGGACCGATGCCACAGACAAGATTCGTTCTCAAGCAGGCCATCTCCTATCACCTCAAGACCGTCGTCGTCATCAATAAGGTCGACAGACCTGGTGCCGATCCGGAGCGCGCCTTGAATGAAGTCCTGGAACTCTTCATGGATCTCGGTGCGGATGACGAGCAGCTCGAATTCCCGGTCGTCTATACTTCTGCCCTGAACATGACTTCCTCTTATTCCAACAAGGTCGAAGACCAGGCTCCTGGTATGGACCCGCTGTTTGATACCATTCTCAAGACCATTCCGGCTCCAGCTGCCGATGAGAGCAAACCGCTTCAGTTCCAGCCTTCCCTTCTCGACTACAACAAGTATGTCGGAAGAATCGGTATCGGAAGAGTCGACAGAGGTTCCATCTCCTTAGGCGATTCCCTCACCTGCTGCAGGCTCGATGGTTCCACCAAGGAATTCAAGGTTGCCAAGCTCTTTGCCTATCAGGGTCTCGACAGGGTCGAAGTCGACCACGTCGAAGCTGGCGACATCTGCGGTATCTCCGGACTTCCGGACATCATGGTCGGTGAGACCGTCTGCCCGAACGATCATCTTGATCCGCTTCCTCCGCTTCGTATCGACGAACCGACCATGCGTATGACATTTGCTGCCAACTCTTCTCCGTTCAGCGGAAAGGAAGGAACCCTTCTCACTGCCCAGAAGATTCAGGATCGTCTCTATGAAGAATCACAGAGAGATGTTTCCATGAAATTCGACATCGACCATACGGATCAGTCTTTCGTCGTCACCGGACGTGGTGAACTTCATCTTTCCGTCCTCATCGAAACGATGAGAAGAGAAGGATTCGAAATGCAGGTCAGCAAGCCTCAGGTCATCATCAAGGTCATCGATGGTGTCGAATGCGAACCTTTCGAAGACCTCCAGATCGATGTTCCTGACGAATATGCCGGCGCTGTCATGCAGCTTGTCGGAAACCGTTCCGCCGAAACCATCAACATGACCAGTGAAAACGGTCAGACCAGGCTTGTCTATGTCATTCCTTCCCGTGGCTTGATTTCCTTCATGAACCAGTTCATGACCGCCACCAAAGGATACGGCATCATCAACCATTCCTTCAAGGAATATCGCCCGAAGATCAACCGTGCCATCGGCCAGAGATCCTCTGGCGTCCTGGTTGCTACCGATGACGGAAAGACAACCGCCTATGCCTTAAAGGATGCCGAAGAGAGAGGCACCATGTTCATCGGTCCCGGCGTCGATGTCTATGAAGGCATGATCGTCGGTGAAAACAAGTACAACAGTGACCTTGCCGTCAACGTCGTCAGAACGAAATCCTTAGGCAACCAGAGAAGTGCCAACAAGGATGTCACCGTCGTCCTCAAGTCTCCCAGAAAGATGTCCTTGGAGAACTGCCTCGACTATATCAATACCGATGAGCTTTGCGAAATCACGCCAAAGTCCATCCGTATGAGAAAAAAGATTCTCAATACCGCCGAGCGCAAGAAGTACGAAGCACATCATCCGGAAGAATTTGCAAAATAAAAAACGGGCAGTCGTCATGGCTGCCTTTTTTGATTCAAAAAACAGACAACAAAAAAAACATGGACCGATGCAGAACATTCATGTCCATGTTTTTTTGATTACTTGCAAAGAATAAGATGATTGAAGAGAAGGACCCAGACAAGGTCAACATAGGCAAGGACGGAACCGAAGAAGAGGAAGAGGACGAAGCCTAAGATGTTTTCAGTCGTAGTCTTCTCAAGCATTGCAGTAAGGCGGACGAAGATTTCGACAACCCATCCGACGAACGGAATGATAAGAAGGATGATCTGAACAAGTCTAGACTGTTTGTTAAACCAACTCATAAATTATAATACCTCCAAGTACCGAAAAAAATTATATGCCAAACCATTTGAAAAGTATAGAGTAAATTTGCAATTTAAGTTTTTTGCACCATCGTTCACTTTTGCACTTCATTCCCTCATCATTTACGGGCTTTTTCAAGATTGGCAAAAATGACATGAAATATAACTCCGCCTTGAAAAGAAAGCTTTGATGTCCGACTTTCAAAGCTGTGTCCTGGTATTTTTACGAAGCCGTCTCAGCCACCCTTTTCTTAAAAATCCTTGGCGTCACGATATAATAGGCGATGAGGCTGACGATTCCGGAACACGCATCCGCAATCGGCTGTGCCATGAAGCAAAAGCTGGCATTTCCGGTCAAAAGCGGAAGAAGAATCGTCAGAGGAACCAAGATGAACACCTTTCGGTTCAAAGAAAGCCAAAGCGAATATTTTGCCTGACCCATTCCAGTCAGTCCATCCACACAGACATATTGGAAGGCAAGAGGAATGATGGCATACATATACCATCGGATATACTTCACTGCGCCATCGATGACGGCCTCATTGCCAGATGAGCCGGCAAAGATTTCCGCAAACGGTCTTGAGAGTAAAAACGACAACCCAAATCCGCAGCAACAGAAAGCAAGTGCAAAAAGGAGAAGCTGTTTTTCTGCCTTTTTGAGCAGGTCAATTCTCTTGGCTCCATAGTTATATCCAAGAATCGGCTGAGTCCCCGATGAGATTCCAAGAAGCGGACCGGTAAGCAATGATTCAAAGGCGGAGACAATGGTTGCCACTTCGATATAAAAATCGGCATCCGCACCGCCAAACTGCTTCAGCATGGCATTGAGCAGAATGATGATGACACTGTCGGTAGACGAAATGAGGAAAGGGGAAAAGCCGAGCTTCAGAATCGAAAGCATCGTCCTGATATCATATTGGCCGAAGGAAAGTCTGATACGGCTTCCTTTTAGCAGAAAGAAAAGCACCAGCAAAAAAGAAAGAAGCTGACAGAGAATCGTAGCGATTGCCGCACCCTGGATTCCCATGCCGAAGGCATAGATGAAAAGAGGATCCAATCCGACATTGAGAATGCAGGCTGATGTCGTCGTGACCATGGCCTTGAATGATTCTCCCTGAGCCGAGAGGAACTGGTTGAGTCCCAAGGACAAGACGGAAAAGAAGGTACCGATCAGATATATCTTCAGATAAGCACTGGCAAAAGGATAGGATGTGTCAGACGCTCCGAAAAGATAGAGCATCGGTCTCATGATGCTATAGAACAGGACCATCAGGACAGCACTCAGGCACAGAAGGAGAAGAAAGGCATTGCTCAGAATCTTCTTTGCCCTCTCTTCGTTTTTCTCACCTAGCGCAATGGAAAACAAAGGTGCCCCGCCAAGTCCGACAAGAAAGGCAAAGGATGAAATGAAGGTTGCCACAGGGGATACGATGCCCATGCCAACCAATGCCATGTCTCCATTGACAGGCATATTGGCAACATAGATTCTATCGACGATGTTGTATAAGACTGAAACAAGCTGGGCGAGCATCGCAGGTAAGGCAAGCTTCAGGATGACTGGCCAGGTCTTCTCACTTCCAAGTTCGATTTTTTTCATACGGAATATATTCTATACTTCTTATCATCATTGAAAAGAAATATCGTATTTTGCCAAAAGAAAAGGCTTTTCACAGCCGCGAAAAGCCTTTTCCATGCTTCTATTCAGAGCGAAGAGCTACGACAGGATCCTTCTTAGCCGCGCTTCTTGCAGGGATGAAACCTGCAATGGTCGTAAGAAGAACGGAAATCAAGATGACAATCAGGGCGATATAGAAGGGAAGATTGGCAATCATGGATATCATCGGGAAATTGGCGTGGATGATGATGTTGAGTATGCCTTGAAGTATATAAGTGATGGCGATACCGAAGACACCACTTAAGAATCCAATGATGAAGGTTTCAGCATTGAAGAGATGAGAGACATCCTTCTTCCTTCCTCCGAGTGCACGGATGATACCGATTTCCTTGATACGTTCCATGACGGAAACATATGTGATGATGGCAATCATAACCGTAGAGACGACAAGACTCAGTGCCGTAAAAGCAATCAAAGAGATGGAGACGATGTTGATGACGTTGTTGACCATGGAGATGACGACGGCAAGATTATCAGTATATTTGATGTCAGCTCTGTTCTTCGGTGCCGTGACATCACCAAACGTCACGTCCTTATCCTTGTCAGCGTTCCATTGATCAAGATAGTCCGTCACAAGATACTTGCTTTCAAACGACTTGGGAAAGAAATGAATGCTGGATGGCAGCTTCTCACCGCCGACCTGCCTGGAAGAAATCGTCTTCTCTCCGGATGTCGTCGTCGAAGAACCACCCAAGAGGATTTTCATCAGGCTGGAAAGACTGGAATCACTGGAACCTAAGAAGGCCGTCTTATCCTTATATACTTTTCCTTCAAGCTTGTAATCGAAATCATAGTAGACACCCATCTTGATGTTGGTCACCATATTCACTTCCATGCTGGAGAGGGAGCCTTTGGATTTGATTTTGCTTCCAGATACCTCAACCTCTTCATCTCTTACAAACTTGGTAAACTCAGAATCATTGTTGTCCTCGATGAATTTCTGCGTGAATTTCGGAGTGTAATAGAAGCCAGAAGACAACGTCGTATACTGTCTTCCCTCCTTCGGTGTCAGAACGCCGACGATCTTTAGCTGGATGCCATCGTTCCAGGAAGGATCTTCCAGATAAGAATAATCAAAGAACTTATAATCCAAAGGTGTTTCCCTGGTATGCCTCTTGAAAATCGTGTTGTTGGGGTAATAGGTAAACTTCTTTTCCATCAGCTTCTTGGCATCGAGATTCTGAATGTCTTGAAACCTTCTCTCCGTATCTTCGTTCTTATGGGAATCTTCCCCATTGACATCATTATAATGATAGACCACACTGAGAAAGTCTTCCTGGGAATAATAGCCGAGAAGCGTAAGAAGGAAATCGGTCAAGGCATCGTTGGAATCCAAGACGACCATGATTTCATCTTCCTCTGTGGCAACCTTGCCACCGGGAAGAAGGTCATATTGCTGAAGAAGATAATCCGCATTGTTGATGGATTGGGCAAAGGTTCCGGAATATCCTTCAATCATGGAAGCATAAGCTCCATAGCCTGATTCATTCAGCTTCTGGTTGAGGATTTCAGTGGCAAGAGAACGGATGGCAGAAAGAGACATCGTCTCCGTCTTCTGCGTCGTCGAAGAATCCTCGATGGCAGGATCATCTCTCGTTTCAGACGTATAAATATTGTTGGTGACATCGATACCATACCTAAAGACGATGTCCTCATAGTAATCCTTAGGCATGTCTTTGACGAAGTCGACATATTCCTGCGTGATTTCATTTTGAATCATCGTCGATCCCATCGTCTTGGCTGAATCGATCAACTGCTTGGTGACAAAGTCGATATTGATCTTGCCATCCTTCATCGCATTCCTGACAATGGTTGCCTGCTCACCTGTCGAGACAGAGCCCATCATGGAAGATAGGTCCATGGATGAACGCGACACGGAAATCGGATTTCCTGACAACATTTCATCCTGCATGTCATCGATATATCCCGTCACACCGCTTCTGATGGAAAGAACGGCCGAGACCCCGACGATGCCGATGGATGCAGCCACAATCGTCAGGAAAGTCCTCTTTGCCTTTGACCAAAGATTCTTGCTGGAAAGCTTGAAGGCAGTCCACCAACTCATCTTGGCTTTTTCGTTTTCAAGCCTGGCACGTTCTTTTTCGGAAGTGATTTCATTGCTTCCATCTCTTTCCTGCATTTCTTCTTCGACGGTATAAGGATTGGAATCATCCTGTAAGGTTCCGTCGAGAAGCTTGACGATTCTCGTCGAATAGCGATAGGCCAAATCAGGATTGTGCGTGACCATGATGACAAGCCTGTCTTTGCTGATTTCCTTGATGAGGTCCATAATCTGGACGGAGGTAACGCTATCCAAGGCACCGGTAGGCTCATCGGCAAGAAGAATTTCCGGTTCATTGACCAGGGCTCTGGCGATGGCAACCCTCTGGCACTGACCGCCGGAGAGCTGATTTGGCATCTTCTTGTACATTCCCTTGAGTCCGACCTTATCAAGGGCTTTTTTGGCCTTTTCTTCCCTTTCTGCCTTGGAAACACCGCCTATGGTAAGGGCCAGCTCGACATTTTCAAGAATGTTCTCGTGAGGAATCAGGTTGTAGGACTGAAAGACAAAACCAATTCGGTGGTTTCTATAGATGTCCCAGTCGTGATCGTTGAAATCCTTGGTCGATTTTCCTTCGATGATGAGATCTCCGCTGGTGTATTGGTCAAGGCCTCCCAGGATGTTCAGCATCGTCGTCTTTCCACATCCGGAAGGTCCGAGAATGGAGACGAACTCATTTTTACGGAAATTGAGGGTGATTCCTTTCAATGCCTGAACGGAACTATCCTTCATCTTATATTCTTTGACGATATGATCTAAGCGCAGCATGTTCTTTTCTCCTTCCCCATGATTTTATAGACACGGATCAACATATCCTTGAAATGGTTCATTTCGTCCGCACCGAATTCACGATAGCAGTCAGATATCCTATCCGTCAGTCTGGCGATGGCAGCCGTACATTTCATCTGTCCCATCTGGGTGAGGCAAACTTCAACGATTCTCTTGTCTTCATCAGATTGCCTTCTGATGATTTCACCTTTTTCTTCGAGAGTTCTTAGAATTGCAGCAACTCTTGCCGTCTTCAATTTCAGCTTCCTGGATATATCTCCGCTCGTCAGCTTTCCGTCATTATACGCAAGAAGCCCCAAGACAGAGATCTCACCGGTATTCTTCGGCATCGAAGCAAAGGAGAGATTCAGGTTTCGATTCAAGAAGAAGTCCTTGAGGAAACCCTCAGCCTCTGTTTTGATTTCAGTCTCATCTTTCATTTTTCGACTCCTTTCCTACTAGTATTAGCTAATAATGGTAGAAATTATAGGTACATTTTCCATACATTGCAATTGTTTTATAATGAAACAATCAAAAATTTCACTTTTGAGAAAAAACATAGTAAACTATGTAGGTATGAGGAAAGAATATCTCGGAATCGACCTTGGAAGTGAAAACACATTGATTTACTCTTCCGCCATGGAAAGCGTCATCTATTCCGAACCGACCTGTATCGCCCTTGACCGTTACACACATGAAGTCCGAGAGACTGGTTTTTTAGCAAGCAAGATTTCCGGAAAGACCCCATACAATATCGATGTGATTCATCCGGTAAAGAACGGACTTATCGATGATGATGAGGCATGTTATCAATATCTATCCGAAGTTTTGAAGTCTCTCCACTTTGATAAAAGAAGCAAAATGCCGGCCTTTGTCTTCAGCGCTCCATCCAACTGTTCCAAAGTCAATAGGAGAATGATGATTGAATTGGCAAAAAAGCTAGGTGCCAAGGAAGTTTACATCGAATCTCAGGCAAGGCTCTCTGCCTTGGGTGCGGGAAAGAATGTATTCGCACCGACAGCAACCCTGATCTGTCATATCGGAAGTGGGGTCAGTGACATCGCCTGCCTTTCCTTGGGTGAAATCGTCAGTGCGGATTCCACCTATATTGCCGGAGATGCCTTCGACGAAGCCATACGAAGATATATGACCATCAACCAGCATCTTGCCATCGGACTCAAGAGCGCCGAATACCTGAAGATGAAAATAGGAAGCCTATCTTCCATAAACGAAAACCGACTCGCTGAAATCAAAGGCAAGGACACCATCACTTCGCTTCCATCAAGTGTCGTCGTATCTGCATCCGAAATCAAAAGCTGCCTGGTGCCGTTGGCAAACTTCATCGGAATGAAGATCACCGATGTCATCAGCTCTCTGCCGCCGGAGCTTGTCAGCGACCTGACGAGAAACGGCCTCATCCTTTCCGGGGGAGGAGCACTCATTGCCGGCATGAAGGATTACTTCGAACATCTCCTGTCCATTCCTGTAAGAGTGGTCGAAAAGCCTCTTGAAAGCATTCAGGAAGGTTTTGTAGCTTATGACAAAGTCATCAATCAATAGGAGGAAAACATCATGGTTACATTATTGGAATTAAAGAAGGCAAAAATGGTTGCCTTGAAGAACAAGGACGTCAATGCCCAGAACGTCTTAGGCGTCACCATTGCCTATTATCAAAAGGCTGAATCTGACAAAAGGGTCAAGAATCAGGAGATGACCGATGCCGACATGGTCTCCGTGCTGAACAAGGTCATCAAGGAACTGGAAGACGAAAAGAAAATGTATGAATCCGCCAACCATCTGGAAGAAGCCAAAAACGACGAGGCCCAGATTGCCATCATCAAAGCCTATCTTCCAAAGATGATGTCCGAAGACGAAATCAAAGACATCATTTCCAGATTGGAAGACAAGTCCATCAAAAACATCATGATGACATTCAAAAAGGATTACGCTGGCAAGGCTGATATGGCTGCTGTCAGCAAAATCGCCAAAGAGTTCCAAAACAAATAAAAAAGAAGGGCTGAAGCAGATGAGCCAAAATTCATCCGCATCAGTCCTTTTTCTTTTCCTTCTTAAAGAATGACGACTGTTCCGTCCTCTTTGATTTCTATCTGATCACCTGTCTTGACCGTATCAAGGAATTTTCTTCCGAGCCCGTCGATGCAGATAAGAGGAACCTTCTCCCATACGTTGCTTAGAATGACACCGCTTGCCGCAAGAGGATCGATTTCATCGGCAAAAAGCATGGCTGCAGGCGCCAGTCCTCTTCTTGCAGCCGTCTGTAAGACAAGGCCACCTGTCGTAGAACCGATGGTCTGCGGCAAGCAAAGAATCTTTCCCGTGATTTCCTTTTTGAAAAGATCCGGGTTGTTCTGATCAGAAACGACAACGCTTTTGGAAGACTTGCTCAGCAAAGACTTCTGAAAAGAGGCAAGCGTATTGAAGCCATGAGAGCTGACCACAGCCTCACCCTTGAGATTTCCTTTGAACAGGACCCTACCCTTGAATTCGTTCATCTTAATAATGTTCCTTTCCACAGATCAGGCTCAAGACCTTTTCATTCGTTTCATATCTTGCAAACGTATATGTCCTCAGCTTATTGGAATTCGTAAGAAGCGGTTTTGCGCCTGCTATCGGATTATCTGCATACATCAATGGGCAGATATAGGATAGATGGGCACCCGTCGAAACAAATTTCTCGTATTCCGGACATTTCTTGAATTCTTCGATGACGTGTGGAGCGGATGTGAAGATGGTATTGATGACAAGTTTCTTCCTTCCCTGGGCTTTCAGCATGGCATCCATCTTGGCCGTCCAGTCTTTCAGTTGCTTCAAGGTGAGATGTGGGCACCCGATAAAACACTTATGTGGCTTTGCCGAACGGTTCTTCCACATGATGGGATAGCTCTTATAGACACGCTCAAGTTCTTCATCATCGATGACATATTCCTTGCAATCCTCTTTAAGAAGACTTTTTCCAAGGCGCTTGGCTTCTGGCGTGATACCATCAATATGGTATAGACCGACAGCACCGTTGGATGCCGTCGCGGCACCGAAGTCTTTAAGATAAGCGATAGTATCTTCATCCGGAAGGTCCTTAAGGTATTGATCAAGTCCTTCGACATAAGGAACCTTTTCCATCACTTTCATGCCGATGGCGCTTCCCAAAATCTGTGCTTCTGGAAGATGGATGCACTTTACAATAACCCTATAATCAGCTTTTCTTCCTTCGTCCGTAAGGAAACCAAATTCCGGCACTACACCAAGAATGGTTCCGAAGAGGTCATAGACCCCGGAATTTCGGTTGCATCTTGCTCCAAGGACGGAATTAGCAAATACAACAGCTGAGCTTTCTGCCCAGGAAAGGATGTCTCCTTCCTTTGGCATATTGCCGTTTTCCTTCAGATAACAGGTGCAGGTGAACCCGTTTGCATCCTTCATTCCAACTTTCTTGAGCTGTTCTTCATAATGTCCCTGAGTAGAATACATGAAATGATTGAAGACAAGTCTCTCAAGAGGGCCGGCAGAGATATTCTCATAATCAAGCGGTCTGGGATCGGCGGTGAAACCTTCTTCAGCCTTGAGCCCTGCCTGAATCAGTTCGTCCATCAAAGGATAGATTGGAGTCAGCAGCTGAAGTCCGAAGCTTGTGACAAGATGTCCTTGTCCATGCGTGACCTTGACCATCCTCTTCGCATGGAAAATATCTCCATACCTGACAAGGCATTCCATCATCTTCGCTTTGGTTTCACCTTGCTTTCCCTGAAGAATATCCATCTCTTCGTCCGTCAGTTTCATTTTTGGCAAATACATTTTCATTACCTCTATATCTTCATTGCGACATCATATGCCTTCCATATGACGCTTCTCAGATTTCCAATGCCACAGCAGTCTCCGACAAGGTAGACATCTTTTCCCTCCTTGACAAGCGGCGTTGGAATATAGCCGACAGAGACAATGACGGAATCGGAGTCGATTGCAAACATCTTTCCTTCCTTATCTTTGACAACCACGGCATCATCCTTCACTTCGACAAGACCGGTCTCAAGATAAACCGGGACTTTCTTCCAGGCAAAGAATTCCCTGAGATAGGAGGAATTGGCAAGGCAGACACCCGGTTGGGCAATCAGGTCGTCCTTCATTTCCACGATGGTCGGGTTCTTTCCGTCAAGATAGAGTTCATATGCGATTTCACAGCCTGTCAAGCCACCACCGATGACAGTAACATTCTTACCGACTTCCCTGCCGTTGAGATAATCAATCGCCTCAATCGTTTTATCAAATCCGGGTACTTTCAGCTTTCTCGGCTTGGAACCTGTCGCAATGACATATTTGTCGGCAGAAAGAGAATGAATATCCTTCACCTCCGTATTCAAGCGAACTTCGATGCCGAGTTTATCCATTTCATGCTCATACCAAGTCTCCAACTCACGAAGTTTTCCTTTGAAGCTTGCCTTGGAGGCGGCGACAAAGGTTCCTCCTAAATGGTCACTTTTCTCATAGATGACCGGATGATGCCCTCTGAGTTTGAGGACTCTTGCCGTTTCCATTCCGCCGATACCTCCGCCGATGATGGCAATCATCTTGGGAGTATCGGTCTTTTTGATGTAATGAACCTTGCTTTGCATGGTTTCAGCATTGACGGCACAGCGTGACATATGAAGAGAATCCGAAAGAGACTGGACATTGGCATGCCCTTTGTAATGAGACATATTGAAGCAGCCATTATGGCAGCAGATGCAAGGACGGATATCATCCTCCTTTCCTTGAATCATCTTGCTGACCCATGCCCCGTCTGCCAAAAACGGCCTGGCGAATCCTGCGGCATCCAGTTTCCCTTCGGCAATGGATTTTGCTGCAACCCTCGGATCCAGACGACCAGCACAGACGACTGGCTTATCCGTGAACGGCTTGATTTTCTCGACGTCTTCAAGATTGCAGTTTTCCTTCATATAAATCGGAGGATGTGCCCAATACCAGGCATCATAGGTGCCATTATCGCAGTTGAACATATCGTATCCTGCTTCAGAAAGGAATTTGATTGCCTTCTTGGATTCTTCGAAGTCTCTGCCAGCTTCCACATAGTCCTCTCCAGGAAGAGCACCTTGCCTCATACCCTTGGTTTTTGACTCTACGGAATAACGAAGAGATACCGGGAAGTCTTCACCGCACTCTTTTTTGATGGCCTTGACGATGTCAGCAGCAAAACGATAACGGTTCTCAAAGCTGCCACCATATTCATCTTTTCGATGATTGATATAGAGCAATGTGAACTGATCCAACAGATAGCCTTCATGGACAGCATGGACTTCGACACCGTCAACACCTGCTTCCTTAAGAAGACGTGAGGTCTTGGCAAAGGCATCGATGAACTTCTTGATTTCCTTGATGGTCATCTCTCTTGATGGAACCTTATCAGACCAACGATTCTCGCAAGGGCTTGCAGTCGCACAGATCTTTGAAAAGTTCATGATTGGCTTTGCTAAAAAAGCAAGGAAACGATTAGTTGCCAATTTTTCCATATCATCAGAGATTGTAAATGATCTTCCAAAACCTGCCGTCAGCTGTACAAATAACTTTGCACCATGAGAGTGGACTTCATCCATAAACGGCTTCAGTTTCTTATACATGCCTTTCTTCCGATAAAGCCACTGACCCAGCATCGGGTTATAGACCGGTTGGCAACCAGGCAGAATCAATCCAACATCATGTTCCGCCTTATCCAGCAGGAACTTGGCTGCTTCCTTGTCAAAATGGTTGATTTCCATCCATCCGAAAATATCTGTCCCACCCATCGAAGTCATGACAATCCTGTTCTTGATTTCACAATCTCGTATCTTCCAAGGAGTAAACAGCGGTTTCAACGATTCATCCATGATGTTGTCCTCTCTTATATCATATCTATTCTACTTGAAATCGCTTTCTTTTACAAAACAATTTGTTGACCATTCAACAAGTTAGCATATACAAACAGAAGCAGCCTATTTCTTTTTCTCTAAGCATTGAGAAAAAACTCGATAGTGGTTGACTTTCATTCTCTTTTTCATTAAACTATTTCATGCTTTCCACATCTCGTGGGGAAATAGTTAAATGGCATAACTACGGTCTCCAAAACCGTCGTTGAGAGTTCGATTCTTTCTTTCCCCGCCATTGAAAATCCATGCGAACCATCTATATCTACATAGAGTTCGTCAGTATAAACAGCAAGTCATCCTTCAAAGAAACCTGCTCATATCAAGTCACCTTGTCGGTGGCTTTTTTCTTATCAAAAAAAAGCCATGGCAACATCAGCCAAGGCTATCTTATATTTACAAATCCGAAGAAAGGGAGAAATCTCCTTTTTTAATCCAACCGAGTTTTCTGAACAGCAAGTCAATGAGAAACACAAGAAGTATTGGAAGGACGATGCAAAAGGCAAGGATTTCCAAGAGAAGAACCCAGTCATAGCCATTGCTGGAAAGAACGTTGAGTGGACCGACAAGTCCGCTCGTCCCCATTCCTCCGGCAACGGACATCGAAGAAACGAAACCATTGTCGATATAATACTGGGCATCATGGATTGGCATGATCATGGCAAAAGGTCCGAGTATCATGGAAGAGATGATGGTTGGAATCCAGATGAGGGGTTTCCTGACGATGTTCTTGAATTGCAGCATACTCGTTCCGATTCCAACAGCCAAGACGCTTCCCCATTTGTTGTCATAAGCCGTTTCAACGGCAAAACCAAGCATCTGCGTGCAGCAACCAATCAATGCAGCATAGGTGGCAAGCGGAACGTTGCCGATGGATATGGCAACACATATGGCAACAGAAGATATCGGAGCCGTCAAAGCCATACCGACCAGTGCTGAGATGATGATGCACATAAGGAAGGGGACGACAGAGAAGGTCTTTTCAATGACAAAGCCGATACCTAACGTGATGTAATGAACATAGTTGGCCAGAAGGAAGGAATATACCAAGGCAAAGAAGAGTCCGGCAAGAGGAATCAGGATGATATCCACGGGAGTCTTCTTCCGCATGACGTATTTGATGGCAAGAAGGCAGATGACGGAAGAAATATAACAAGAGAGAGGTCACCGATAGATGATACCTTCATGGTCGAGAAACTGAAGGCATAGTTTCCGATGGCACCAGCTGCCATACAGCTGACGACCTTGACCCCGTCAAGTTTCAAAGACAAAGCGACCCCAAGTCCGATACCAGCCCCCATCAATCCCTTGATGACGCTCGTAAAGGATGACATGGCCGAAAAGCCTGGAATCTGGGCGAACAAGTCAAGGATGGTGCCGATGATCAAGGTACCAAACAGGCCGATTGCCATACCATTTGTCGTCGTCATGGCATTCTGCCTGAGCTTGCGGAAAAACACCTTACATTTAGAATCGTCTTTGCTTTGCTGACCGGTTTCTTCGTTCATACGCTTTCTCTCCCTCAAAAACAGCCTTGGTATTATACAATCCGCACAACAAAAAAAGAAGCAATTTCATCAATTGCTCTTCGTGCAAGCAAGGCGGAGGAAAAAGAAGGCATCATCAGCGTCCATCGCGCTTTCTTTTATATGCTTCCAGGATTCCTTCAAAGCTTCTCAGGCCGCCTAAGCCAAGGAAGACATAGCCCATGATATCCGATGTCAATTCATTCTTGAAGCTGGCAATCAGGATGAAATACAGGCCAAGAATGAGAAGAGATGCGATTTCCAGAATGCCAAGGACGAAGGAAAAATAGTTTTTCTTCTGATACATGTCATGTGCCCTGTTGATTCCTCCAAAGGAGAGAGCCATCATGATGATGCCGAAGATGACGGATGAAAAGCCGGACATCACTTCTCCCGACACAAAATAAGCGATGGACAATGATATGAAGATCAATGTGACATAAAGCCGTGTCAGGTTCGTTTTTAAATTCCAGTGGGTCAGATAAAAGAAATAGAAGAAGGTAAAGAATTCAACTATCGTCACAACCAGGAAGGAAGAGGCAATGAAATACGGAATATAGTTATAGGGTACGAGAACAAAGATCAATCCAAGAAGAAGAAATCCTCCGCCCAAAACAAAAGAAGGATTCCTGAGGAAGAACTCCACCGGCCTGATATGTCTCAGTTTCAAAAGTGTCTTTGCAAAGACAACTGTGAAAGGAAGACTGACAATCACCTTTTTCGTCTTCAGATTTCTATCGGTAAACTGAACAAGGATACGGTTAAGTTCCTTGAGTCCGCCTCCTGTCACACTGGTGACTGTCTTCTTCCTTCCGCTATCTCCAAAAATGTCAATCAGTTCATTGATGACAGTCGGCCTATCTTCCATCTTTGTATTTGAAATATAAGTGTCCAACGCCTTGTTTATTCTTTCAGCCTCAGGATCCAGTTTTTCCGTCTTCACGATTTCTTTGTTGAAGACAAGCCATGATTTGATGTCATGTTGCATCAAACCACGTTCTTTTGACAATACGATCCTAGTATCCGAAAAAGGATAGGCAAAGAACATGCCGATGACAGAGTAAGACGGGACGATACGGACAGTGACGGGGTCAATATCCTTCAGGAAAGAGGGATCCATGACATCCCTGCAGATACCAGGGCCGTCATTGTCATATACCTTCTTGATGCATTTGCGTTTTTCCTTGGATACCTTGGCAGATGAATAGATGGCAAGATTCGCCCCCTTGGAATGACCTCCGACATAATAAAGCGATCCTTCCTTGATATTGGATTCGAGATAATCCACGCCGAGATCCTGGGCAGGGACCTTTTTATATGTGAGCTCCATATCTTCCTTCCAACCGGCAATGGAATCATCCGTCCCACGGAAAGCAAGATAATGTTCGTTCTTTCCAAAGCAAAAATCCATGGCCGCGAACTGAATGGCATCATTTTCATCGCTTTTGACGATGTCGACATAGTTCTTCACTAAAACAGTTCCAAAACGCTTGCTTTCAGCAATGACCTGAAGTTCTTTCTCTTTGATGATCCAACTGAGTGTTTTAGGAAAGCCGCCATCTTCCATCAGGCGGTCATAATACTCTTTCAGGGTGATTCCCGCCTCGTTTTCTTCCTTTGTCAGACGGATATTGATGAAATTCGAATATGCGACAAACGAAAAGACAAGGTTATCGACATCATTGAAACCATCTTGTTCAAATCCGATATCGCCTCTCCAGGAGACATAATCCATCAAGGTTCCGTTTCTCATGATACTGAGTCTATTCTATCAAAGACAGTCCGGAAAAGGTAGTGCCAAGGGTCGCCTTGCCCAGAATACGGAATCATCACATTTTAATGTTTCAAATGTTTGAGACGAAAGAACGTTTCCCCATAAGAAATGGCTGCAGACAATATTGCATCATGCCCACAGCCGATGTTTTTAGGCGTTTTGATTATCCAGATATTCCAGGAAGTCTTCGTATGTCATCTGCCTATCGATGAAGCTACCGTCTGCCTTGATATAGATGATGCGATTGGCAATGGTATTCAGCAACTCGCGGTCATGGGAAGAAAAAAGAATGACACTCTTCTCCGCTTCCTTCATTCCGCGGTTAAGGGATTCGATGGATTCCAAGTCAAGATGATTGGTGGGGTCATCAAGAAGGATGACGTTTCCCGGATCCAACATCACCCTGCAGAAACGAAGCCTGACCTTTTCGCCGCCAGAGAGAACAGAGACGGATTTCAACGCCTCTTCTCCAGTAAACAGCATTCTGCCAAGGAAGCCTCTAAGATAGACATCTGTTGTTTCCTTCGCATACGGACGAAGATAATTGACCAAAGAGGTATCGATACCATCAAATTCCGAAAAATCCGAAGGAATATACATAGGCTTGGTCGTCTTTCCCCATTTGTAGCTACCTCCATCCAAGGTATCCTTACCAGAAAGAATATCGAACAATTTGGTGATGGCAAGGGAATTATCCGCAATGAAAGCGACTTTATCGGTATTTTTTAAAGTGAATTCAAGGTTTTTGAAATAACCATTTTTGGTAGCTTCCTTGACCTCGAGGACGTCTTTGCCGAGAAGATATTCGCTTCGGAAGGAAATAAAGGGATACTTACGGCTGGAAGGCTTCATTTCATCAAGCTGAATCTTATCAAGAGCCTTCTTTCTGGAGGTGGCCTGTTTGGATTTTGCAGCATTGGCAGCAAATCTACGAATGAAATCCTGCAGTTCTTTGATTCTTTCTTCCTTCTTCTTGTTTTGGTCTTTCATCTGCTGTTGAATCAACTGGCTAGACTGGTACCAGAAATCATAGTTTCCGGCAAAAAGATTGATTTCGTTATAATCGACATCCAGAATTCGCGTACAGACCTTATTTAAAAAATAACGGTCATGGGAAACGATAAGTACCGTATTTTCAAAATTGATGAGGAACTCTTCCAACCAACGGCAGGCTTTCTCATCAAGGTTGTTCGTAGGCTCATCAAGAATCAGAATATCAGGATTGCCGAACAAAGCCTGGCAAAGAAGAACCTTGACTTTATCTTTGGCATCCATATCCTTCATCAAAGTGTGTTCGTCATCTTTGGAAAGGCCTAAGGAAACCATCAATGTCTCAGCATCATTTTCAGCATTCCAACCATCCATTTCGGCAAATTCCGTTTCCAGTTCCGCGGCCTTTACACCATCCTCCTCACTGAAATCGGTCTTGGCATAAAGGGCATCCTTTTCATCCATGACCTGGACAAGCCTGGGATAACCCATAAGGATAGTCCTTAGGACTTCATATTGGTCAAAGGCATTATGGTCCTGTTTCAAGACAGAAAGACGTTCCTTTGGATCTTTGGTAACATGACCATCCGTCGGTTCCAAGTCTCCGGAGATGATTCTAAGCAACGTAGATTTTCCGGCACCATTTGCACCGAT
>JBNMLQ010000002.1:0-48867 GCA_050874925.1 Candidatus Enterosoma sp. | reverse complement strand
GATCAACCCCGTTCATCTCCATAATCTGATCTATCAGCATGCAGTCATAGGTTCCTTTTTTGATGCAGTAAAGGATGATGCAGTCAGCATTGTCACTTCTTGAGAAGGTATATCCTGCATAGGAGAGTAAATCCTTTGATTCTTCTTCGTTCAGTCTTAAGGCTATGCAGCAGGCAAGAGCTGTCTTCTTGCTTGGGGCATAGTCTTTGCTTTGCATCTTGGAGAAGAGCTTCCTGTCGATGTTGACAGCTTTATAGAAGTCATGGGAAGTCATATCTCTTTCTTTGATGTATTCAAAAAGCTTGTCACTGAAGGTGACATCTTCTTTTGGAATCTCCTGATCTTTGTCATCCTTCAGGCTATAGGTCTGTATGGTTCTTAGGACACGGGGACGGAAGATTCTTTTTTCTTTCTTTTGAAGGATTTCATCTTCATTTAGATGGCATATCAACAGTTTCTCTTCGTCAAGGAAGCTATGGATATCTTCCATTGTAGGAAGAGAATCCTTTGTCTTGTTTACAATCAATGTGATATCAAGACCTGGTTCTTTCTCCAATACGTCAATGATGGCTTCTTTGGCCAAGTTGATATCCTTCTCTTCTTTGGTGAAGGGAATAAGAGCAATCCTTTTTCCCTGAGACAAGACTTTGCTTAGTCCGGCTTTATAACTGGATGATATCTTATTCCAGTCATCGGTGATCTTATCTATTTGTATGGAATATGTCTGGATGTTCTTTTTCTTTGATGATGAGAGCGAATGTTGCTTATCAGAGAAGGAAAAATCAAGAATCAGGTCTACCTCTAAGGAATCATCGTCATCTCTTAAGATATGAAAAGGCATAGGAATTCCTCCTTGGTAAAAGTATAATTGAGAGAGAAACCTTTTGAAAGACAAAGGTGATGGAGGTCAATATGAAGGTACTGATGCTGAATGGTTCACCGCATGCGAACGGAAATACATATGTCGCATTGCATGAGATGGAAGAAGTCTTCCATAAGGAAGGAATTGAAACAGAAATCTATCAGATAGGTGTCAAGCCGATAAGGGACTGCATCGGATGTGGAAAGTGTACGGAAAATGGTTGCATCTTTGATGATGACATCTGCAATGATTTCTTGAAGAAGGCAAAGGAAGCAGATGGATTTGTCTTTGGTTCACCGGTCTATTATGCTCATCCCAGCGGAAGGATTCTCTCTCTTCTTGATCGAGTCTTCTATTGCGGAGGAAGAGCTTTTGCCTTCAAGCCATGTGCCAGTGTGACGGTGGCAAGAAGAGCAGGTACTTCGACAACCTTTGATGTCCTGAACAAATATGCCACCATCAGCAATATGATCGTCGTCGGTTCCTCCTATTGGAACAATGTCTTTGGAAGAAAGCAGGGAGAGGCAGTTCAGGACCTGGAAGGTCTCCAGACGATGCGCAATCTAGCCATGAACATGGCCTACCTCATGAAGTGTCTGAAGGCCGGAGAGGAAAAAGGAGTCAAAAGACCGGAGCCTGAATATGGTTCCCATACGAACTTCATTCGATGAAAGAAGGCCTGCTTCTTTGCTAAGCGTTTTAAAAACATTGCCATGGTGATAAAATAGAGTCATGTTCATTGCCAATTACCATACGCATACCAAGCGGTGCGGTCACGCCAAGGGCGAAGACGAAGAATATGTTCTGGAAGCCTTGGGACATGGTCTCAGATATCTCGGATTTTCCGATCATGCCATGCTTCCCGGATTCAGCGAACCATATAGGAGAGGTGACTTCTCCATGTTTGATGACTATGTCAATTCCATCAATGCCCTCAAGGAAAAATACAAGGACCAGATCACCATCTATCTTGGATTCGAAGCTGAATCATTTCCATGCTATTTCCCTTTCTTCAAGGAGATGCTGGACAACGGTGTCTTGGATTATATGATCCTAGGCAACCATATGGCCATGAATGACAACCATGAGTCCATCTGTCAGTTCTCCAAGATCACGTCCCCCTCACAACTCTATCTATACAAGGACCTTGCCATCAAGGCCATCACATCCGGAATGTATAAGATCTTTGCCCATCCGGATTATTTCATGATGTCGATCGAGAACTTCGATTCGGATTGCAAGAAGATATCCAAGGAGATGATCGAGGCCTGCATCGCATATGACATCCCTCTGGAAATCAATCTTGCCGGCATCCGCAACGGGCCAAAGCGAATCGGAAGGACCAAGCGTTTCTTCTATCCGACGGATGATTTCTTTTCCTTGGTAAGCAAATATCATGCCAAGTGTATTTTCGGTGATGATGCCCATGCACCGAGTCAGATTGCGGATTCCTCGGCTCAGTTTGAGGCTGTCAGTTTTGCAAAGAAACATGACCTTGTGATCATCGACAGGCTAGAGAACATCAGCCAGCATTAAGGAGCCGACTTATGGATATTCTGAATACCGTATTATGGTGGATTGACATCTTCATGATCGTCCTTGTCGGGTCGGTCTTTCTTTTTCAAATCCTTTTTATGTTTGTCTTCTTTCTGAAGCCAAGGAAATACAAGAAGGCCAAGACATACCATGACTTCACCTTCATCATCCGTGCCCACAACGAAGAAGACGTCATCGCCCAGAGCGTCGATTCCGCCATGCACTGTGATTATCCGGATGAAAAGAAGCATGTCATCGTCTTCTGCCACAACTGTGATGATGATACGGCTAGGATTGCAGCCGAACATGGGGCAAGGACGATCATCCTGAGCGATAAGGATCCGAAGCATCAGAAGGCTTCCTATTGCATGAAGCTTGGTATGGATGAACTTAAGAAGGAACCGAAAGGGACTTATGAATACTTCCTTTTCATCGATGCCGACAACCAGGTCGACAAGAATTATCTCAATGCCTGCAACGATGCTGCCGATGACGGGGTCGTGCTGGGAAGAACCTATGAAAACAGCAAGAACCTGACGGACAACATCATCTCCTGCATGACCGGATTATGGTATTGCAGGGATGACTTCTTTGCCTGCAGAAGCAGGAGCGCCCTTCATCTTGGTGTCGTCATGAACGGCTGCTGCTCCATGGTCAAGGCAGAATATGCCTTGGACTGGGATGCCATGAGTGCTTCCGATGACATCGAGTTCACCCTCAACCGGCTTCTCAAGGATTCGAAGAAGGTTGAATATATCGATGATGCCATCCTCTATGAGGATCAGCCTACGAGCATATCCGATATGTACAAGCGCAATGCCAGGATGGGAAACGGTCTGGTGAAGCTCTTCTTCTCAACCGGCATCCATTGCCTTGGCAGGTTTTTCAAGACACTCTTCAGAAAGGATGTTCCTTTCTCTTTGAAGATGACCTATCTGGATCAGTATTTCAACATTGCGACGGTTCCTGCTGCCGTCATCGCTGTATTATGGTTTGCTCCTTACTTCATCTATGCGCTTGTCTATACCGGATTAGGCAATACCATCGTTGCCTATGGATGCGGTGTCTATGGATTTGAATTCTTCCTTCTTTTTGTCATCATTGCGGTATGTGCCTGCTATCTGATGCCTTTCTTCCTGCAGCCTTTGATCTCATCCCTGATGGAAAGAAAGAAGCTCATCATCAAGAACAGGAAGACCTATGTTCTCTCTTTGATCCTTTTCCCAAGCTATATGGTCTTGCAGGCCCTGGCCATCATCCTTGGTGTCTTCACCAAGCCGAAATGGAAGAAGCTGAAGAGAAGCAAGACGAAGGTTGATCTCTGAAGAGAATGTCATTCTTGATGTGTAAGCGCTTTTTATCTTTTCGGTGAGAAGAAGGAAGTCTTGGCTGACAATATATCTATGAAGGAGTAAGTCACGATGGAAATCAAAGAAGGCTATATGCCCTTTATGGGCTATTCGACGTATTATCGTATCGTCAATCCAAACGGAAGGAAGACACCGCTTGTCCTTCTTCACGGAGGACCGGGATCGACACATAATTCCTATGAATTGCTTGATGACCTAGCCAAGAAGGATGACCGTCCGTTTCTGATGTATGATCAGATTGGATGCGGACTTTCCTATGTCGAAGAAGGTCATCCTGAGCTATATAGGAAGGAAGTATGGGTCAAGGAACTTGAGGAACTCAGGAAATATCTTGGATATGATGAAGTCCATCTTCTAGGCCATTCCTGGGGTGGGATGCTGGAGATCATCTATCTTTGTGATTATCAGCCAAAAGGTGTGAAATCAGTCGTCTTCTCTTCTACCCTGGCCAGTGCAAGCCTATGGGAGAAAGAAACACATAGGCTGATTCTACAGCTTCCAAAAGAGGAGATAGAAGCGATTGAAAAAGGAGAGAAGGAACAGAACTTTGACGATCCCTCCTTCCAGGCTGCCATGGAAGACTATATGCATCATTTCGTTTCAGGCCCATGGGGCAAAGATGATCCAGACTGCCTGACCAGGAAGAAGAACTTCGGAAGAGAAGCCTATATGACAGCCTGGGGGCCGTGTGAATTCAAACCTCTTGGAAACCTGAAGGATTACGAGTATCTGGACAAGCTTCATCTGATTCATGTTCCTGTTCTCCTGATCCATGGCAAACATGATGAATCGACTCTCTATCAGAACAAGAAGATGTATGATGCATTGACGTGTAAGAAGAAATGGGTTACGATGCCCCATTCCAGGCATATGTCTCTCTATGAAGATAAAAAAGCCTATGCCGAAGAACTGCTGACATTCTTAAACGAGACGGATTGAAAGGAGAAGAGAATGAAACTCAGGTATTGCAAGAAATATGACCAGGCCGATGCTGTTATCGCTTATAAGGATTGGATGCTGATCATCGATTTCCTTGGCATTCACTTTATTGACAAGGAAAGCGGACTCGAGAAGGATGCCATCATCGATTTCTATCAGGGATGCGAGCCGAGGCTGTTCGGGGATGATTTCCTTTTATTGAAAAACGAAGACCATGGCTATAAGACCTATGATTTGAAAAACAGGAAGCCTCTTTTTGAACTCAAGGCCTATGAGAAGGGAATGATTGTCGACCATGGAGACTTGATCCATGACGGAAAACTGTATCTTCTTTCCGGAAGGAACGGAGATGACTTCAGAGGTAATTTCAGCTTCCAAAATGAAGATGCTCCCAATAATTCTCTTTTGATCTACTCCTTGAAGGATCTGTCTCTTGTGGATGAGATTCCTTTTGAAAGGTGCATAGACCGTGTCATCTATGTTCCTTTCCGTGATTCCTTCCTTTTGGTCGGAAGAGACCATCATGTCTATGAGATGACAAAGGATGAAAATATGACCTTGGCAGAAGATGCACCCTTCTATGTGGACAACTTCCTGATCAACGAGGAAAAGAAACAGGTCTATTTCATCACGGATTTCGGAGTGAGGCTGTTTGATGAAAGACTCAAGGAGCTCAATCGCTTCGACCTCATCTCGGATGAATATGACCAGGATGCCGGCATCATGCTTCAAAGCGGACCGGAGCTGATGAAAGTTCCCAAGCAATGGCTGAGGAAGGAAATCATCCATGGCATAGAGCTTATCTCCCCTTCCTATATGGTCATGATGTCTTCCAAGAAGACAGGTGCGACGTATTCTTTGAGCCTCATCTCCACGGAGAATGGCAATTTTGACTTCGTAGCCAACTTCAACTACCCGATCGAGTCTATCTGGTCAAAGGATGGCATATTGTATGTCAGCACACATCGTTGTATCCTTGTGATGGAGGTTGTCGAAAATGACTTATGAGGAAATCTATCAGGATTTGAAGAACAGGACGAAGGATTTGAAGATTCCCAAGAGAAAGGGAATCTTCAACATCGCCGAACTGACGAAGCTGCTTGCCTTTCTTCAGGTCAGCGAACAGACGCTTGAGAGCGTGGACTATAAGGAGCACGAGAAGGAATTCAGCGACCTTTTCGAAGACTACTATCCAAGGCAGCTCCTTCACAACGGACAGTACCTTGCCCAACTCAACCGTGTCTTAGATCATTTCAAGCCGAAGAATCCGTCTCCCTATAAGAAGCTGACGCAGGCTGTCTTTCTGACGGCTCGCTTCTTTTCCAGATATGATTCATTCGATTCCTTCCGCAAGGAAGTCTATCTCGAATGCACGGATGACAGCCAGGTCTTGGGATATCTTGAGAACTTCAGAAAGAAGTCCAATCTTTCCGGAATCTATTTTGTGAAGTCCTGCATCTTCTTTGAGAAGGCCGGCTTCTTTGATATCCCCATCGTCAGCAGGAAGGCAAAAGATTATCTTCTACCGCTTCTTGGCATCGAAGATTCCAACGAAGCCCTTTTTGCCAAAATGAGGGATATTGCCACTGCCAATCATGTCACCTGTCATGAGCTCAATATGAGAATAGAGGCACTTTGATGCTTGAAATCACCCATCTGAAGAAGGACTATTTCGTCGATAAGAAACCGTATCGTGCCATCGAGGATCTGTCCTTGGACTTTCCCGATGTCCAATTTGTCTCCGTCCTCGGTCCGAGCGGATGCGGAAAGACGACCCTTCTCAACTGTATCGGCGGACTGGATTCCTTCGATTCCGGAGACATCCTTTTCGATGGCTGTTCTCTGAGAGAGATGGATGACAAGAAGAAAAACAGCTATCGCAACAACGTCATCGGCTTTGTCTTCCAGAATTATTATCTGATACCTCAGCTCAGCGTCCTTGACAATGTCAAGGTGGCCTTGGAAGTCCGTGATTATCCGGACAAGGAAATCACATCCATGGCCTTGGATGCCTTGAAGCAGGTCGGTGTCCTGGATTTGAAAGACAAGAAGCCAAACCAGCTTTCCGGTGGTCAGGCTCAGCGTGTCGCTATCGCCAGATGCCTTGTCACGGATCCCAGGGTGATCTTGGCAGATGAACCGACAGGTGCTCTGGACAGTGCCAATTCCCTTAGCATCATGTCCCTCCTCAAGGAACTGAGCAAGAACCGTCTTGTCATCATGGTGACTCATAACGAAGAGCTTGCCAAAGAGTATTCCGACAGAATCATCTCCATGAAGGATGGAAAGCTTGTTTCCGATGAAACCATTGAAAAGAAGGATATAAAGATTGAAAAGAAGACCGAACTGAGAAAAAGCAGACTGTCCTTCTTCATGAGCTTCAAGCTGGCCATGAAGAATGTCATATCCAGAAAATGGAAGACCATTCTTTCCGGTATTGCCAATTCCTTTGGTATGATCGGCATCGGCTTTTTCTTGGCCATCAATACAGGCTTCGGCAACTATTCCTATCGCATCAACAGCGAGACGGCGACAAGCCTTCCGGTTGTCGTTCCTAGCTACAACCAGAAGAACCAGTCTGAAAGCTATGGAGAGAAGAATGCCTCGGCTCTCTATCCAGATGTAGATGAAATCTATCCAAAGGTGGATGTCGGAAGCGAGACTTCCTATACCTACAATCATTTCTCGGCCAAGTATTTCTCCTATCTGGACAGCCTCAAGAAAGAAGGCATCGTCAGAGAATATATCGAAAGCTATGGCAATGACTATTCCTTCAACCTGGCAACGATGTTTCCTGCTTCCAAGTCAGGGAACAAGAAGGAAAGTCTTTCCTATGTCGATACGACTTACACAAACTACAATTCCTATGCTTATTCCTCTACGCTTCCTTACAATATCTTCCATGTCTTATATGGAAACCTGGATCAGTATGATGTGATTGCAGGAAGCCTTCCGACAGACAAGAACGACCTTGTCCTTGTCGTAGACAAATACAATTCCGTCAGCTTCCGGATCCTTCAGAGATTAGGCTTCTATAGCAGCAGCGATACCCAACAGGATGTAGAAGACGAAAGCCTGAAGACCAAGGTCCAGCCGATCAAATTCGAGGATATCGTCGGAAATGAAGAAAACGGCAAGTCTCCTAAGACATATAAGGTCTTCTCCAATGATGAACGGTATGCCCTGAATGAGACTGTGACTGTCAAGGACGGGCTTGGCAATGACAAACAGGTCACCTATTACAGCGAAAACGAATTGAACCAGGAATTCTATGAGAACCATGGCACAGAGCTGAGAATCAAAGGCATCCTCCGTCCGAAGTCTACTTCCTCCATCAACATCCTGAATACCGCATTGTGCTATCTTCCTTCTCTCCAGGAGAGCCTGACGGCGGACAATGCAAAGTCCATGGTGAGCAATACCATACATCAGAACCTTCTCTTCAGGAAGGATACCGGAAAGTCGGAGACAGAGCTTCTGTCTTCTTTCATCCAGGACCTTCAGGATGTGCTGAAGGACTATAAAAGCGGAGAAAGCAGCATCCTTCCGACCAATGCCCTGAATGAAGTCTTCAACAGGTATTTCTGCTATTATCCGTTTGTGAGGGGTAATTTCTATTACAATGGCTTTTCGACCTTCTTGAAGGAGGCCAGGACCCATGGGGCAAGCCTTGTCATGGATGAACTCATCGGAAAAGACCTTTCGGATGAGAACGTCATCCAGGCCCAGCTTGAAAGCATCATGAACTCCTATCTTCAGGGAGACATCGAAAAGACATATCAGAGTGTCATCTCCGTCATCAGCTATGCCAATGCCTATAGCAGCATCCAGAGCATCGTCATCTTCCCGATGACATTGACGGACCGATCCCTTCTTCTTGAAAAACTGGATGCATTCAACAGCATCGATGGGAACCCTGACCATGCTACCAATGACCAGGAGCAGGTCTATTATGTCTCTTCCGAAGCCAATTATATGCTTGAGGATATCGGTGAGATGATATCCTTGGCTTCTATCATCCTTCTCATCTTTGCTGCTATTTCCCTTGTCGTCAGTTCGGCCATGACGGCACTTCTTACTTCCAACAATGTCCTGGAAAGGAAAAAAGAGATTGGATTGCTCCGTTCCCTAGGTTCCAGGAAGAGTGATGTCGTCAGGATCTTTGAAATCGAATCCCTCATCGTCGGAACATTGACAGGCATCATCGGAAGCTTCTTCACCTATGTCTTATCCTTCCCCATCAATGCCCTTCTCAATTGCTATTATCCGAATTACCATGTCGGAACGATATCGGACTTCGTCTGGTATCATTGGCTGATCGTGACAGCCTTCTCTGTCGTTGTCGGAATGATTGCCGCATGGATTCCTTCCCTGAAGGCTGGCAGGCAGAATCCTGTCGATGCATTGCGCAGCGAGTGATTTTTTTCTTGAAGAGAGCCTATGATGTTCCTATAATAAGTGAGTCATGCATTTTTTTGTGCATCGATAACAGAATTATAATAAAAAGAGGTAAAAACTATGGGTAGAGCACACGAAGTCAGAGCAAAGAAGATTGCTCAAACCAATGCAGCCAAATCTGCATTGTACAACAGAGCCAGCAAGGAAATCTATCTTGCCGCAAAGTCCGGTGTCCCTGACCCCAAAGATAACCTCGCTTTGAGATCCGCCATCGAAAAGTGGAAGGCTCAGCATGTCACCCGTGATGTCATTGACAGAGCTATCGCCAAGGCCAAGGACAAGGATGCTGCCGCTTTCGTCGCCGGAAGATATGAAGGTTTCGGTCCTGGCGGAGTTGCCATCATGGTCGACACTTTGACCGACAATGAAAAGAGAGCTTTCTCTGCTGTCAGGGCATGCTTCTCTCACCATGGCGGAAAGGTCGGAAACTCCGGCTCTGCTGCCTTCAACTTCAAGTACATGGGTGTCATCTCCTTCGAATCCGACAAGTCTCTCGATGAAATCGAAGAAGACCTCATCATGAATGAAGTCGATCTCCAGGATATCGAAAAGGATGATACCACCGTTGTTCTTCAGGTCTCTCCGGAAGGACTTGACCATGCCAGAGAAGTCTGTGTCGCTGATTTCAACCTCGGCGAAGATGGACTCACCCAGTGCGAGAACACCTACATCCCGAGCGGTGACCGTGTCCACATCTCCGATGAGGACAAGGACAAGCTCGAAAAGCTGCTCGAAGACATGGACGAAATCGAAGACGTCCAGGCCGTCTACAACAACGCTGATCTTTAAATGACATGAGGCTATCGAAAGATAGCCTTTTGTCATGATTTTCTCTTCGACTGACCTTTGTTTTATGCTACAATGAAGTCCTATGGAAAAGAAACATTATCTAGAACGATTCAGACAGATGAACAGGGATGATTACATCGCCCTTGGCTTTTTTGGCCTCACTTTGGCATTGCTGCTATATTTCTCTATCAGCTTCTCAGTCAAGCTCTCTCAGGGATATACTCTTTTCGGAGACAGTTCCCAGTATAAGAATACCCTTGAAGAAGTCGGGCCTACTTCAGCCGATATCTCCGTGTTGATTCTCTTTTGGGTACTGACGGCGATTCTTCTTGTCGTCTTTGTCTATGTCGGATTCATCAAGAAGGTCGAGCATCCGAAGGTTGTGAAGAAGGAAATCATCAACGGCAGGACCGTCATCATCAAAGAAGAAAAAGAAAATGACAGCAAATGATTTTACGGATCTGGGATGTCTCATGGAATGCGAAGTGATCCGCTTCGGATTCGATGGAGACGTACTCTCCCTTCTTGTCGTAGGAGACAACGAAGAACATGAGGATGAGGATGAACATGACGAGGAGGACCATGACGACTGCTGCAGCGGTCTTAACGGACACCTCTTCCGCATCACTTTCCACGATGTGAAGGACTATTCCTTCCAAGGAGAGGAATGTGACAACTATAAGACCATCAAGGCAGAAGATACAAAAACACATCTCTTCCTTGAATTGGAAGGAACCAATTTCAATGAAGAAGACAATGATGTGACATTGTCCTTCTCTTATGGAAGCTTCGATGTGGCTGACCTGGGAGAAATCGAAAGTCCGGATGCATAGCCTGGTTTGATGCCAGGCTTTTTAAGACAGGATTTTGATAGACTGTCTTGCTTTTTGTAGTCTTTTTGTATGTCTGATTGTCGGATGACAACGTAGATGGCATCAGGCCTGAAAAGGAATTAAAACTGTAGATATACTATATTCCTACCCTACTCGAATACAGAAAAAGCCTGGTTTCCCAGGCTAGTCGTTCTGATCGTTGCCGAAGTCGTCGATGGCATCGTCCTCTTCCTCACTGTCTTCGTGATGGCTGGCCGTGACCTTTTCACGGATGCCGGATAATGCCTGATAGACTTCTTCGTTGGTTGCGTTAGGATGCTTCTTGATATACTCGTCGAATTCGGAGATGATGTCACCCATGTAGGGTTCATCATAGGTTTCTTCTTCATCCTGCCTTGTCTCTTCATCGTCATCATCGTCATGGCAGTCAGCCTTGACGGTGTTTTTCTCACTCATATATTCCGGGTAGGAGTCGTCGATCTTGAGATATTCGTGCTCCGTATCGAAGTAAGTGAAGAGGACACGGATGTGGATGGCAAGATCCTTGAGTTCATCGAAGATGATGTCCTTGACGATATCTTCCTTGTCCTGATCGTCGAAGGGGGCTTCCACCTTGACGTTCAGACGGAAGGAGGTCTGCTCCATGCCGTCATGGATGATGAATGAATCCGGAGCAAAGAATTCGAGTTCGTTGTCTTCTATTCCATAGGCTTCGACAAGTCTTTGGTGAAGCTTCTTTGTCTTTTCGATCGCCTCATAGCGATCCATTCCGAGTAAAGATACGATAATCATGGTATGTTCCTTTCTAGAAGCCTTCATTGCCAGGGTCGACATTGATCAGGATTTCGGCATCCTTGTTGGCAAGTCTGATGGCTCTCAGTCCGCGGAAGACTTCCTTGGCTTCTTCCGGGTTCTTATATTTTATCAAAATATTGCGATAATATCTTCCGTTGATATGAGGAATGTAGGGCAAAGATGGTCCGTAGATGTTGAATTTCCTGTTCCCGATGGCAGAAAGGAGGTATTCCTTTACCCGGATGGCTACTTCCTCACATCTTTTTGCGTCCAGTGCCTTGACGATGATCTGAGTCAGATAGACATAGGGTGGATAGAGATATTTTCTCCGCTCCTCCATCTCCAGACGATAGAAGGCTTCATAATCCTGCTTTGCAGCAAGTTGGATGGTCTTGTTATCCGGGGCATAGGTCTGAAGGAGTACCCTGCCCTTGAGGTCTTTTCTTCCTGTCCTTCCTACGAATTGACAGATTAAGTCGAAGGTTTCCTCATTGGCTAGGTAGCTTGGTAAGCGAAGAGAGGAATCGCAGTCCAGCATGGCAGCCAGGGTGACCTTTGGGAAGTCGTGACCCTTGGCGATGACTTGGGTGCCGATGAGGATGTCGGTGTCTCCGTTTCTGAAGCTTTCCAAAAGTTCGTGCCTGACTTCATTGTTGCTGACATCGCTGTCAAGACGGGCGATCTTAGCCATCGGGTAGAGCATCTTCAGCTCCTCCATGACCTTTTCCGTCCCATATCCGAGGGTCAGGAAGTCA
Organism: Candidatus Enterosoma sp.; assembly: GCA_050874925.1. GTDB lineage: Bacteria > Bacillota_I > Bacilli_A > RFN20 > CAG-288 > Enterosoma. The sequence goes on along the minus strand of JBNMLQ010000002.1, from coordinate 36,530 downwards.
TGGCTTTTGCATGAACAGGTGTAATCCACGCTGCTGACCTTGTATCCGCAGTGATGGCAGCGTAGAGTGTCATCTCTTCGATGGTAATTCAAAGGGATGCCACAGTTTGGACAAAGAGCACTCTGATGGCAGTTCCGACAGATGAACAAGGGGGCATATCCGCGTCTGTTGAGGAGAATCATAGCCTGCTGATGGGCCTTCAGGGTCTTGGTGATCTCCTCCTGAAGAGGAATGGAAATCATGCTGGAAATCATCGGATTGAGGCATGCGGAGTTGTTCATATCGACTATCGTCAGATCCTTTTCCTGATTCTTTGCATATCTCTGGGTCATGTACACCGGTACATAAAGACCCTTTTCAGCTCTCGCACGGTCGATGATTCTCGGTGTAGCGGAACCCAATACGACCTTGCCATTTTCTTCGCATCTCATCTTGGCTACTTCGATGGCATCATAATATGGCTGGCTGTCCTGCTTATAGGAAGAGGAGTGTTCTTCATCGATGATGATCAGCCCAAGATCCGATACAGGTGCAAAGACAGCACTTCGCGTACCAAGGACAATCTTGCTTTCACCATGGAGAATTTTCATGTATTCATCATATTTCCGGCTGTCGGAAAGAGAAGAATTGAGGACGGATACAGACTCCGGAAAGTGACCCAAGAACATGTTGACCATATGGTCGGTCAAGGCAATTTCGGGAAAGAGGACCAGGACGCCTTTGCCTTTTTTAAGATAAGTTTCGCATAATCTGATATAGACTTCCGTCTTTCCTGAACCGGTGACGCCTTCCAAAAGAAAGACGTTTCTGTCTTTTCTCTCCATGATTGTCTGATAGGCGTTCTCCTGTTGCAAGGTCAGATCGAAAGGAAGAAGCGAAGCAGCCTCCATCTGTGGAATCCTGGATACCGGAACTTCTTCCTTCCTGAGGGCGTTATAGGAAAGAAGCTTCTCAAGGGTCTTCTTTGCCGTGATCTTGCTAAGCCTTACACCATCCTTGCAGGCTTTGATTTTATGGTAGAGAGTCTCTTCGTTCTTCTTTAAGGCGATGGAGATGTCATTGGCAAAGACGAATGTAGCGAATTTTCCCTGTGGTTTGTTCAAGGCGGAGTTCTTTGGCTTGAGACTCGGAGGAAGCATGGTGTTGAGGACTTTGATGAGGTCGGTTTGATAATAGTCGGAGATCTTCCTGGCAAGGGAAATCATCTTGTCATCAAGCAGGGCCTCGCTATCGACCTTCTTTGTTATCCTGGCAAGCTTCAAGGAATTCTTCTTTTGATATTCCTCCAGGCTTTCTTCGATTTTCACGGGTTCTTCGATGACAAATCCGATGGTTTCCTTGCTGGAAGCAAAAGGGACAAGGACTCTCATTCCCTGATGGATGTCTTCCTCCAGGCTGTAATAGGAGAAGGGTCTATCCAAGGCGATGACCTGCCTTCCGATATATACTTTGACTAGATAGAACATTTGAGATATCCTTTCACGGCCTTTCTGAGGTCTTCTTCTGGATGTTTGATGATGTTTTCATAGCTTCTTCTTGGACTGCTGACTGAAATTCTTTCATGGTAACCGATGCTTTCAAGCCGGGGAATGACTTCCTCATCGATCGTTCCGGAAACAAGCAGGAGCGGTATTTTCTTTTTTGATGCTTTTTTGGCGATGACGCTGATACATTTTCCTTCCATGGAAGAGATGTCCGTTCTTCCTTCTCCTGTCACGATGAGGTTACATCCTTTTATCAGCTCATCAAAATGATATAGGGAAAGGATGGCTTCAGCACCGGAGACGATATTGCTTTCAAAATAAGATAGGAAGGCAAAACCAAGTCCTCCGGCTGCCCCGCTCCCATCGCTCATAGAAAAATCTCTTCCTGTGAAGCGGATGGTTGTATCTTTGAAATTCTTCATGGCTTCTTCTAGGATAGGTATGTCTTCTTCCTTTGCGCCTTTCTGTCTGGCAAAACGATATGTGGCTCCGTCTTCTCCTAAAAGTGGATTGATGACGTCGCTATAGATTTGAAACTTTGCCTTGGAAAGAGACGTCAGTTTGGTATCTTCGATGGTGCAGATATCAAGGAAGGAACTCTTATCAGATATCACTCTTTGATGATTCTTATCATAAAAAGTATATCCGAGAGCCTCTAGCATACCGATACCGCCATCATTGGTGCAGCTTCCTCCCAAGGTGACAAGAAAGGAAGAGACGTTTTTCTCTAAGGCATCCTTTATCAGAAGCCCAAGTCCATAGCTTGATGTCAAAGCCGGGTTGTGAATGCTGGTTTTGTCAAGCCCGATGGCCTTGGCTGATTCGATGACAGCCATGCCTTGATGGATGAGGTATTCACTTTCAATCATCTTTCTTTTGGATGGATCAGGAATGGTCAGGTGTTCTTGGCTACAGTCTTTCCAAATTCTATTGAAGCAGTCCAGGCTGTTTTCCCCTCCATCTGCAAAAGGAAGGGAAAGTATCTCTGCATCAGGATAAGCTGATTGGAATTCTTCCTTTAGAATCTCTGCGACGGTAAGAGAGGACATGGTTCCTTTGAAGGAATCCGGAAGGATGATGATTTTCATTATTTTTACTACCTTTGATTATAATTTAAATGTATACTATTCAGGCTAAAAATGTGAGGTAAAACATGAAAAACAAACAAACCCTGATCCAAGGAATCATCTATCTTGTCCTTGGAATCCTCTTATGTGTCGGTGTCAGCGGAAATACGTTGCTTGGCTGGCTCATCTCTATTTCTCTTCTTACTGCCGGAGCCTGCTTCATCGTCGCCGGTGTCATCATCGAGAAGAGCTTCATCGGAAGCAACGGATATAGCGGAGCCATCCTTCTTACCTTGGGCCTTGCTCTTCTTCCGGTTTCTCCGTTTGCTCTCTTCACTGGTTATTTCCAGCTCATCGCCCTTCTGATGATCGTCCTTGGTGCTCTCTATCTTCTTGATTCTCTCTCCGGATTCATGAACAAGAGATTCATGACGGCCAATGTCATCATGCTGGTCCTTGCTGCATTGCTTCTCACCTTCGGATTCCTTCTCTGGTTCAATGTTGGCGGACTTCAGCAGTATGCTTCCTTGATTCTTGGTATCGTCTTCATCATCTATGCCGTTCTTCTCATCGTTTCTGCCATCACCAACAAGAAGCTTATCGTCATCAAACTTAAGAAGTAACAAGTTGATTCAGTGCCTGGCTATGCCAGGCACTTCTTAGATTATGGAATATTCACATGTCACGCATGAAAGCCTGAAGCCTTTCGTCAATCCGGATTCAAGGATTCTGATACTAGGTTCTCTTCCCAGCATTGCTACCAGGAAGGCTAACTTTTATTATGCCCATAAGACCAATCGCTTCTATAAGATATTGGCTGGAGTCTTCCATGAAGAAGAACCTATCTCCATCGAAGAGAGAAAGGTGTTTCTAAAGAAACATCGTATTGCACTCTATGATTCTATCTATGAATGTGATATCCGTGCATCCTCTGATTCCAGCATCCGCAATGTCGTATCGACAAAAACGACGATTGAGGAGATAAAGAAGAATCATGATATCAGGGCTGTCTTTACTACGGGTAAGGCAAGCCATGATGTCTATCGGAAATACATCGGAGATGATGACATTCCCTTGCCTTCACCGAGTGCAGCCAATGCTGCATGCTCTCTTGAGAAGCTGATTGAAAGTTATAAAGTCATGCTTTCATTTCTATAGTCAATTGTTTATAATTGACTATTGTCGGGGCCATAGCTCAGTTGGGAGAGCGTCTCGTTCGCAACGAGAAGGTCGCCGGTTCGATCCCGGTTGGCTCCACCAAATTGAATGGTGGTCGAACTGCTGTTCTTCAGGTCTACCTGATTAATGGCTGCTTCGGCATACGGCTAGATGCTAGTGAAATTCTTAAGCACTAACCAATATTAGTGGATCCATGGCGGTCCGCTTTTTTTGTGCCCTAAAATTGATTGTATGTCAATTCAGAACACCCAGCTTTTCAGTAGCAATGCCATGGCGGGCTGATATTCTCTCATTAACAGAATCATATGAATAAATCCACGGACCAGGACAGGCTTGAATATGTGAAGGAATTCAGAAGGAGCGGACTTTTTGTTAACGAATTCGCAACAAACAATGGCTTTGTCAAATGCTATATGCTTGCCTTTTTTTGATTGTTATATAGAAATAATTTATAAAAGCGCCTGGACATTTGCCTGGACATTTGCTTGGACATTTGCTTGGACATTTTATATAATTTTTAAATAGGAGGCACAAATATGAACTTTGGCAAAGAATCAGAAATAACCGAATTTAAAGAGTCTACTGGTGAAAAAAGAGAAGGAATTGAATCCATGGTTTCCATTTTGAACAAACACGGATATGGAACTGTTTATTTCGGCGTGAAAGATAACGGTAATGCAATCGGCCAAATTGTCAGTGATTCAACCTTAAAAGATTTAGGAGAATCCATCATGCGTGATATTGAACCGAAAATCACCCCGACTATCGAAGTCATTCCCATTGAAAATAAAGCAGTGATTAAAATTTCTTTTTCTGGACGACAATTCCCATATTCTGCCTATGGAAAGTTTCTTACCAGAGTAGGAACTCAAAATAGAAAAATGAGTCGTGACGAACTCGTCAGATTAGTCAAAAAAGCTGTCTATTCACTTAGTTGGGAAAGCGAAGGAAAGCACACTATTGATGACATTGACGATTCCACGCTATTAGATTTCTATCAAGAATCCATATCTTGCGGTCGCTTAGATATGAAAGCCTATGACAAAGAGGAATTGCTTACAACTCTTGAAGTATGTTTCGATAAAACAATTAACAATGCAGGATATGCTATTTTTGGGAAAGGTAATCCTGTTTCTTTAAAAGCCGCCTGCTTTGCAACGGATCAGAAAATCACTTTCCTCGATTTAAAAGAATTTCACGGAAACATTTATCAATTGATTCATGAAGCAGAAGTTTATATTTTAAGTCATATAAATACACGTGTCGACTTCAATTCCCGCAAAAGACTAGAAACACCTGAAATTCCTGAAAGAGCTATTCATGAGATGGTCATTAATGCTTTTGCACATGCGGATTACAGAAGCAATCCAGAGATAGAAATCGATATACATCCACATAAAGTAACAATTTATAACCCAGGATCGTTTCCGGATGATCTTACTCCATATGATTTTATTAGCAAAAATATTGCATCGATTAAGCGGAATCCATTGATGCTAGGCATTCTGTTCCGGTGCAAAGATGTCGAAAAATCAGGCACGGGTTTTCGCAGAATGAATCAACTTTGCCAGGAAGCAAAGGTAGAATGGGAATTTCGTAATACTGCTTATGGGTTTTATTTTGATTTTATTCGGCCGAATGTCCAATCATTTGTTCAAGCGGTTGACCATGCAGATCTAAAAATTCTTTCAGATAACGAAGCAATCGTTTATCAGATGCTTAAGGCAAACCCCAAAATTCGGAAAGAAGAACTTGAAAAAGCACTTGGAAGAGGGGACAAAACCATTCAAAGAATACTCACATCGTTAACAAAAAAAGGATTTGCTAAACGAATTGGAAAGAATCAGTATGGCTATTGGGAAATCCTAAAATAGAGCGTTAGCTAGCAATGCTGCCATTCATCAAATTAGTTTTCGCTCCCGGTTGGCTCGGCTCCATCAAAAATGATTGGAGATGAACCACCCTTAGGGTTCCATAACGCAAATAGTTTCCTAGGTTTGGTTCTTGAACGGCATCCTAAGTAATTGGGATGTCTTTTTTGATAAAAAATAGCTTTTATGTATTAGTAAACAACAGAAATATGCCTTCGTTATAACAAAGGGTTAAATCTTATTTTATATATTTGATCTCTTTATCTAATCATAATGGCAAAAATCCCTTGTCAAATGGCAAAAATCCCAGCATATGTGGCAAAAATCTCAATGGATTTGGCAAAAATCCCGGCATATGTGGCAAAAATCTCAATGGATTTGGCAAAAATCCCATGCCGATGGCAAAAATCTTTAGTAAATGGCAAAAATAATTTATAATAATATTAATTTAGGGGGGACTTGCTGACATGTATATCGAATCTGAAAATTTGGAATTGAAAGAAAAATATTCTGATACCGTTGTTAGGGATATTGTTTCTTTTTTGAATCGTAATGGTGGAGATATTCTAATTGGAATAGATGATAATGGTGGCGTTATCGGTCTTCAGCACGGCAGCATGGATGACATACAAAAGAAGATATCAGATATCATCACGTCTCAAATTGAGCCGGAACCTTCAAACGAAATTTCTATATCATTGTTAATAGATGAGGGGAAGACGGTTCTTAAAATCTCCGTAAAACGTGGTTTGAAGCCTCTTTATTGTATTAAAAAATATGGTTTTTCATCAAAGGGGTGTCTTGTTCGAATTGGCACCACGTGTAAGGAAATGATGACTGCTGAAATCGAATATAGATACAAAATGAATTTTGTGGATGATGATTATATACTTAAATCACCATCCCATTATGCGCCTTTATCTTTCGATATGTTGAAAGTCTTGCTTGTAAGCAAGGGGTATCATATAAATGAATCGACTTTTTGCAGTAATTTTAATTTGAAAAGAGAAGATGGAACATACAATCTAATGGCTGAAATATTAGCCGATAGAAATATGATTCCGATAATTTTTGTTAAGTTTAAAGGAAACACAAAAGCATCAATCTCTCAAAGAAATGATTATGGCAATCAAAGCATAATATTAGGATTGCAAAGGATTAAGGACAGGCTTATCGCTGAAAATATTTGTGTAACTGACACAACAGTAAGGCCTCGTGTTGATGAGTATCTTTATGATATGGATGCAGTCAATGAGGCTTTGGTCAATGCTTTTGTTCATAATGATTGGACGATTTCGGAACCGTTGGTTTCTTTCTATGACGATAGGCTGGAAATCACATCACATGGTGGCATTCCAAAAGAAATAACCATCGATGATTTTTTTAATGGTGTGAGTCATCCCCGAAATAATGTTCTTATGCGTATTTTCCTGAAGCTTGGAATAGTGGAACATACCGGCCATGGTATCCCTAAGATTATTGAAAAATATGGAAAAGGTGTCTTTGACGTGCATGATACTTACGTCAATGTCATCATTCCATTTAATGAGAAAGTCACATCACAAATTAACTTCGGCAAAAATGATGTCGAAAAGATCAATGAAGATTGCGATAAGATATCGGATACAGAGTTGACGGATAATGAGAAAAGAGTCTTGCTAGAGCTAATCAATAATCCGAATGTTTCTTATGGCGCCTTGGTTGTGAACCTCAACATATCAAGAAGAACTGTTTCAAGAGTCTTCATCTCTTTGGAAGAGAAAGGTTTCATAGAAAGAGTCGGAACGAACAAAAAAGGGTATTGGAAGGTCATTAGATAGCTAACAGGTAACGATAATGAAACTTATCGGAACATTAGTGTAGGTTTGCCTGGAATTTTATCATGCTGTTTACAATATTAGCCAACTTGGTTTATTTTCTTCTTTTGTCATAAAATCTTTAACTTGCTTTTGTTATATAAGAAAAAGGATTTTTGTAATTGACAATGCAAAACTCGCCAGAAAAAGTGTAAATGATATGTCAAAAGTGGCTCAAAAAAGTGTTGAATAATCTTGCGACTCATTTTCATGACTGCTATAATGGAAGCAAAACAGGAGACTGCTATGTCAAACGATTATTTAAGACGAAAAATAGATACTTTTTTGTTAGATTGGAAAAATGACCCTCGTAGGAAGCCTCTTATTGTAAGAGGGTGCCGTCAGATAGGGAAAACGGAATCTATTCGTCATTTTGCGAAAATTGCTGGATATAAGAGTTTTGTCGAAATCAATTTTGTAAAGGAAGAGAAATACAAGAAAATAACGATAGATGGTTATGGAGCAAAGGCTGTTGTCAAGAACATTTCGTTGCTGGATCCATCAAAGAAATTCATAGATGGAAATACTCTTATATTCTTTGATGAGATAACGGAGTTCCCGGAAATAGCGACATCACTTAAATTTTTTAATGAAGACGGGAGATTCGATGTGATTTGCAGTGGTTCCATGCTAGGTCTCAATTACAAAAGAATCGAAAGCAATAGCGTTGGCAATAAGACCGATTATGAAATGCAGTCGATGGATTTTGAAGAATTCTTATGGGCCAAGGGTTATGACGAGGATGTGATTGACAATATGCTTTCACATATGAAGAATCTCAATCCGTTCAATGAATTTGAATTTTCATTGTTCCATGGAATATTTCTTGATTATGTGATTTTAGGTGGGATGCCTGCAGTAGTAAAAGACTATATTCAAAAAGGGACATTTGAGGGTTCTTTGGATACGCAACATCAACTCATTGCCGATTATAAAGAAGATATCCGTAAATATGCAGAAGGAGTCGATCAAACGAGAATATTGAATGTTTTCAATAGCATTCCGGCACAACTTGCAAAGGAAAATAAAAAATTCCAGCTATCAAAAATTGAAAAAGGTGCCCGTTTTAAGGATTATCGCGGATGTGCAGAATGGTTGGTTGATGCAGGTATCGTAAATGCTTGTTACTGTTTAGAGTCACCGGAACTGCCATTGTCTGGGAATTGCAATATAGACAAATTCAAATTGTACTTTGCGGATACGGGTTTGCTTGTTTCGCTTTTGGATGAAGAATCACAGGATGATTTGCGGGCAAATAAAAATCTCGGTGTATATAAGGGGGCGCTTTATGAAAATGTTGTCGGTGAGGCTTTGGTAAAAGCCGGATATAAGCTGTATTATTATAAGCGCGAGGATTCAACGCTTGAAGAAGACTTTTTTATCCGTTCTGCGGAAAACCTGATTCCTATCGAAGTAAAAGCAAGAAGCGGTAATTCCAAGTCGATGCGTTCTTTGATTTCCTTGGATAAATATAGGGATATTGCCTATGGCTTCAAATTGTCAGCAAATAACATAGGTTATGATGATAAAGTGTATACATTTCCGTATTTCTGCACTTTTTTGCTGAAAAGATTCATGACTACATTCAAGCCGATGGAAAAAAACAGAAACTGATGCGTTTGTAGGCATAAAAATTTTTGCTTTATCAATACGGAGAAAAATGAAAAGACAGTTAAATTTAAATCAGACTTCATGCAAGGACCGATTTGAATAAGCAACACCCAGACAGGAGAACCTTTGACCGGTATCGATATCCTAGATAGCGATGAAAAGATACGTGAACTGAACAAGGAGATATCGGAAATGTATGAAGGATATTATGAGTTTGTTATGATATGCCTTGTTACTTCAACAAGGAAAAAATAGGAAGAGCCTATCATGCTGTCTCTTCTCAAGCAGCTGAATGACCTCTTATTGAGATCAATGATGGCTCTTTTGTCGTAAAAGACTATATCACGGATTATTACAAGAATCTTTAGACGTATTCAGGCAAGCCTGATTATCTTAGGACTGATTGGGAACTTTGATATTTCATGTGGTATAGCTATCAGGTTTCACGGAATAAAACTTTGACAGTTGGTTTTGAAATATGTCGATAGAAAGCTACTTTTTCTTCGGCTGTCGTAGGAATTTGTAGTAATTATCTTTGAAAAATAAGCTGATCCTTGAGGGTAGGCATGGTTCGTTGATGAGGGAAAAGCTTTGCTTTCATATCATTCAAGAAGCCTTTGCAGTTATTTTTTTCAGTCTTATCTCAAAGTGAATCATGCCATCCTTTATCGATGCCGATATCTTTCCTTCATGGCAGTCGACAATCGTCTTGGCAATCGACAGCCCGATGCCAAAGCCGGAGCTGTCACGGCTCCTGGAAGGATCCAATGATGCAAAGCGGTCGAAGATATTGCTTAAGTCTGTACCTTCTTTTAGTGTCGTGCTGTTTTCAAAAAGAATCAGGACGGCCTTTTTTTCTTCCTTCAGGCTGACCTTCAATGTTCCGTTTGGTGAAGTATATTTTAAGGCATTGTCTGTCATCACCTGGAAGAGTTTCATGATGCTCTCTTCGTTTCCGACATAATGGATGTCATCCGTGACATCTTCTTTTACCTGGATACCTTTTTTCTGGAACACGCCTTCATAGGGAACGATGGCATCCAAAAGGAGGTCGGAAAGGCAGAAATCTTCCTTTGAGATACGTCCTTTGAGTTCTTCAAGCTTGCTTAAGGATATCAGATCATGGATGAGTTTCCCCATTCTTTTTGTCTGAACGAGATTGCTGTCGACCCATCTGTCATTCGGATAGGTCTCCTTCAGGATTTCGTTGTTTGTCTGGATGATGCTTAAGGGTGTCTTCAGTTCATGGCTTGCATCGGTGATGAAGGTCTTTTCTTTCTGATACAGTCTCTCATAGGGCTTGATGACCATGGAGGAAATCAGAAAGGCAAACAAGGAAATCAGCAGGAAGGAAGAAGAACAGATGATAAGAGAAATCATCAAGGTATTCTTCATGCTGTTGATATCCGCTGTCGCATCCAGATAAAGAATCCTGGAGTTCTCGAAGGAATAATAATAGCATTCGATTCGATCGAATCCCTTTTCTTTCCTGATGACCTGTGCGGTCATCTCTTTGATTTTGTTTTCATCAAGGGGAAATCCTTCGCTTGAAGAGATGCTTGATATTTCATCTCCATCAAGGGTGACAAGGATGTACCTAGGTGGGAAGCCACCTTCGTGAGGCCCATCCGGTCTATGAGGTTCATCCAGCCTTTCCTGTATCATGGCAAACTGGTTCTTCAGATTGTTCTCCGTCGTAACCTTCATGGTGAGATTGAGAATCAAGAACACCAAAAGCAAAATCAGGAAAGTCGTGATGGACACCAAAAGGAAGAACTTCCTTTTCAGATTCCTAAACATGGCTCTCCTCCAGGGAATAGCCCAGCCCTCGGTTTGACTTGATCAGGATGTTGCTATCAATCTTCTTCAGTTTCCTTCTCAGGTTGGAGATGAAGGACCAGACGGTGGAGATGTCCGCCAAGGAATCATAGGGCCATACATGTTCCATGATCTTCTCGCTGGAAAAGACCTTCTTCGGCGAACTTATCAGCAATTCCATGATCTGGAATTCCTTGTTGACCAAAGGCTCTTTCTTTTCGCCGTTACGGATAGAAAAATCCGACGTGTCGAGGATGGTGTTGCCAAAGGAAAGGACGAATCCTTCCATTCTTGATGAACGCCTGAGAAGTGCTTTTATCCTGGCAAGAAGTTCTTTTCCTGAAAAAGACTTTCCAAGATAATCATCGGCTCCGAGATCGAACCCTTTGATTTTGTCATCGAGTTCGCTTTTGGCAGTCAGAAAGATGACAGGGGTTTGGTCACCCCTGTCTCTCATCGTCTTCAGGACTTCATAGCCGTCTTTCTTCGGCATCATGATATCCAGTATCACGACATCATAGGAATATAGGGAGAGCAATGCGATGGCTTCTTCTCCGTCATGGCAGCAATCGACGGCATAATGGTTCATCTTCAGGATTGTCGACAGGCCGTCAAGAAGGTCTTTTTCATCATCAGCAAGAAGTATTTTCATGGCATTATTTTAGCAAAAAGCAGATGAGGATGGAATCATGGACGGCCCGGTCTTCCACCAGGATTGAAGCCAGGGCCCTGTTGGTTTCCGTTTCCAAGGTTGGTTGTCAAAGAAGAGATGGTGAATTCATAGAGTGTTTCCTCTCCGGATGTTTCAGAAGCCAGAAGCACACCGTTGTGGAAACTTCCTTTGGGTGTCCCTCCTTTGCAGACCTGATAGGTAGAAGAAGTCTTCAGCTCAGGTGTAGAAGCGATGAAGGACATCCTGGAATAGGCTTTTGGAAGCAAGAAGGAATAGGATAGGTCATCCCCTTTCAATGTGATCATCTCATTCTGGGCGAAGCTGTCATTCGTATTTGCGCTGACAAGATTCTGGCTGTTATCCGGAAGCTCAATCATATCCGGATTGGAGAAGGCAAAGAGATTTCCACCCGTCAGAGCAAAGGTCTTGTCGAAGTCCAAAGAAAAGTTTCCTCCGCTTGACGGACCATATATGACAGCCGTTCCTCCGTCCATCGTCACGTAACCGTTTGAATCGATTCCGTCTCCTTCTGCATTGACGTATAGGAAGGCTTCCTGATGGATGTTGATGCTGACATCATTCAGAGTATCGCTTGTCGCATTGACTCCATCGTCATCGGAAATGATATAGGTATATCCGTCATAGAAGTTGATATAGGCACCCTGGATTCCTTCAAAGGAGGAATAGATGCGGATGTAGAAGCTCTCATCGAACGTCGTCGTTTCCTTGCTTCCGATGTTGACGTTCTGTTCACTGTTGAGTCCCTGATCCAAAGTATGGATATCAATCTTGGAATGGATGATGTCGATGTCTCCGTCAGAGGCGATGGCATCATCCGATGAATTGATGTCGATTGTGGAATCATCGATGTTGATTCCCGTATCCGATTTCATGCCTTTGCATTTGGTCTTGAAATAATACCTCGTCTGGTAATGGTTCATATCATCCTTGGATATCTTCTTGTAGCTGTTTCCGTCTTTGATATACCGGCTATCTTCATAGAGGCTGTCGTCCGTATCCTGGGATGCGGAATAAAGAAGGAATTCTCCTTCTGTTGTGATATAGAGGGAAGAACTATCTATCTCGATCTCATTCGTGACATCGATGCCATCACCTTTGGAACTGTTCTTCAGGATGGAATTCTTCAAAGACAATCCACCTTCCTTGGAATGGATGCCATCTAGGGATGCGGTGATATCAAGGTAGGCATCTTCCACCTTCAATCCTGTCTTTCCACTGATTCCGTGGTCACATGAAGTCACCTGGATGTGACTCTTCTTGATGTCGATTTCCTTGGAACAGTAGATTCCGATGCCGGATTCGATTTCATCTGTGACAAGTCCGTTCGACTTTACGATAAGATATCCGTCTCCTTGGATGTCCAGATTGCATTTCTTGACGTTGAGGACTCCGTCGAGTGTGTTGCTTTCAGAGTCTTCCAGGTAATTCTTGGTGTGACTGGAAAGCTTCAAGGTGAAGGAATTGGCTTTGACGACGTTGATGGCAGGTCCATCAGTGGATTTGATGCTGACACCATTTAGGATCAAGACGACATCGGAAGAAGTGTTGACTTCTACCTGGAAATCATCATTCTCATTGCACAGAACATAGGTTCCGCCGCTTGTGATTTCCAGTTTCTTTGTCAGCTTGCTGATGTCGGTGATGTCATAGTCGGACAGGTCTTCATCCGTCTGGCTTTCAAAAGCCTCGATTTCAGGTTCGACATAGGTGTCGATGGTATTTTTATAGGTATCGGATGTGTTTCCTGACTGGGATGTGTCCGATGTCGATGCATTGCCTTTGGATGATGTGTCAGAAGAACTTCTCGTATCAGATGATGCATTCTTGCATCCTATCAAGGCAAGAGCAGAAAGAAGGGATAAAGTCATAAGAAGTCTTTTTTTCATAAGGGAATCCTCCTTGTTATTTGATAGCAGTCTAGAAGGCGAAGTTAAAACGAACTTAAAACCAAGATTTGTTTTTCAACATTTTAATGATGAATCGATATGATATAATGAAACAAAGGAGAAAGGATATGGAATATACAGAACTTGGAAAGACTGGTATTGAAGTATCCAAGGTCTGCTTAGGATGCATGAGCTTTGGAAAAGCTGGCACCATGCATGACTGGACCCTGGACGAAGAAAAAAGCGAGGAAGTGATAAGACATGCCCTAAGCTTGGGTATCAATTTCTTCGATACGGCAAATGGTTACTCCAAGGGTACAAGCGAAGAATATCTTGGAAGGGCTCTGAAGAAGAATGTTGCAAGAGACAAGGTCGTCATCGCCTCCAAAGTCTATTTCAATCCTGGAAGGCTGAAAAAAGAGGCTATCAACAGGGAGATTGAAGGAACCCTGAGGAGACTGGGCACAAGCCATCTTGATCTCTATATCATCCATCGCTTTGACTATGAGACACCCATCGAGGAAACGATGGAAGCTCTTCATGATCTTGTCAGATCAGGAAAGGTCAGGGCCATCGGAGCCTCGGCCATGTATGGATATCAGTTCTATGACATGCAGATGGTGGCAAAGGAACATGGATGGACACAGTTCTCAGCCATGGAAAATCATTACAATCTCCTATATAGGGAAGATGAAAGGGAGATGATACCTCTCTGTAAGAAAAAGGACGTCTTCTTGATGCCCTATAGTCCACTCGCAGGAGGCCATCTTACCAGAGACACATGGATGTATGATTCCCTTCGAAGAAAGACGGACAAGACTTTATGTGGCAAATATGATCGCATGGAAGAGTATGATATGGAAATCGTCAAGAGAGTCAAGGAGCTTTCCCTGAAGCATGGATGCAAGATGTCCCAGATTGCTCTGGCATGGCAGTATTTCAAGGGAATCGGTGCTCCGATCATCGGAGCGACCAAGACTATCTATGTCGATGATGCCGTTGCTTCCTTGGATGTCAAGCTGACGAAGGAAGAGGTCGCATATCTTGAAGAACCCTACGTTCCACATCCGATTGTCGGAGCCATCCTTGAGAATCCTAAGGAAGGTGTCGTTCTGTTGGATCAAAAGAAATAGGCATATATAAAGGAGGAAATATATGAAAATCAGTAAAGTTGCGTTGATTGCTTCTACTCTTGCATTGCTTTCATCCTGTGGTGCGCCGACAGGAGGGACGATTGAAGTCAGCAGATTGGAGATTGTTTCCACAGATGGGAAAACGAAGGTCACCGCGGGATATTCTTCGACCTATGCCGAAGTCTTCATCTATCAGAATGATAGCGGGGATACCCTTTATGTCGATAGGTATTATGGTATCGAGGATAAAACCATCAAGGTCTGCCAAAGTCCCTATTCACAGGATTATCAGTATTATGACTTTGTCGGCCTTGCCGGATTCCTTGCTGAAGAAATACGTGTTTTCGTCGACCTCGATCATCGCGTCGTCGATAATCAGGTAAAATGGTTGGAATACCAGTCTGACAAGACTCCGGAGGGTTTTGACCTGACATTCCAGGCAAAGTATACTTCCAAGGAAGTCTATGAAAAGGTAAAGAAGAACGGATATTATCATTTGTCCTATGGCGATCCCATCACTTTCGGAGTCACTGAAAACGGACTTGAGCTGCATCACTATTTCCAATATACGGAAGACCTTCTTCTGACCTATACATTGAAATAGACGGAACTGTTTCCATCAAAAGAAATAGGCATGACCTTAGTCATGCCTATATTTTTTTACTTCTTCTGTCGTTGCGTGTGGTGACATCAGTGTCAGCTTGGATAGAAGCTGACCGAACTCTACGGATTCCTTCAGGGAATAGCCTCTGAGGAAATAATCGATGATACCACTGGTCAAGGCATCTCCACAGCCGGTGGTGTTGACAAATTCGGTTTCCCGCTTTACCTGTACCGGTTCGATGATGTTCTGGTCATAGCCGATATGGATGTCATCTCCTCCGGAAGAGAGGACGACGTTTTTTACACCTTTCTTCAACAGCTCCTCGGTCATGGTGATGGGAGAAAGCGATTTGCCTGTCAAGGCCTCAGCTTCATGGCTGTTTGCTTTGATCAGGTAGATTTTTGAAAGATGGTCTTTGAATTTGACGACCTTTTCCGGGCTGATGGCTTCGACGATGAATTTCTTCTGTGGGTAATTCTTAAAGAGAAAGTCGATGGCTTCCTTTGAGAGATTGGCATCCAGGGAAAGATATTCATGTCCTTTTATCAAGGCATCCAAGGATTTGATGTAATCCGGATTGATGGTCTCGATGATCCTGTTGTCACATAGAGCCAAGGCCATGTCATGGTTCGAGTCATTGATGGCAAGATAGGAACCTGTCATGAGGTCGCTCTCTGGAGAATGGATATGGATTCCCAAGGATAGCAAAGCTTCTTTCAGCTTGATGCCAAGGGAATCCTTTCCGATGGCAGTCACGAAATCGATGTGGTTTCCAAGCCTGGCAAGATTCTCGGCGATGTTTCTCATCACTCCGCCGAAGGAGATGCTGACGCTTCCGATATTGGAAACTCCGTCGATCAGTTTCTCATCGCTTGTTCCGATGTAATCGATGTTGGAGCCTCCAAAGAGGAGCATTGTATCAGACATGTTACTTTCTGAGCTTGGCGTATTCGACGGCAGCCTGAGCACCAAGTTTGGCATTGTTCATGATAAGGTGGATGTTGGCTTCCAGACTCTTTCCGCCGGTAAGTTCGACGATCTTGGCAAGAAGGAACGGGGTTTCATCCTTTCCTCTGATGCCTTTGGCTTCCATTTCAGCGATAGCCTTGTCGATTTCGGCATTGATGTATTCGGCAGGAAGAGAATATTCTTCCGGAATCGGATTGGTGACAAGGACACCACCTTCAAGATGGTAGTCTCTCTTGGCTTTGACAATCTTGGCGATGTCAAGAGGAGTCTTGACGTTGTAGTCGACCTTGAAATCGCTTGTTCTGGTAAAGAAGGCCGGAAGCTTGTCGGTATTGTATCCGAGGACCGGAACACCCTTGGTCTCGAGATATTCGAGGGTAAGTCCAAGGTCAAGGATGGCCTTCGGACCTGCACAGATGACAGTGACATCGGTCTTTCCAAGTTCATCGAGATCGGCAGAGATATCAAAGGTGACGTTGGCTTTTCTATGAGCTCCGCCGATACCGCCGGTGACGAAGAATTCGATGCCGGCCATCTTGGCAAAGATCATGGTGGTTGCAACGGTCGTTGCACCCCACTTCTTCATTGCACAGATGACGGGAATGTCTCTCCTGGAGACCTTTTCGATGCCCTTGGTCTTGCCGAGGAGTTCGATTTCTTCCGGTGTCATACCGACAATCGGTTCTCCTTCGATGATACCGATGGTGGCAGGGATGGCACCATTGTCACGGATGACCTTCTCGACACCGAGAGCGCATTCGACGTTCTTCGGATATGGCATGCCATGGGAAATGATGGTGGATTCCAGTGCTACGACAGGTCTTCCTTCTTCCAATGCTTTCTTTACTTCCAGATTGATTTTCATAAAACAGTACCTCTTTTTGCAATTCTTTGATTGCCTATAGATTATAAATCAAAACGAGAGTTGAGTATAGAGTCATACGAAGAAACATCTACCATTGGATGCTTTCGTCATACTTGGTCTTGCTTCCATCATTGGGAATGACAATGGTCTTTGCTATGGCTTCAGACAGGTTGGAAGAATAATAGATGATATCGCCTGTGGAGATGATACGTTTGAAGAAGTATGCAGCTTTATCCGTGTTGTCAGCGATGGAAAAGATAACAAGATTATTCTATCGTTAAACGGACATTTTCTATAAAATGGCCCTATATTGTCCGTTTATTAGTTAGAATGTCACTGTAAAAGTCACTGTAAATGTCATTGTAAACAAACAAAAAAACGTCCCGTTAAGGACGCCATTTGAACACGACACCTAGATATCCGTTGCAATTAACGTATACCGGTTCGCTTGGAAATCTTTTTGGTGGAGGAAACGTCGATAGAATTGAATTGCTGGCCTTTTACTTAACAACTTTCCAATGTCCGTTCTTCTTGGAACCGACACGAAGAATCGCGCCTTCCTTTTGAAGAGCAGAAAAATAGCGCTCAACGGTTTTTTTGCTTTTCCCAATATTACAGGCGATTTCTTCCGCCGTTGACGATGGGTTCTTGCGAATTTCGCTAAGAACGGTAAAGGCTGTGTCTTTGGCCCTTAAGCCGCCATTTGTACCGACATTTAAATGGGCATTCAACGATACAGCTACTTTCTCATCGAAAGGTATTGTGACGATAATATGCGAATCTGTGATTTCAAAGGCATTCTTGCCATATCTTTTAACAATAATCGGAATTCCGTGACCTGTATGGTCAACGATGTCAAGGTCAGAAAAAATGCGCATTAACTTTTCGTTCCTAGGTCGGCTTACTCCGGCAAAAAAGTCTTCTAGGCTAAGATTATAAGGAAGCCCACCATGTGACAAAATCTCAATACGATTAGAAAAGAAAGACACCTGAGGTTCGCTAATGCTCCAATCATTGTGAACAATTGCGTTGACGACCGCTTCGTTCACGCTGTCATAGTCGTAACAATATGTGTCTACTCTAGGTCTAACCGTGGTGTCCGATAGGCATATGTTTTCCGCTGAAATTCGATTCATCATCTGCTCATATCCGAAAAGTATTGATTTCCGGCCATAATCGCTTCTCTGGGAAATTGCCGATTTATCCTCACCTGCGAATTTGACGAAAATGAATGAAAAGCGATTCTGATCAGACAATAGCTCCGCCATAACATTGTATTTTCCCTCATCTGTGAGCAACCCTAGATTTTTAGCAAACGTTTCATCATGAAGGATAAAACCTTTTTCCACATAAAGCGGTCTCAGAACATTGAACGTTAAATCCTGCCTAGAGCTCGTCGATGACGACAAAATATCGGAGTTAAAGAAACGTTGCTGATAACGCCTATGAATTTGCTGATCGGTCATTTCTCTACATGTCGTTCCTACGCGAACAAGGCAACCAGAGGCTGAATATCCATATTTTTTGATGCAATAGAGTGAAAACTTTCCTTTTTTAATATCGATAGCTAAAACGCTTTTACCTTCCGCAAAAACAACCCTGATATCTACTTCATCTTCTGGCTGCGGTTCAATCTGGGTAGTAAGAACATCGGATATTTTTCTCATTGTCTCGTCAATATTTTTTACTCCAACAGCAAAACCATCATCAGTGACTCCAATAAAAATTTTCCCTCCATTGGTGTTCAAAAACGCCACAACTTCCTTGACGAATTTATCATTGAATTTCTCCTTCAACTCAACTCCATCAGACTCAATAAACTTATCCATATAAAAATATCTCGTTCTTTCGGTTGCATTTTATCATTAAACGGACATATATTCAATAAAATGTCCGTATATTGTCCGTTTATTTGAATGCTTTTTTTAAATGCAAATTTGTCTCTTTCAAGATACATAACGCACTAAACAATATTTCCTTAACGCCCATAGCAAAAAGCTCTATGCCATTTTTAGTTCAAATGATGGAACAACAAACACTGGCTTATCGGCAAACTAAAGAGCTAAAGTGTCGCTAACCGTCTTAAAAACGCATAAATTTCATTTTCTCTAGATTGAAATGCGCATGCCAATTCAACTAACAAAACGAAAAAGGCACCCCAATTACTTAGGATGCCGTTCAAGAACCAAACCTAGGAAGCCATTTGCTTTATGGAACTCTAAAGGTGGTTCATCTCCAATCATTTTTGGTGGAGCTGAAGGGGATCGAACCCTCGACCTCCTCCATGCCATGGAGGCGCTCTCCCAATTGAGCTACAGCCCCAAAAGTTTTGCTTGAGCTTTCAAGCGAAGATAATTCTACTCTACTTGATATCAATAGTCAACGATTTTTTTCATTTCGGTTCCATAATGGATGGATTTCTCTTACAATGATGTCAGGAGAAAAGAAACATGGATGAGAATAACCAGAAGTCCCTTCCTCAGATGAAGGGTGAGATCAGTGATTTGAAGAAGAAACTTAGATTGGTCAAGGCCAGGATAGAACGGTATGACGATGCTCTTGGCGAGAAGGAAGACGAAATCCTGGAGAACAAGCTGAAGAAAGCCCGTGCCCAGAAGAGGGAAATCCTCAAGCAACTGAAACCTTTGGAAGAAGAATATGACAAGATCCTGTCAGAGAAAGCGGATCTCTTCCATGAAGAACTGAATCTTCAGTATGCAAAGAATCTTGCCCATGAATATGAAGCCTATCTTTCCAACAGGGCCGATAGAAGCTATAGCAGGTTTTACACTTATATCACGGCAAGAATCTGGGAGCCTCAAAAGAGCACCTATTATTATCTTTGCCGTGCCTATATTGCCTTGCGTCTCATCGAAAGCAAGAAATTCGTCAACAAGTATCTGAAGTTCTCGGATGAATTCCGTTTCTCTTCCGGAGTCCTTGCTGACCTTGTTGAGACTGAACTTCAGCCCAATGATACGGCTTATGTGCATCGTAGAATCGTCAAGAGAATCAAATGAGCTATATTATTGGTCGGAACCTTATTTTGTCGCGCTCTGGAAGACCCTGTTAAGGACTTCTTCAGAGAATTCATTGGAGGGCTTGTTGATGTGCGGTTTTCCATCGGTTGCCTTTTCCAGCTGATCCTTGAAGACGCAGGAGAGGACATCCATGGCAAGGTTTGCGATGGCTCCATCGTTGTTGATGATGAGATCGGCATAGTTGCTTGACGGTTTGACGATTTCTTCATACATCGGAGCGACGGTGGTGATGTATTGGCTGACGATGTTTTCGTAGCTTCTCTTTCTTTCCGTATGGTCACGGATGAAGCGACGCAGGAATCGGACTTCCGGTGTTGCCGTGATGAAAATCTTCAGATCGCCGAGCTCTCTCAATTGTTTGTCGACAAGGGCCATGATGCCTTCGACGATGACAAGCTTCTTTGGAACGATGTGTTCTGTCTTGTCACTTCGATTGTGGATGGTGAAATCATAGATGGGCTTGTCGATGGGGATGTCATTCTTCAGATCCGAAATCTGCTTTCTCATCATTTTCCAGTCAAATGCCT
The DNA here is from genome assembly GCA_050874925.1 of Candidatus Enterosoma sp. Taxonomy (GTDB): domain Bacteria; phylum Bacillota_I; class Bacilli_A; order RFN20; family CAG-288; genus Enterosoma. The sequence continues at coordinate 15,925 of JBNMLQ010000002.1, read as the reverse complement.
TGGGATGGTCATAGTTGACCTTGATTCTTTCTTCCATGGAGATATTGCTCTGGTCTTTATAGAAATCATCGATGGAAATCCTGGTGATTTCATCGGTGTTGAGATTTTTGATGACGCTGGTCGTGATATAGGATTTACCGGAAGATGAACCTCCGCCGACAAGAATGATTCTGGACATGGTACTACCTCTATATGAACATCTTTATTATAAGGGAAGCAAAATGAAAAGGCATGGAAATATATCGATTTCCATGCCTTTGATTGATAAATAGGTCACCTGTCCTGGATTCATCGACTGGTTTTAGCTTTCATGATGATAGGAAGATGAATATCATCCTTACCTTGCACTAAGAATGGTATTCGTCTGTTTTGCTGGATTCATTCTTTATGGATATCAGCTTTGATAGTTTTTTAAGGATAGGTATGCTTCCAATTTTATATTCAAATATCAAATGCTAATAAAAAGGCTTCCGATATGGAAGCCTATAATATATCTTAACGACCGTATTTTTCAATGGAATCCTTCAAGAACTGCTTGACTTCTTCGTTGAAATCGCTCTTCAGATAGCGGAATGTCCAGTTCTTTCCGGAAAGCTCTGCCGGAACATTCATCCTCGCTTCACTGTCGAAGCATGCGATATCGGCAAAGGGAATGATGGCAATCCTGCAGGGAGAGGCATAGCATAGCTGGCATACGCTTCTGGTCAGGGCATTGTTGTCTTCGTCATGATAGTCGACGGCAAAGAGGTCACATTCCTTCTTCAAATCCTTTTTGAAGGTATCAAGGTCTGCCTTGGAAAGAGATTCGATATATCCTTTGATGGTATCGTTGTCATGGGTACCGGTATAGCAGACATAGTTGTATTTTGCCTGGGAAGGCTTGTGCTCGTTGTCATAATGTCCGTCAAAGGCAAATTCGAGCACCTTCATTCCCGGATATCCGGACTCCCTGAGAAGTTCCCTTACCTTGTCATCCATGAAGCCGAGGTCTTCCGCGATGATAGGAAGGTTTTCCTTGCCACGGAACAGATCCATTCCCGGACCATCAAGCCATTCACCCTTCCTTGCGTTTGTGGCACCATAGGGAATGGTGTAGTAGGCGGCGATTCCGCGGAAGTGATCGATTCTGAGGATGTCGAACAGCTTGAGGTTGTTCTCGATGCGTCTGTTCCACCAGGCATAGCCGGTAGCCTTCATATAATCCCAGTCATAGATGGGGTTGCCCCACAGCTGACCATCGGCATTGAAGTAGTCCGGCGGACATCCGGCAACGATGGTAGGATTGTGGTTTTCGTCAAACCGGAACATCTCCGGATATTTATAGGCTTCGACGGAATCCAAAGCCAGATACAAAGGCATATCGCCCATCAGACGGATGCCTTTCTCGTTGGCGTATTTCTTCAGCGCATGGAATTCATCCAGGAATTCATATTGTGTCCAGATGTAGAAGAGATATAGATCCTGATGGCTGGAGATGACCTTCTCTTCGAGCGTGGGTGTGTAATGTCTCTCATCCCATTCATACCATGGACGGAATCCATGAAGCTCCTTCATGGTCATGAAGAAAGCAAAATCACGGAATTCGCCTTTCTTCTCGAAACTCAGGAATTCTTTGTCATGTCTTGGGAAATGGTCGAAGGCTTTTTTGAGAAGCTTGATTCTTTTTTCAAAGAGCATTCCATAGGATACCCTTCTTTCGTCCGTGAAGAAATCACCGGACTCGACATCGGCTTTCTTCAGCAATCCTTTTTTGATGAGGATGTCCAAGTCGATGAAGTAATAATTGAGACCGTTTGAAGAAGGGGACTGATAGGGTGAGTCGCCGAAGCTTGTCACGTTGAGTGGAAGCATCTGCCAGATGTTCACATGGCATTGGGAAAGGAAATCAACAAAAGAGAAAGCTTCTTTTCCCAGGGTTCCGATGCCATGGTCGGAAGGAAGGCTGGAGACAGGAAGCAGTATTCCGTTTTCACGATTTTTTCTGTTCATTGAAGTGTACCTCTGAGACGTTGAATCTATGTTCATTCTATAGACTATGTAAGCGTTTTAAAAGAAGAAGGGGAAGAGCAAAATTAAATCGTTTTACTTTTTTGCAATTATGTGAAAAAGACTTTTCGGATTTGTAAATCGATATGTATCAGGCAAAGATCGGGAAGGTCATGAAGAGCTTGACAAGAACGAAGAAAATCGGCATTCCGATGACGGAAAGGATGGTCGACAGCATGACACAGTCGCTTCCGATATAGGCCTGTTTGTTGTAGTTGACGCAGTATACGACGACGACGGCACTTGTCGGTGCGGCATTTCCGATGACCATGGCGGCAAGCTGTATTTCACTGAATTGGAAGACATGGGTGGCCTGCAAGAGCGTGCAGATGCCAAGGATGCAAAGCGGAATGGCAAAGGTTCTCAAGACGGCGATGAGCCAGGCATATTTGTTCTTGATTGCCGTAAGGAAGTCTGCTTCGCCAAGGGTGACACCCATCAGAAGCATCGCAAGAGGCGTGGCAAGATTGTTTCCGTATTGGAATACCTTATATAAGGCAGGAAGCGTCTTGTCGATTCTGGTGAATCCGTAGGTTGCATCTCCGACCTGTACCTGGAAGACGACGTTCTGAGTAGCCCAGATGATGAGACCTAGGAACATACAGATCATGACAGGGTTGACAAAGATGTTCTTCATGGTCTTGCCGAAGTTGTCCTTGGTGATCCTTTCACCGGTGATGGCAATATAAGAGTAGATATAGACGACGAGACGGAAGGCGATGGACATCATGCTGGCAGGAATCAGAACGCCGGAATCCAGTCCATATACGGCCTGGAGAATCGGCATGGAAAACAGCGTCAGCTGTCCGACAGCCATCAAGATGGAATAGATGGTCTTCTTTTCCTTGTCGAACTTGATGAAGATCAGGTTTCCGATAAGGATGAAGATCAGATAGAATACGATATCAAAGACAAAGATGAGAATATTGGAAACGAAATCCGAAGAAGAGAAATCGGACATGAAGGCACAGAAGGCCATGCAGGGAATGGCGATCTTCATGACGATGGCATTCAAGACGCTTTTTCCGTGCTTTGAGATGATGTTCTTTTGCCGTAGGAAGAATCCTAGCAGGATGAATACAACCGATCCTAAGATAGCTCCAAGGAAATTCTGATCGGTCAATACTTGTTTGATGACATCCATACTATTTATATCCTCCTAAAAACAAGGAGTATTTTAATTTGATATTTTAGGAAAACAAGGGAACTGACAAAAAAAGGGGCTTCTCTTTGACTCAAAGATAGGTGTTTGTCCATGATTGCGCTTTCTTTTTTGGCGTCAAAGACATATCAAGATTTCAAGTCTATATGTATAAGTCATATAGGAAGCTGAAAAGAAAATGCCCAGGCTTTGTGCCTAGGCTTGATAAGTCTGATTTTTCTTTCTTAGTCCCGAGTCGATGAGGTAAAGGATTCCTGAAATGAGAAGAAGTATATTTCCGATGAAGCCGATGACGATGGATAACACAGGAAAGAAGAGACCTCCCTTTTCTATGCTCTTGTCATAGGAAAGATAACCATATAAGGAAACACCGATGGAGCAGAGTGAATCGAAGACAAGAACACCGAACGTCAGTCTCAGGATGGTCATGGTCACGCTTACGGAAGCAAGGACGATTTCACTGTATTGCATATCGGAAGCTGCACAGATGGCACGGGCATAGGTCTCGACATCAAGACACATGAAGATGATGAAGCCGATGATATACCCGATACATAGACCGATCGACAGAATGAACGAAACCAAATAACATACTTTTGCAGCAGACTTCATAAAGATTTCCTCCGATTTGGAAATATTGTAGGAGGAGAAGGGATGAAAAGCAAATTATTTTGTAGCTTTCTTATCGGTGTCTTTTTCCTTGTTCTTGCCTGAATCTTCTATATTCTCCTTCTTTTTGAAGATGGAGCCTAGGAAGTACTTCTTCATCTTTGGAGACCTCTCCATCAGGACGAAGATGAGCCTGTTGAAGATGAGTTCATAGATGGCACAGATGCAGGCTCCTTTAAGAAGGTTGAACGGGAAATAGATGATGAAGATCAAAAGGAAATAGACGTTTCCTTCTATGCCCATGCCGTTGAAGCCGTTGATGACAGACTGGACAGCCTGTGAATCAAAGCATGTGGTAAATGTCCCTGTCAGATAGGTCGGTGTGATGAACAGAACGTTTAAAAGAGTCAATAGGGTTGCTACCAATATGGTGATGAAGAGGTATCCAAGGATACGAAACGGAAGACCCTTTTTAAAAAGCTTCAGAAGATGGCTTGCCATGAACAAGGCTAAGACAAAACAAAGTGATGTGACAAAGGCAGTGATGTTTCCGATGCCGTATGCTCCGGTCAGTCCATGAACGGCCATGTCAAGAAGCGTCTTGAAGATGCTGACCATCAATCCTCCGCTCAGTCCGTACATCGCATAGGCAATCAAGACGACAACATCCGAGAATTCGATCATCAGCCATGGTGCAGGCGGATAGGGAATCCTTAGAAAGGCCATCAATACGAAGCCCAATGCAGAAAGCAAGGCAATCGTACATAGACGGGTGACGACTTCGGAACTGCTTCTTCTCATAATGTAAGGTCCTTTCTTCTCCAAGAAAAATCCCGGAGACTCAGGCGCCTCAGGGATTTGGAATTCTTGTGATGCAAAAAAACCAGTCAGCCATTCTTTTATCCAGCCTTTACTGTCGCCTTTGGAATTTCACCAAATCATGGAACAAGTCCGCGCGGGGTATACCGCCGAGAAGGAATTTCACCTTTCCCTGAATCGCTACAAAGGAAATTATAGTGATTTTGTCCTGGTTTGCAATATAATTGAAATATGAATCTACAGGTAAGAGTCCTTTCCATCGATAAAATCAAGGAAAAGGAAGAACAGCTTCTTTCTTATATTTCTCCAGAAAGAAAAGAGAAGGCCATGGGTATGCTTCTGCAGGAGAAGAGACTTCAGGAGATAGGATCAGGTTATTTCCTGAAGCGATACCTTCCAGGTGACCGGATGCTGTCATTCACGAAATATCACAAGCCGGTGATGGATGGTATCTTTTTCAATTTGTCCCATTCCTGCTCCTATGTTGCCTTCCTTGTCTCTGATGTTCCATGTGGAATCGACATTGAAAAAATAAGAGAGCGTCGACAAAAGCTGATTCCGTATGCTTTCAGTGAGAAGGAATCTGGTCTTATCCATGATGATCAGGACTTCTTTCTTTTTTGGACCAGGAAGGAAGCCTTGTCAAAGGCAAGCGGACTTGGCCTCATCGGCAATGACATCAAGGCAGTCCCTTCTTTGGAGGGAAGTGTTTCCTATCAAGAAGAAACCTATCAGGTGAAGAGTTTTGTCATTCATGGCTATGCCCTATCTATCGCATTGAAGACAAACGAAAGAATCGATGAAGTGAAGCTCATCGAGGAAGAGGTAGCATTGTAATTTTTTTGAAATCAGAAAGCCCAGTCTCCATCCTTGAAGATGAGGACTTTGCTTCCATCTTCCTTGGTGCCTTTGATTTCCATGTCCTTGCTTCCGATCATGAAGTCGACATGGGAGAGGGAATAGTTGATGCCAAAGCCACGGATCTGTTCATCCGTGTATTTTTCAAAATCCGGATAGAGGTTGCTGAATCCTGTCCCTAAGGCAAGGTGGCAGGCTGCATTCTCATCATAGAGTGTGTTGAAGAAAAGAATATTGGTAAGATTGATGGGAGAATGATAAGGGACAAGTGCGCATTCTCCCAAGTAGGCACTTCCTTCATCCAAATGAAGAATGGATTCCAATGCTTCCTGTCCTTTTTCGGCATGGACTTCCACGGCTTTTCCTTTATGGAAACGGATGGAGAAGTTCTCGATCATCTGTCCCTGATAGCAAAGCGGCTTGGTTGCATAGACGATGCCTTCAGCCTCCCCTTTCCTTGGGGAAGTGAAGCATTCTTCGCTTGGAATGTTGGGAGAATAGACGACACCTTCCAAGGTTTTTTCATCACCGCCTTCAAAGCGTACCCCGGGAATCAATGAAACCCAGAAGTCGGTTCCGTTGGAAGAATGATAGGTGAGCTTCTTCAACCGCAGGGAATTGAGATAAGCGCATTTCTTCTTCAAATCCTCATTATGCTTCTTCCAGTTTTCGATGCCGTTCCCATCCAGTGCTCTTGAGGTATAGAGAATCTTCTCCCATAAGGCTTCGATGGCTTCTTCATCAGGAAGGTCAGGGAAGATCTTCTTTGCCCATGGAAGCGATGGGACACCGGCGATGACCCATTGGAAATGGTTCTCCCTTTGGTCACGGTATTTTCCTAGGATGGCATGTCTGGCCTTGCGGATTCTGGCTGCCTTGTCATTGTCCAGTCCGTTCTGACCATCTGGATTGTCTCCGTCAAGCCAGATGAGGACGGGAAGCTTTTCAAGCATGAATCGATGTGCTTCCTCTTCAAAGAGAGGTACCTCTTTTAGTGCTTCTTCATCGGCATAGCGATTATCGACGAGGTCAAGCTTTGCTGATTGCCAGTGGATGAAGACTCTTTTTGCTCCTGCCTTGTAGCATTCCTTGGCCACGGTGGCGGCAAAGTCTTCCTCAAAGACTCCGGTGCGGATGACGACATACTGTCCCTTCTGGACATTGGCTCCGGTCCTGACAATCAGTTCAGCGTATTTTTCGATGATTTCCTGTTTCATTTTTTTCTTTCCTTTCAAAAAAGTCCATCCAGAGGATGGACACATATCATTTGTTTAAAGCTGCAGTGATGGCTCTTTCTTCCTTGGAAACCTTGTTCAAGGAATAGCGGATGCCATATTTTCCACAGATTTCCTTGATGGTATCCTTGGAGCGGAAGGAAGAATCCGAATCGCATTCAAGCTCATAGTCGACGTGGTTTCCATAGGTGTTCTGGGAGATATCGACCTTGGTGTTCTTATATTCGATGTGTCTTCTGGCAGTGGTCAGGGTGGCAAGGACATGAAGCTTTCCGGAATCGATCTGGAGAATATCCAGGAAGTTCTTGATGTCACCTTCCGGGAAGATGTTGTGGTCGATCAGATCTTCAGCCTGTCTGTCGCTGAGGTTCTGGTTCTTTTCAAGAAGGCCTTCGCTTAACGGAGCCTTCATGGTGAAGACGAACTTCTTATCGGTTTCACGGATACGAAGGATCATTCCGTATTTCTTCAGAATCTGATCGTTGCTGTCGAAATAATAGTTGGTCTGCTTGGTACGTTCTTCAGGGAACTTCAGGCCCTTGACGAGCTTGTCATAGTTTTCCTTGGAGAGAAGGACCTTTGCTTCAATTTCAATGTTTGTGCTTGACATATTTGAAACCTCTTTTTTAACGCTAATATGATACAATAAAGCGAGGAAAATAAAAAGAGATAGCACTCGATGAAACCAACCCATTTCATGATATATTCCAAGTGGATGGAGAACAATGCTGCCTTGTCAGAGAAAATTGTTACCGCCCTTGAAAAAAACGGCTTTGTCCAAGATGAAGCAAACCCTAGACTTGTCATCATCCTAGGCGGTGACGGCTCTTTTCTGAGAGCGGTCCATGATAGGATGGCATCCTTGGATGATGTCCGCTATCTTCTTTTCAACACCGGACACCTTGGCTTCTATTCCGATTATTCCATCGGAGAGGAAGAAGCCTTCATCCGGGATATCCTGAATGAGGAAGGTGTTCCTGACTTGCTTCCTCTATATGAAATCAACATCGATGGGAAGGAATTCCGTTGTATCAACGATCTTGCCATCCAATCCGGGGAGACCGTCTTCATGGATGTCTATGTCGACGGAGAACTTCTGACGGACAACCGGTGCAACGGCATTGTCGTCTCGACACCATGTGGTTCTTCAGGCTTTCTTTCAAGCCTTGGATCTCCGCTTGTCCTTGATAACACCTCAGACATCTATCAGTTCAGCATCCTGGCTCCCTGCAGGAACAGGCTCTATGTGAATCCGATTGCCAAGGCCATCCTCTCAGGAAGGCAAAAGCTTCAGATCCATGTCCGTGATGTAGAGAAAACCATGGTCTATATCGATGGTGAACATAAGCCGGAATTCATCGGACAGAATTTCACTTTCACCCATCAGGGAAATGAATCCGTCTCTCTTCTTCATCTTCGGAAGTCGTCTCAGATCGTAAGGCTCAGAAAGAATCTTTCTGGAAAGGAATCATAAATCATGAATAAGGCTGTCATCATTTCCGTTTCCGTGGTCGTCGGTATATTGGTTGTCGCTTTGATCGTCTTTCTTGTCGTCAGAGCAGTCCGTCTTTCCAAAATCCGCAAATCGGATGAGGAGGCCAATGAGAGAGTCGAACAGAGCGCAGGGAATCTGTCCACCTGCTTCGGTGGAAACGACAACATCGTCTCAATCTCCCAACAGGGAAGCAGAGTCACCGTCCTTCTTAAAAATCCCGAACTCATCGACAAGGAGGCCATCAACAAGGAGCTTTCTTCTGTCATGTATATGGGAAGCAAGATCGTCTTTGTCATCGGCTCCAAGAGTGAAGAGTTCTCCAGGCTTCTGAAAGAAAACATCGATAAGCAGAAATAAAAAACGCTTTGGATATTTCATATACATAAAAAGCCATCCTCCCATTGAATTTGGGAAGATGGCTTATTTCAGTCTTTGAGAATATCTAAGTCGTAAAGGTCGTCTTCAAGTTCCTGCTTTGGAAGCCCCATGATGGTATACATATCACCTTGGAGTATCTTCGAGTTGATGAAGTCGGTATCCTGGACGCCATATCCGCCGGCCTTGTCATAAGGGGAACCGGTATCGAGATACATCTCGATTTCGGCATCGGCCATCTTCTCGATGAAGAGCCTGGCAACGACGACACGATGGCGCAATTCGGTTTTACCTTTGAAGATGGAATAGGCAGTGACGATTTCGTGGGTGTTTCCGGAAAGCTCACGAAGCATCCTCATGGCATCGTCGTGGTCTTTTGGTTTGCCGAGCTGCTCTCCCTTGTAGGAGACCATGGTATCGGAAGAGATGATGATGTCTGAAGGGTGATCCTTTGCTACGGTAAGACCCTTGCCTCTGGCTTCTTCAAGGCAGAGAGCTTTCAAATCATCTTCATGGATTTTTCTTTCGTCAAAGCTGGAGGGAATGCAGACGAAGGGAGTGTCTCCCAGAATCTCTTTGAGGATTTCCTTCCTTCTTGGTGACTGGCTGGCAAGGATGATCATTGGATGGCTGCCTCCTTGTCATAGGTCAGGATGACAGGAATGACCATCGGATTGCGATGGGACTCCCTGTAAAGGAAGTGGCTTGTGGTAGCCTTGATGGTGTTCTTGATATCCATGTATGTGACCTTTCTGTCGGAGGTGAGGAGCTTGGTGATGTCGATGGCAATGAGCTCACCGGCCTTCTTCTGGAGCCCCTTCTTGTTGGAAGAGATGAATCCTTTTGATTCGACCACCGGAGTCGCAATCAGTGCATTCTTCTTCGGATCGATGACGACGAAGACGGAAACCATGCCTTCGTTGATCAAAGTCGAACGATCCTTGATGACGCTGGTAGAGATGCCGACAGGGGATTTTCCGTCGATGTAGATGCTGTCTGCATGGACGCTTCCGCCCCTGGTCACCTTGTGGTTGATGAGGTTGAGGACGTCTCCGTTTTCACAAACGAAGGTATGATCCTGAGGAAGTCCACATTCCACACCGATTCTGGCATGGAGCTTGAGCATTCTGTATTCGCCATGGACAGGCATGAAATATTTCGGCCTGGCAAGCTTTTGGAGGAGTCTCATCTCCTGTCTGGAGGCATGTCCGGAAGCGTGCAGATTGGTGAAGGCTGAATTGGTGATGACTTCGGCACCGAGCCTTGTCAGCTGGTTGACGAGGGCATTGATGCTTCCAGTATTGCCTGGAATGGCACTGGAAGAGAAGACGACCGTATCTCCGGGAATGATGTGGATGAAGCGGTGATCGCCTCTGGCGATACGGGATAAGACGGCCATCGGTTCACCCTGGGTACCAGTGCAAAGGATGGTGATCTTGTCAGGCGGAGTGGTTTTGAGTTCTTCCGGTCTGGCAAGATATTCGTCCGGACAATGGATATATCCGAATTCCCTGGCTGCATCGATGTTGGATTCCATGGAGCGGCCGAAGATGAAGATTTTTCTCTTGAAACGGATGGAGGTTTCGATGATCTGCTCGATACGGGAGATGTTGGAGGCGAAGGTGGAGATGATGAGACGTCCATTGGCTTCGTTGAACACATCGACGATTCCGCGCAAGACGGTATGTTCGGAGTTGGTGTAGCCTTCCTTTTCGGCATTGGTCGAATCGGCCATCAGCAAGTCGATTCCCCTGTCACCGAAATGGACAAGCTTGGATATGTCGAAGTCATGGTCGACAGGAGTGAGGTCGATCTTGAAGTCACCGGATTCGACGATGGTTCCCTGCGGAGTGGTGATGCAGAGACCGAAGGAATCAGGAATGGAATGTGTGACGTGATAGAATTCGACGGTGAAGTCACCGAATTTGATGACATCATCCTCATCGTATTCCTTGATGGGCGTCTTGGTGGGAATCCTTGCATCTTCCAGCTTGTGGCGAATCAAGGCACAGGCAATCTTAGGAGCATAGATGACAGGAATGTTGATCTGCTTGAGAATAAAAGGAATGCCACCGATATGGTCTTCGTGTCCATGGGTGATGACAAGACCTTTGATTTTGTTCTGGTTTTCGACCAGATGGGTGAAATCAGGGATGACATAGTCGATTCCTGGCATGGAATCATCCGGGAACATGACACCGCAGTCAATGATGAGAATGCTGTTGTCATTCTCGATGCAGTAGATGTTCTTGCCGACCTCGCCGAGACCGCCTAAGGCATAGATTTGTACAGGAGATGTGATTTTTTTGTTTTCAGACATAGTAGTACCTCAAATAAAAATGTGAAATGATAAAATTCCAATCAAAAAAAGTATTATTGGTTTTATTTTATAAAAAACAGAGCAACATGTAAACCTTTGTTCATCGAAAACGCTTTATTCAATCATGACAGCATCCGGATCGACGTGGAACGGATCCTTCTTGTCGATTTTATCGATGTAGAGGACCCCGTCCAGATGGTCGTATTCATGTTGGAAACAGATGGCAGGATATCCGGACAGGCGAAGTCGTACATTCTTGTCGGATAAGACATCATAGGCTTCGATGGTGACTTTGAAATAGCGATAGACAAGCCCAGGTACATCCTTGGGAACGCTAAGACAGCCTTCGCCATTGGCAAGGGCAGCCTTCTTTACGGAAGAGGAGACAATCTTTGGATTGACAAGCCCGTATTCATAGTGCTTGTCATTGTCATCCATGCAGATGGCAAAGAAACGCTTGGATATGCCAATCTGGGGAGCAGCGATGCCGATACCGGCACGGATGTGGTGTTCCTTGGCGAATTTGTCGTCCTGGGATAGTTTCAGATATTCGACCATATCCAGGATGGTCTGCCTGATTTCATCTGAAATCGGGAAAGATACTTCTTTGGCTTTCTGATGAACCACTGGGTCATCGACGGTATAGATTTTAAATAATTTCATACTGGAAATAATTATAGCAAAATTTTTGAATTTGATATGCAATATCCGTATAATTATTTTGCTATGGAAGAAATCGAATTCATGAATGAGGAATTCCAGTTCCTGGAATCCTTCAAAAACTCCAGAATTTATCAGGAGATGAAGAAGCTGTCAGAGAAAATCTATCAGGATGACAGGCTTGTCTCCCTTTCGGAAGAACGGGACTCTTATATTGCCATGGCCGAAAAGGAAACAGACGAGAAGAAGAAACATGATTATCTTGTCCTATCGAATCAAAAGGATGAGGAACTAAGAAGGAATCCTCTCATGGCAGAATATCTTGATAGGTATCAGAAGCTGAGACATATCCTTGTCATGATTTCGGACAGGTTGACAAAGGAAATCAAAAAGTATGATTAGAATCATCGGTGGCATCTATAAAGGAAGGTATCTGGAGATACCAAACAGCAAAGTCACACGCCCGACCATGGACAAAGTCCGTCAGGCTATTTTCAATGTGCTTCAGAAGAAGCCGGAGAATGCCATATGCTGCGACTTGTTTGCCGGATCTGGAGCCATGGGTCTGGAAGCTCTCTCCCGAGGCGCCAGGAAATGCTACTTCATCGATAAGGACAGAGGCACCTTTCTCGTCTTGAAGAATAATATCAAGGCCTTAGGTATTCAGCCAGAGAATCATGAATTGTTTTTGGGTGATTATCGTGTATTTATCAAAAGAAATCCGGAATTGAAGCTGGATATCCTGTTTCTAGATCCACCGTATAGGATGAATATCAATGCCAATATCATCAGGGATATGAGCCAGAGGGACATGTTTGCAAAGAATGCCGTCATCGTTTCCGAACAGGAACCGATCAATGAAGAAATTGAAGGATATTCCATGAAGGAGTATCGATATGGTGCAAAGCACGTAGCCGTATATACCAAGGAGGATTGATATGAAGATTGCAGTATATCCTGGATCGTTTGATCCTCTCACCAACGGACATGTCGATGTTGCGTTGAGGGCAAAGAATTTCTTTGATAAAGTCTATATCATGATCGCTGATAACCCGATGAAGGCCGGACATTATATGTTCACATGCGAAGAGCGTGTGGATATGGCCAAGGAAGTCTTTCAGGGATATGAAGGATTTGAAATCGTATCCACCCAGCATCTGGTCGTCAAGGAAGCCAAGAAGCTTCATGCCCAGGCACTTATCCGTGGCTTGAGAGCCGTGACGGATTATGAGGCAGAATATCAGCTCCATGAGGTCAACGAATATCTGGAGCCTGATATTGATATGGTCTATCTCATGGCTAAGAAGAATCAGGCCTTCATCTCTTCTTCTGCTATCAAGGAACTCTTCTTCCAAAACCAGGATATCAGCAGCCTTGTTCCCCTTCAAGTTGTAAGGAAGATGAACGAAAAGTTCCATAAAAACGAAAGATGATCTAAAGACGGGTCATCTTTTTTGATTGTTCTCGAGAAAATAGCAGTATTGCGTGCGGAACTCATCGATGGCAGGAAAATAGATGTCTTCCAGGATTTTGTACCTGACAAAACCGTTTTTGATGGCGACTTTCCTGGATGCGATGTTGTCCTTGTGACAGGAGATGAGAAGGACATCGGCCTTCCTATGGGAAAACACGTATTCCGTAAGTGTCTTTACGACATCGCTGACGATACCCTTGTTCTGATATCTTGGATGCAGGACATATCCTAGTTCAAAGCATTTCATCCCCTTGAAATCCTGGCATAGGGAACTGTCTTTTGTCATGGATATGGAACCTATGACATGTTTGTTCTTCTTGCTTACGATGGCAATGCAGCCATCATGGATAAGGAAATAATTGTATAATACGGCTTTGGTGACATCTTTTGAGATGTGATGTTTCCAACCAGCATTCTCTCCGACTCCCGGAATGGAGGAGTATGCAAAAATGTCATCAAGGTCTTTTTCCTTGAAATGACGAAGATAGACGTCTTTGGTCTCCAAGTATCCTTGTTCATTCATAAGAGAAGTATAGCACAAAAAAAGCAGCTCTTGCGAGCTGCTGATTTTACTTTGTGACGACCTGGAAGTTGTAGATGTCAAGCATGAGCTTGGCAACATCGGTCTCAGAGCTGTTGGATAAGCTCCCAACGGTATCGAAGATGACCTTTGTCATATCGAATTTGGTATTGGAACCCTTCTTTCTGCTATAGGTGATGAAGAGGGGAGTTTCCATGGTAGAGACATTTGCACCGGTATCTAATCTCTTTTCAAGAGTTTCTTCGGTAACGGAAGAAGACTGATGCGTATCATCCTGCTTGAGATAGACTTCCTTGACGGAATCCATCACTTCCTGCTGTTCTTCGAGACTGATATAAGGATTATCGTATTTGCTTCTGTTTCCTTCATAATCAGCGATATTATCGCTGTCATTCGGGCACCAGCTGACATCGATGGAATAGAACTTCAAATTTCCTTCACCATAGTTCTTGTTGAAGTTGTTGTACCAGGTTTCAATCCTGCTCTGAAGGTTGGTGCAATCCGTATCGTTCTGTTTGTAATAAAGAACGACGAATCCTTCCTTGTCATCACTGGTTTTGTATTCGGTCTTTCCATCACCGATCCAACCAGCAGCCTTGGAATCCTTGCCCTCAACATACTTTTGAGCATCAGCGTATTTGATTCTATGCTCTTCATAGAAGTTGGAATTGTTGGCATTGACAGCATTGACGATGGCCTGTACGACGAACGGAATTGCGATAACCAATCCGACGACGACTGCAACAATGAGTAAAACCTGTAACCAAGCAGCCTCTTTAAACCATTCCCAAGCAGCTAAAGCATGGGCTCTGCCTTTGTTTGATTTCTTTTCTTCAGAAGAACTCATTGGGTTTCCTCCTTCATTGATGCACACAGACCGGCATATTCATACGACTATTTTTTACGAGTGGTGCCCCGAGCCAGAATCGAACTAGCAATTGATCCTTACCAAGGATCCGTTATACCACTTAACTAAGGGGGCAAAAATTACCGCGTGAATTAATATACCTTCTCTAAGACTTAATGTCAACAATTTGAACGAATTTTTTGGGACCGAGCTGCTCAAAAGTGGCTCCCTTACCTCATTGGTATAATCACATTATATGTTAGGTCCCTATTCAGATTCTTCTTCTTTTTTTCTTTTCAATAGTAGGATTAAGAGCGGAAGCAACGTAAGGGCATTGCCCACCAGTTTAAATCTTGGCTAAACTGGAAACTGCTAGAAGGCGCTTCTTTTTAGTCTTAACCCGCACACATGTGTGTTGCTGGTTAGGACTATTTTATTTCACTAATCTTCCTTCATATGCCTTTTCCATGATAGTGTTCGGTCAAAGAAATAATTTACGGATGTTTTCATGATGACACCCTGATTATGAACAGCTTCTTTTCCTTATTATAATTAGGGATATTGTTTATCTTTATTGAGACTGGTTAGCGGTGTCTGATGTGATACTATATGTTCGCTAAGTGTAAGACATTCCTTTGATCATAGGAATCAATCTTATTGAAATCATTGAAAAACGGATGCTGTCTTATCCCTTGCAATTATCTATGTGCTTTATTCTATTGCTATATTATAGGATAGAACACAATTTCAAGACGTCAATCAGCCTTCAGTGCCTTTTTGAACAGGTCGAGCGAATCCTTGCGGATGAACTTTATGACCTTGGTTTCATATTTCAGGATGTTGACAAGTCCGATCTTGTTGGCATTCTTTTTGACATCCTTCTTTTTGGCAATCATGACTGTTCCATTGTCCAGATGGGAAATGTACAAAGCAAGTTCACAGGCGAGCACCTGCATGTCTTCGTCTTTGGTATCAAAGAGGATGACATGGCTTCCGGGATAATCCTTGACATGGAAGAAGAGATCGTCCTTCTTTGCCTGGTGGAAGGTGAGTTCTTCGTTCTGAAGTCCGTTCATGCCAAAACCGATTTTTCCTTTTTCTGTGATGATGAAGTGGGGATCGTAATGATGTTTTTTGGAAACCTTGTAAACGGTGTTACGGCCCTGTTTTTCTTTGATGTATCCTTCTTCGAGGAGTTCACTCTTGAGTTCCATGACATCTCTTGGCGTACCGTCTTCGGCCTCAAGCTTCTTCTTTTCCAAATAGGATATCTCATCCTTGGTCTTTTCGATGAGGTCCTTTAAAATCGAAAGAGCACTTTTTGCTTTCTGATATTTCTTGAAATAGGCGTTGGCATTCTGCGGCGCCGTCTTCTTCGGATCAAGAGGAATGTGATATCCATCCTTCTCGAGAAGGCTGTCGCCGAGTTTGATTTCTCCCTGATACATATAGATGACCTGTCCATATTCAAGGTATTTCATCTT
>JBNMLQ010000001.1:0-53515 GCA_050874925.1 Candidatus Enterosoma sp. | reverse complement strand
GTGAAGAACATCCTGGTGAAGGACGGACATGTCATCGGCGTCAGGCTCATAGACGGAAGTGAAATCTCCTCCAACTATGTCGTCAGCGGCCCCTAACCCAATACTGTCTATAACTACATGATAGAACCGCCAAGCGAGGTTCCCCAGAAGGCTTTCCAGATGCTCAATGCCAAGAGTCTCAGCATGAGTGTCTTTTCAACCATCATGATTCTTGATGAACCTCCTGAGAAATTCGGTATGGACCATTACATGACCTTTGTCGCCCCCTCCGGATTGGATTTCAAGAAGATCATGGAATCCTACCATTCCGACCACGGCTATGAGTACTTCATGGCCGTATGCTTCAATCAGGTCCTTGACTATTGTCCGAAAGGAAAGACCATCTATTCCATCACTGCCCTTCCCTATCCGGACAGCTTCAAGGATGTCACGGAAGAAAACTATGATGAAAAGAAGCACATCATCGCAAGGGAGATGATCCAAGAGGAGTCCAGGCGTCTTGGTGTGAACCTGCTTGATCATATTCTTGATATCGAGTTCATCACCCCGGTCTCCATCGCCCATTACTGCAAATCCTTCCAGGGTTGCATATACGGATATCTTGCCAGCCTTGACGACAATGTCGCGGCAAGGATCATGAAGCATGAAGAGGAGCAGCTGATCAAAGGCCTTGCCTTTGCCGGCGCCCATCAGATGTCCGGGGATGGCATGGGTACCCAGTTCATCAACGGCAACCAGGCCGCCGAGGACATCTACAAGCAGTTCCAAAGCGATGTGCCAGGTCCGCTTCAGAACATCATCCTTCCGAAGAAGTCCAAGAAGAAAAGCAAGTCAGAAAAGAAGAAAAAAGCTTCGAAAATAAAGAAAAAAGACTGATTCACATAGGATTCCATGGATATCCAAGATGCCATCGAATCCTTTTTTTATGGATGACAATATCCGGAAATATGCAAAAATGAAGAAAAGGGATATCCTAAAATATGCAAAAAGAGATAAAACGGATATCCTAAAATATGCAAAAAAATGGAATGCTGTTTCTGCTCGCGTAGAATTTGTTAGAATGCAGGGGCTTCATTACGATAAGCCTGATGATGATTCCGAATTGGAATTCCTGATAGAAAAGGATGGCGAAGTAAGACCGATTGAAGTCAAGGCTGGAAATAAGGCGACTGTATCATTAAACCGATTCCTGGAAAAAGAAAACCCACAGCTGGTCTATAAGTTGGCATATGCGAATTTAGGATATCACGAAAAAAAGCTCACCATACCCCATTTCATGGTCATGTTCCTATAATGAGCTTTCGATGGTTATTTCTTAGATGGCTCTTTTTTTCTGCAGGGAATCCTTCCGATATCGGCTTTGCTTAAACCTTTGACCAGGAAGAGGCAGAGAATCGATACGATGACACAGGTCACGATGCTTGAAAGGAAGCGGAAGATGGTCTCCAGGATGGTAAAGGATACAGGATAGTTCATCAAGTAGGCATCTAGGAAGATGAGACCTGTATTGATGGAAGTCGTCAAGAGGAAGGTAAGAAGCATGGAGAGAGAATAGGCTAGAAGATGGTTTTCAAGGTAAGTACCTTTCCTTCTTGCGATGACCTGGAAAAGAGAGACCATGCCTGCCCGGAATAAGGAAGGGATGATCCATAGGAAGGTCGTCGGGGTGAAACCATACTGTAATAGCTGAGACAGCATTTCACCGACAAAGGCGACAAGCAAGGCATCAGAGGGACTATAGAGAAGACCTGACAGGATGATGGCAAAGCTGGCAAAGGTGATGCGGATGTTTCCCATCTTCACGGAATATAAGGAAAGAACAAAATATAAGGCGGCTAGCAAAGAATCAAGACATAGTCGATAGACGGCTTTTTTTCTCATGGAACCTCATTTCTGGGAAGTCCGTCAAAGCGGATGCAGACGGATACCGCGGCTATAGCCTTCGTCCATCTGCAACTCCCATCAGGTGGCACTTGACGCATCCGTCCTACTCAATGACGTAGACATTATACTATAATGTGGCAAAAATGAAAGCTTAAGAAAAGACCGGATTTCTCCGGCCTTACCTTATTTCTTGTTCCTGATTTCGTCGATTCTCTTTTGCATGAGAGAGATGGTTTTATCATAGTTCTCATCCTTGAGAACACAGATGGGGACCATCGCACCATTGACAAAGAAGCCGAGAATCATCATATCCTTATATTCCTTGACCTTGTAGATATCCTTGTAGAGAAGGAAGAAGTCGTTTCTTGCTTCCTGGCCTTTGTAGTTCATCTTCATCTGATAGCGTAGACGATCCATGAAGAAGGAGATGCGGAAATCTTCGATATCGAGATGCTTGCTCATCGAGATGCTTCTAAGAGGACTGACGATGAGATAGTAGAAGAGATAGACCAGGTCGATAGCCAAGAAGATGAATCCAAGTGTCGTGAAGGTATCGATGGTATTGGTGACGAAGTAGGATATGAGGATGTCAGAAAGAAGAAGGATGAACATGACACTTCCGGAGATGAGAGGAATCGGATTTCCGAAGAGAAGGCTTCTTAGGGCCTGGGAATAGTTGAGTGTCTGATATTTGGTCTTCTCGATGACAGGTGTTTCATTGAAGGAAGCGGTTTGGCTTGCCTGGGATGAGAAGCTCTGATCTGCATGGTAGGGTGTATTTTCGTTTGTCTCGTCATTTAAGGGAGCGCCGCAGTTCTCACAGAAATTGGAGCTGCCTTTGTTGGCGTGACCACAACGAGGACAGAATTTGATTTCTTCCATAGTTATTTCCTCCTAACTGGTGTAAAGATTATAGTCCAAAAAAAGAGAAAGGAAAGATTATTCCTGTGTTTTTTCGTTTTTTCTTCGATAGATGGTACTTTGGATGAATAGGACAAGAAGGATGATGAGCGTGGTAAAGAGAAGACCGAAGCTTACATCACTTAGATAATGTGCTCCATAATAGATACGGAAAAAGGCGACAAGGAGCGTATAGGATAATCCTGCAAGGAATAAGATGGTCTTATCATATTTGAAAGGATGGCGAAGGACTGGACAAAGAAGAGGTAGAAGGAGGGTGACGGCAGAATTGGCCGTATGTCCGCTAGGATAGGACTTATGGTAGTCATCCTTATAGGAAAAAGGAGAAAACTGCCACCAGGAATGAAAGGATTCATTTGAAGTGTTCAGTCCCGTATCGATGAGATAACGATATCTAGGTCTGCAGGCGATGTTCTTGATAAGCTCGACAAAGAGAAACTGTATCAGGGTGACAACTAGGATGGTGATACCAGCTCTGATAAGATATTCTTTCTTGTCCTTCTTGATTTCAAAAAGAAGCAATACGACAAAGAGGATGTTGATGAAGATGGATATCAGGATGGATGATAGGTTCGATAGACGGATACCATAGTTCTTGTCCGGACTGGTGATATGGATGTGGCTATAGCAGAAGTAGATACCTAGCGCAAGGCCTAGAATCAGGATGACATATCCTAGGATCTTCAATGGTTTCCTTTTATCCTCCATGAGTCCTTTGAAGATCATGACGCATCCAAGAGGAATCATCAAGAAGGAGAAGAGGAAGCCGATGGTCTCGATGAAACCTCCGAAGGCAGAAGAAGGATTGACGATTCCCTTTGAAATTGACAGGTCAAAGAAAGACCCAAAAAGAATCCCTGTCAAGGCAAGAAAGATGACGATGACATAGTCTCTGACCTTCAGACTCAGTATCTCTTTATTCATTGCAACAAGTTTACCATAAACGACATCGGAAGTATTGCAAAAAGAAACCTGAAAGTACTTTTTTCAATCGTGGATGACGTTGAAGGGTGTTTTTGAATAGAAATTCCTTCATCGATTTCGATATCGAATCGCTTTCAGGATAAAATATGCCAAAATTCTTTCATTTGAGCGTGGAAAGCATTAAACTAAATAATAATGATTATGGGAATGGAAACCTATAAGAAGGAACATTCGAAGGAGAACAGAAACGTATGGCCAAGCCGGTAAAAAGAAACAGAAAGCCGATTGCAAAAGTAGACTTCAGCGATTTCAAGGAAGGCATCTACCTTGATGATGTTGCCTTTGGCAATGTCTATCCCCTCATGAAGAGAAAGTCCGACTTCTCCGAGGATGTCGAGGAATTCGTCTTTGAAGGAAAGCTCCATCATGGAGAAATCCGTTTCCTGACAGGAGACGGACTTGCCGTCGCTCTTCCGGAAGTGGAAGGATATAATCACGGCTATACCTTGGAAGGAGATGCCGTACATCTCTTCAAGGTCGAGAATGCCCTCGATATCTATTCCGACAACGAAAAGAGAACCTTCAACTATACCAAGAAGGATAGCAGATTGATTTTTGTCGGAGATTCCAAGAAGGACTATGTCCTCTTCATCCGTTTCTATGAGAACTGCTATGGCGACTTCAACAACCGCTGGGCCGTCATCTTTGCCGAAGAGAAGAACAACTGATAAAAACAAGACATCCTATTTATGAGAACGCTCTCCTATGGGATGTCTTTTTTTGTGAAACGATAAGTATGAATGTTCTTATGTAGTGAAATACGGTTTCTCCGATTAAATTGATTATGAACGGATATCCATATGATTCTCCGTCTGTCTCTTTTGATTTCCATATGGCACTCCGAAAAAAGGTGGATTTCACCTTTTTTCCGGAATAGACATGCCGCGTTATTGATTCTTGTGGAATTGCTGTTTTCAAAAAGACTTGACAAGAGGTCACATCATCATGGTTAAACGGATTGAGGAACTTTCAATTGTTGAGAGCAGGTGGCTTCATATTTTCTTTGGAGTTTTCGAGAACTGACAGGAATGTCACAATAAATGTCGTAACAAATGTCGCAATAACTGACATGGAAAAAAAGGTGCTTGACTTATTGAATAAGGACAGGTCCATGTCTGCAATTGGGATATCTGTCATCATTGGGAAAAGCCTAGAACTATTCAAAGGGTGTTTGAATCGTTGCGAAGGAAAGGACTGATCAAAAGAATCGGTTCTAATAAATCCGGTTGCTGGGAGGTTTTGCTGCGCTGTCGAAAATTCTTGAATCCACAAATGATGATTTATGCCACGCTTTTGGCATAAATGATGGCATAAATGATGGCATTAATGGCATAAATTCCGTGTAATGTCTCTAGAAGTGATTCATATGCTTGCAAAACTTATCGCAGAGTGTTCTGACTATGATTTCAAAAGAGAGGTTGAAGTGTCAAAGCCAAGAAGTTGGCTTAAATCCGTCTCGGCCTTCGCGAATGGGGTAGGAGGTTCTTTGTACTTTGGCGTAAATGACAACGGCGTGGCTATCGGCCTCAAGGATGTGAAGTCTTCTTGCGATAAGATATCCGAATTGGTAAACCAAAGAATCGAGCCGAAGCCGATATATAGGATCATCCCGTTTTTGGAAGACGGTATGAATCTGATTGAGCTTCGGGTGGCGCCGTCGCAATCGACGCCATACTATTACAGATCTGACGGAGTGAGGATGGCGTATATACGTTCCGGGAACGAATCTATCGAAGCGCCTAATTACATACTGAATGAGCTGATACTGAAAGGGACAGGAAGGACGTTCGATTCCATAGTCACTGGACATAGGATTGAAGATTTTTCCTTTGCCGTCCTGAAGGCGAAATTCCTAGAGAGGACGGGAACGGTATTCTCAGATGATGATTTTGTCTCTTTCATGTTGGCAACAAAGGATGGGTATCTGACGAATGCAGGATTGCTGTTGTCTGACAATCCTCCGTTTATCAGCTGCCGCTTGTTCGCCACGAAATGGAACGGGTTCGATAAAGTAAACGAGGATGAGGTCGATGACGATAAGGAGTTTGGCGGATCAATCCTGCGGCAACTGGATGACGCCATTTCTTTTTTTGACGTTCATTCCACGGTGAAGTGGAAGAAGCAGGATGGAGATACTTTGTATCAGAAGGAGTACGACAGAGAAGCGGTACATGAGGCTTTGGTGAATGGCCTGATTCATAGGGATTACAACAATATGGGGGCCGAAGTCTGTCTCAATATGTATGATGACAGGATAGAGATAACATCGCCGGGTGGCATGTATAGCGGAGACAGACTCCCGGAGTTCGTGGATTTCACCATGAAATCATCGAGACGGAATCCTGTTATAGCGGATGTGTTTTGGAGAATGAGGCTGATGAACAGAAGAGGCTCTGGGCTTGAGAACATCACGAATAAGACAAATGCGCTTTTCGGCGGCCAACCGAACCATGTTCGCTTCAAAAGCGATTCGTTCTTTAGCGTCACAATAGATAATGCCATTTATGCCAGACCTGGCATAAATAATGGCACAAATGGATACAAACTCAGTAGCATCGAATCCGCAATAATCGGCTGTTTAGAAAAAAATCCAACAATTTCAATGAAGGAAATAGCTTCGAACACTGGCGCCGGGGAGCGAACTGTGGCCAGATATATCAAAATTTTAAAGGAACGCGGAATCATTGAAATCCAGGGGAAGACTAAGTCAAAAAAGTGGATTGTGAAATGACTTGCAAAAGGTTGATTGGAAATCGTGAAACTGGTATACCTATGTCATTGAATGCCTGCAAAGGCACCAACAATGCTGGATAATGACATGGAAAGCAAAAGGCACCAGAAGCTTCTTGAAAATATTACAAAGCTGTTCTTAATGATAAGCCTGCTTTCAGTCTGAAGTTGAAGAAGAACGTTTTGCCTACTAGCATGAAGCCGATAATATCATTTGTATTCAAACCAACGGAAGATATGCCGCTTTTGAAGTTATGCACCACAAGGGCAAGCGATTATCTGATGTCTGAGTGCGACATCGAAAGGGATAGGAAGACGAACCACCGCAACGAATACATAATGCTGTTCTCTCCGGAGGTGGAAGTGAGCGAATCAGCCAATGAATGGCTCTTCTTGAACTCTCTTCTTTGGTCCACGGCGGAATACGCCTATAATAAGGAGGACACCATAATCGTCTCCGACATGATAGACATGGGATTGAAAGGGAAATATTGCGGAATAATATTGCTTCTTCCTGAGTCTTTCGAGACGCCCGACATTGTAAAATGCCATTGAACGAAGCATGAATACATCAGCATATTCCCAGGTCCAGGTGAGAAATACGGCTTCGTTTTCATCCATTTGTATATCAACCGACGATTTGTATAGTTAAATGGTTGTGAAACTTATAAATAACGATACAGTTTTCATAAAAATAGAGGAGGCACGCCTTTGAGAAAACAATGCTATGTGATTCTCCGTCTGTCTCTTTTGATTTCCATATTGCACTCCGAAAAAAGGTGAATTTCGCCTTTTTTCCGGAATGGGCGCTTCAGGTTATTGATTCTTGTGGAATTGCCGTTTTCAAAAAACACTTGATAACAGGTCACATCATCATGGTTAAACGGATTGAGGAACTTTCAATTGTTGAGAACAGGTGACATCATATTTTCTCTGTTATGTGGATGACTTCCATGGGAAACTGTCCCACTATCAGGATTATAAAGGCAATGAGATGGATGCTGTGATTGAACTTCAGGATGGGAATTGGTGCGGAGTTGAAATCAAGCTCGGTACCAATCAGATAGAAGAGGTTTCCAAGAGCCTTCTGAGGGTCAATGATGACATAAAAAAGGCAGGAGGAAAGCCAGCGGGTTCACTTATGGTGATATGTGGTTTAAGCAATGCAGCCTATCTCAGGCAAGACGGTGTCTATGTCGTTCCTATCACATCTTTAAGGAACTAGTTTTTGATTTCTTCCCTATGCGTGTTGCTTAACAGGATGATGGCAAGATAATATACGCCCCTTGCAAAATGCCCAAGGATGATGTTTGCTCCAAGACCGATGTTGACCATCAAAAGGGCATCGCTGATGACAAAGACAAGGATGCCAAAACGGATGAAGGGCTTCTCCTTGATGGAAGAACCGAAGAGAAAGGATATCAGCAAGGCATAGATGAGAAGCATGACCATCAAAGGGATGTTGCTTCTATCAAAGATGAGGATGACTAAGAGAAAGAGGACAAAGGAAATCCCTGCTGCAATGAAGCTATATCTGTTTAGCTTGTCATGCCTTAGGAAATAGACAAGAAGGATGAGGTGAGCTAAGGCAAAGATACCTCCGCCTGCGATGAAACTATAGTTGATGGTGATGTCAGCCGACATGAAGAGAACCATCAGAATCAAGAGGATGATGCCATATGGGTTTTTATATTTATATAGGCTGATAAGAGAAAGAAGAAGAGAGAGAATACCGATTCCTGCCTTGAACAAGGAGCGATAAAGATTCAGACTTTCCACATTGAGGTGAAGGACGACCTCCAGTCCGGCACAGCAGAGGATGATCAAGGATGTAAACAGGATTCTAGTAATCTTTTCTTTCTTGTTCATGGTGTGTCCTCTTTCTTTCTCGTATATGATTCTATGGCAATTCCTGTCATGACTTGAAATTGTTTTCTGCTAGATACATTTCACAAAGTAATCAAAGCTGTCGTCAAGGAACTCTTTTATCTTAAGACGGACTTCCTCATTTCGATGAGATAGTCTTCCTTGATTGATGACATAGGGATCGATGTATCTCTTCTTGGAAGGAATCTTGAATGAGTACGGACTTGTCGGGAATGCTTCTTTTACGACCTGTCTCAGATTCCTAAACGACAGAAAGTCTTTCTTCGTCTCTTCATCCTGTAGCAGCTTATCTATCAATTCTTTCTCCGTGAGATAGAGATCGTTCATGGAGATGACGTTTCTGTCGATGGTCTTTTTTAGGACCCTGCTCAGATATTCCATGCCGTATCTGTCTTCGTCAGTGACATAGACATGGGAATTCTTCAAGGTGAGAAGAGCAAACTTCTTGGCTAAAGAGAGGCTTTGGAAGCAAAGCTCTTCTTCCTTGTCTTCGTTTGTGGATACTTTGATGTCCTGATAGATCTCTTTTAGTTCCTCCAAGGAAACAAAACCATAGTGATATAAGTTTGACATGGTATATTCAAGCCTGTCACTGGAAAGCTTGGGAGAATCATTGTCACAGATGGGATATCTGTGATAATCATGTACATCAAAGGTGTCGAGTCCAAGTTCTTTCAGGTTTTCCTGAATCTCCTTGGAATCCTCGATGATCCTTGTCGTCTCTTCCTCGGTAGCTTCCTGACGGACATAATCCTTTTTCAGGAAGTCGATGACATGGGCAAAACATGGTGTGGCGATGTCATGGAAAAGAGAGGCAAGTGACTGCCTTATATCTTTGCTGAAGTGATAGGTTATCAAGGCGGTGTTCAGGCAGTGTGTGAATCTGGAATACTCCTTCAGATCCTTATAGAAAGGAAAAGACGTATATTCCATTCCACAGTGCATGCCGACATCCTTCAGTCTTGTCATCTCCCCGGCTTCTAAAAAAGGAAGAAGGAAAGAAGGGACCTCATTGTGGTAAATTGCAGTAAGAGGGTTCATTTGTCTTTCTCCTGACATTCCTTGCAGATGCCATAGAGCTCGATGTTCTGGTCCTTGAGATGGAATCCGGTCGCCTTCTCTATCTTTTCGTTGACCTCTTCGAACGGACAAAAGTCCAAAGGAATCCTCTTATGGCATTTCAGACAGACCAGGATGTGGGAATCCCCTTCTTTGACAAGGGAATAGACATTCTCCTTCTTCTCATTGACTTCTTTTAAGACAAGACCGCTTTTTTCAAAGGCTTGCATGGTCCTATAGATGGTGGACAGGTCGATGCTTCCTTTTTCAAAGTGGAAGAACAGCTCCTCGACGCTGCAGGGATGGTCGATCTCTTGTAAGGCTAGAAGAATCCGCTGTCGGTTCTTTGTCTTTTTGAGATGATATTTATCAAATGCGTTTTCGTTCATATGAGGGTATTTTGAACTTTTTTGCTTGCAGTTTCAAGATGAAATGTGTATATTTCTCAAATGCAAATCATTTGCATTTAAATATATGAAAAAGAAACCTATCATATCCGTCCTTCTTCTATCGATGTCTCTTTCTGTCACATCCTGTCAGAGTGAAAAGAACAAGAACGTCATCTACACCTCTTTCTTTGCAATCCAAGACCTTGTCAAGAGGATCGTCGGTGACAAGTATGAGGTGAGAAGCCTCACCCCATACGGCAATGAACCTCATGAGATTGAGCCCAAAGCCAAGGATGTCATCGCCATGTATGATGCCAAGGCCATCTTCTTCAATGGCCTATCCTTGGAAGGATACTATGATTCCCTTCCAGACAAGATGAAGGAAAAGACGGTTCTTCTTGATAAGGGAATCACCACGATGACCATCGATAAGACAATAGATCCCCATATCTGGCTTTCCATAGACAATGCCATGAAGGAGATGGAAACCATCCTATCGACTTTGAAGGATATCGATTCCGTCAATGCTGCCTATTATGAGAAGAACTATGAAGTGGCAAAGAGTGAATTCTCTTCCTTGCAGGAAGAATACAAAGCGAAGTTCGCCTTTGTCAGTAAACCCTATCTCCTTGTCTCCCATGCGGCCTTTGGATATCTTTGCCGGGATTATCATCTAAAGCAGATCTATGTCAATGGAATCTCACCGGACAACGAACCGACGCCAAAGGCGCTGGAAAACATCATCGCCACGGTCAGACAATATGATGTGAAGGTCATCTTCAACGAGGAACTTGCCTCGGATGATGTCTCTTCCCTGATAGCCAAGGAGACCGGATGCAGGATGGATGTCCTAAGGACTCTGGAAGGGATTGAAAAAGACGAGGAAGGGAAGGAAGACTATCTTTCTTTGATGAGAAAGAATCTTGAAAAGATATACGAGGCAACCAATGATTGATTTTGAACATGTCAGTTTCTCCTATGAGGATGGAGATATCCTCAAGGATGTCAGCTTCCATCTTGACGATGGGCAGTTTGTCGGCATCCTCGGACCCAATGGTGGTGGGAAGTCCACCTTTTTAAGGCTTTGCCTAGGTCTGTTGAAGCCTAAGAGCGGAACCATCCAGAGGAAGGAAAGAAAGATATCCTATATCGCACAGACCACCTCTTTGGGTGATTCCTCCTTCCCGGCAACGGTGGAGGAAATCATCTCCTTGGGCCTGGCTGGGAAAGGAATCGACTTTCACTTCAGAAGAAGGAAGGAGAAGGTCGAAGAAATGATGGAACTCTTCCATCTGACACCTCTTCGCAGAAGACTTGTCAACGAGCTCTCCGGAGGACAGCAGCAGAAGGTCAAGATTGCCAAGGCCTTGATTTCAGAGCCTTCCCTTCTAGTCCTGGATGAACCGGACGCCGGAATGGATGAAGGTGCTCATCATGAACTTGTGGACATCATCAACAGGCTTCATGAGAAAAAGACCGGAATCCTCTTTGTCTCTCATCATCCCCATGACCTAGAGAAAGCAGACTTCATCTACTTCATCGAAGGAGGTAAGATCCTGACCTATGAGCAGGAACTTGAAAGGGGGCATCATCATGTTGACCTATAGCTTCATGAGGATAGCCTTCTTGGTTTGTATCTTCCTAGGCGTATCGATTCCTCTTTTGGGAAGTTCGGCAGTCTATAAGAGACTATCCTCTTCCGGAGATGCCTTAGCCCATTCATCTTTGGCTGGCGTTGCCATCGGTCTGGCAAGCGGACTCAATCCGCTCTGGATCTCTATCCTATGCTGCGTCGTCTCCTTCCTCATCATCGAAGTGCTGAGAAAAAAGTTCAATAAGTATTCGGAGCTTGGCGTCTCGGTCGTATTGTCTGCCTCCATCGGCATTGCTGGCATCCTTTCAAGCTTCACCAAGGCCAGCAATTTCGATTCCTATCTCTTCGGAAGCATCCTTCTGATATCCGATACGGAATTCATCATCACCCTTGTCCTCTTTGTCATATCCATCATTTTCTCCTTTGTCTTCTATCCCCAGATCTTTGCAACCCTGTACAGCGAAAACGAAAGCAGGGTGTCTTCCATCAACGTCGGAATGCTCACCTTCTTCTCAGATCTCCTTCTTTCCATCTGTATCGCCATCGGAAGCAAGGTCGTCGGCTCCCTTGTCGTCTCAAGCCTGGTCGTCCTTCCTACCGCCATCGCCCTTCAGTTCAAAAAAGGATATAAGGTGACTTTGATCATATCTCTTGTCGCTTCTCTTCTTTCCATGCTTCTTGGCCTTACCATCGCCTACTATGCTGATCTGAAGCCTGGTGCCACCATCGTCTCTTTCTCTGTCTTACTCCTTCTTCTTTCCATGGGCTATATGAAGATCAAGAGTCTGATAAGGAAACATCGTCATAAATGAAACAAAAAATGCCAGCTCCTATCTTTGTTAAGGAACTGGCATTTTTGATGGAACAGAAAAAGCCGGCAGAAGCCGGCTTTAGATAGTCTGTGGTTTTTTGACGGGAAGCTTTCTTGGAAGAGGTCTTTCTTCCTTGTTGACGAATTTCCTTCCGTCGATACGGCATAGCCTCTGACAGGCATGCTTGCCGGATATGAGGGCGATGGGAAGACCACCCGGTGGCATGATCCACTGGCCTGCGATGACAAAGGAACGAAGTCCCTTGATGAGGCCCGGTCTCATCAGTCCCTTGGTGAACTTGGTCGTGATGAAGGACATATAGGAACCCTTATAGGCGTTGGTATAGCGCTCATAGGTAAGCGGGGTCGTGACATCGAGAAGCTGGATTTCACCATCCTTGAGATTGAGCTTTTCCTTCATGAGCTGTAAGAAGGTGTTACCAAGAGCCGTCTTCTGTCTATGGTATTCATCCTTAGGTAAGGAAGAAAGGTAGTCATAGACTTCCTCGTTAGCCGGAAGAAGGACGGTGAGGAGGGTATCGTCATGGAAGGAAGCCAAGGATTTGTCGAAGGCAAAGTTGCGGATGCCGAAATGGTTGGTTCTCTTTCCAAAGACATCGATCGGATCGATCTTGTAATCCATCATCTTCGGGAAATTGTTCATGTTGCGCTTGGTCTTGAAGGCGATCATGATGGAAGTGTTGATCGGATTGGCCTTGGCATCACGGAATTGGGATTCAAAGCTTTCATCCTTATATTTGCCTTCCAGAAGGACGTTCAAGGTATGATAGGCATCGCAGGCAGCGATGACATAGTCAGCCTGGATTTCCTTTCCGTTTTCCAGGATGATTCCCTGGGCATTGTCCCTCTTGATGAGAATCTTTTTTACAGGAGCATTGAGGAAGAGTTTTCCGCCCATCCTGGTGAACTTCCTGGCAACCTTCTTCATCAGTTCGAGGGAACCGCCTTCGACCATGCCGGCATTGTCCTTGCTGACAGCGGCACAGACGTAGAAGAAGGAATGGATGTTGTAGTTCGGCTCCATGAAGCGGGTGATGATCTCCCCGAGCTCCTTGTTGTGGAAGGTGCTGACATATTCTTCGACGGAGACATGCTTGTAGTGGAGGAAGGGGTAGGCGGCAGGAAGCATCCTGAGTCCGAAGAGCGTGAATTCGAATGGATTCATGTAATCCAAAGGCTTCTTGCAGGGAACGGAGATGGAATGGTATGCCTTGACGGTGGAGATGAAATTCCTGATGTTCCTTCGGTCTTCAGGGAAGAAGAAAAGCATCTCCTGCTCAAGTTTCTTCAAATCGCTGTAGAAGGTGAAGATTCTGCCATCGTCGAGCATGTATTTGGTGATATATTCCGTCTTGAAGGTCTTGGCACCGTCATCAAAAAGGCCGATGTGCTGCCAGAGAGGATAGAGCTCGCTTGTAGGATTGGTTCCGACGATCCAGTGGGCACATCCGTCGATGTACTGACCCTGTCTCATCCAACCGGTGCATTCTCCTCCGGGAATGGAGTGCTTCTCATAGATTTCGACATCAAAGCCATTGTCCAGGCAGTATATGCCTGCGGTCAGGCCGGATACACCGGCACCGACGATGATGACTTTCTTCTTGGTTAAATTTGAAATGTTCATATGGCGTATATTATCGCAAAACCACCCTTCAATTGATATAGAAAACGTAGAAACGACAAAAATCGTGCTTTAAAAGCGCTTAAATTGTCTTGTACAAATGATAGATTGCGTAAAATAAATGCACGATTGGTAAAGAACATGACAATAGATGACAGGGGAAGAAAAAACAGGGCCGAAACCCTGTTTAAGCGGTATGTCTTGTGGGAATGGACAAGGCCTTGTCAAGCGGCTTCCTGAGTTTGAAGGTTACGAGGGTTCCACAGACAATCTTGCATGCATCTCCCGGAAGGAAGGGGACGACGCAGGCCATCAAGGCGGCAGCGAAGGCTTTCGGATTTCCGCTGACATTGCAATAGATGAGGTACCAGGCAAGGCCGAAGGCGTAGATGAAGAATGTCGCAAGAATCATGCCGAGAGGATAAATCCAGAATTTGTCTTTCTTCCATGTGATGAGAAGGGATTCGGCGATGATTCCGACGATGTATCCATAGATGAATCCTGCAGTCGGTCCGGCAAGCGGAGCAAGTCCGGCCTGGAAGCTGGAGAAGACAGGAACACCCATCATACCTATCAATATATATAGGACGACACAGATGGGCGCTCTCTTGACGTCAAGAAGAGCACCGATGATATAGACAGCCAAGGTTGCCAGTGTTATCGGGACAGGTCCGATCGGAATGGCAAGCGGAGCAAGCACACATAACAAGGCAGTGAACAAGGCGATGAAGGCAATATTTCTTGTGGTATTCATTTGAATGGGTCCTTTGTTGTATACAACACCTTTATTTTACGCCTTTGAAAGGGGTTTTCCTAGCAAAATCATCAGGCTTACAAAAGTTCTCGCTGCTGTGATGCAAAGCAGGGTGCATTGCTTAAAGGATGGCCTTTTTCAAACCTGATGGAAATTCAGTCTTTTTTTGCATCCGGATGGGAAGAAAGATAGGCATTTTTGATTTCTTCTGGCATATTGCCTATATCGGTGAGCTTCTCCCTGTCGATTTTTCCGTCTTGCATGGCAGTTCCATAGTACCATTTCTTGAACTGGATCAGATCGAGGCTCTTCTCCAATTCCCGTATCTGGTTTCTGATTCTTTCCTCGGCCTTGACAAAGAGCTCATATCTTTCATGGATGGTTGAGTCTCCCTGTTTGCAGAGTTCCATGAAATGGACGATTTCGTTGAGTTGAAGGCCTGACTTCTTCAGACATTCGACGAGGCGTATGGCATCGATGTTTTCCTTGTTGTAATAACGGATGCCACTCTTTCTTTCGACATTGATGAGGATTCCTTCCTTCTCGTAATAACGTAAGGTTGAGATTGGCAGATTGGTAAGCTGGCTGATTTCTCCGATTGTGTATTCCATGATATGATGCTGAAGTTGACTTTAGCTATAGATATTCTATGCATAGGAGGCTAGAAAGGCAAGATGGAATGCAAGCACTTTCAGCGTGTTATGGAAGAAAGAAATCTTCTGTTTCTTTCTTCAAAGAAAAGAAAACTGAAAGAAAAGGACCATAATTTTAAGAAAAGTCTCTTCCACTGTTCTTTCCATCATTGAACAGGAGAGGATGATTTGGATATAATATAGACCGCTTTTTGGAGGTCTCTCTATGAAAAAAACAAAGAAATGTCTTCTTTTGACCATGCTTTTGGTAGGTCTTGTCAGCTGTCAGGGAGCAAATGATGTTTCCTCTTCTTTCCCCGATCGTGGTGATTCATCTGATATGTCAAGTACTTTTCAGCCAACGACAGAGAAACCTTCTTCGAATACATCCAGCTCGAAAGGTCAGGGAGAATCTTCTTCCAGTGCTCCACTGAGCGATGAGGAGCTCTGGGGAAAGAGCATCAGTCAGGATATGAAGGATCATCTTGGTATGGTGCTTCCTTATTTCAAGATGGGCAATGCCAAGGATATCCAGGGTGGATGGCATAGGACAAAGGACGACTATGGTTCATTGAAAATCACCGGCGGAGATTTCTCTTCAGGCCTCCTTGCCAAGGCAAAAAGCACATATGCTTCTTCTGGTTATCAGGTCTCTGACCTCACAAAGGGAATCCTTGCCAAGAAAGGAAATGTCAGCGTACGCATCCTCGATGAGAAGGATACCATCGTTTTGAATGCGACCTTGGATGAAGAATATGATTCTCAGGGCTTATCTTCCTGGCCGAATGACATTGAAGAGAATCTGAAGTTCTATTTCTCCAGAAACAATGACCTTCCTTTCTTCTACCTTGGTACAAAGAACAATCATCTGACGGCTTTCGATACCCAAAGCAGGACGTATTCCATCTATGGTGGAAAATGGGATGACAAGATGGTCGATGACATCAGGAAGGAATTGGAAAGCCTGAATGCTTCCCCTGTCGTCAAGAAAGATGATGGTGGTTCTTTTGAAAGCCTGAGTGCCAAGATCACCTTTTCCGATGACAGCTTCTATCAGATGACCCTTACCCGATATGGAACGTCTATGCCGACTCCTTGTCTTACGATCACCTATCAGGAAGAGTTCAATCCATCCCTTTCTACTACTTGGAGTGATGATATCAAAGATGTGTTTTCTTCCTATGGAAGCGGAAAGGTCCTGCCGTATCTCTATCTAGGCAAGACCACGCCAAGCTATGATAAACCGGATAACAATTCCATGATGCGCATCTATGGCGGAAAGTATGATGATAGGATGCTCTCTCTTGCCAAGACTTCCTTTGAAGCTGACAACACGGAGGGAAGCTTCAAGGTCTATGAATATGAAGATAAGCTCATGGCAAGTAAGACTTATCCAGATGGTGGAACCTATACCTGCATTTTAAAAGAAGTCAGTGGCTATGCAGAACTTGATGTCGTCTACTATGGAAAGCTTGTATCCTCGGCTGCGACTTCCTGGAATAGCGATACGCTTGCTTTGATGAACGAACATCTGGATGGGCATGCCTTGGCGTTCCCCTATGTCTATCTTCATACCGATGGGTATAAGTCAGAATATGATGAACGAAATGATCTTGTCAGGATCACGGGAACGAATTTCAATGAATCGATGATCGATATTCTTGTCAGTCAGCTTTCCGGCTGGACGATCACCTATTCCTGTGAAACCTATGGAAGAGGCATCCATGCAAGCAAGGAACTCTCCGATGCATGCATGCTCTCCCTTGACATGAAGGCAGGAAAGGATGCTACCTCTGCCAAGATCGAATTCAGCTGCCATGAGGGATTCCATCCTGTTGAGGATGGAAGCTGGTCTGAAGATGTCCAAAACGAGATGAAGAGTAAGCTTGACGGAACTGTCCTTCCTTATTTCTATCTCGGTGCAAGAAACCCTTCCATCGATAGCATGTCTGGTGCCAACAAGGTTGTCTTACATGGAAAAGTATGGGATGATTCCCTGCCATCCATTGTTCTTAAAGCCCTGAAGGATGGTTTTTCAGGATACAGTCTCAAATCCAATGACAGTGAATCTTCTTCGTATCTTCTTGATCTCACCTTTTCCAACGAAAGGACAGATGAAATCCGTCTGACTCTGGAAAAGAACTTTGACGGATATGCTACCTGCAGCATCACCTATAAGAAAGCCTTCAAAGTTCCTGAAAACGGAGACTGGTCCGATGCCATCAAGGCGAAGATGAATGCAGCCTTTGGTGAAGTCCTTCCTTATTTCTATCTCAACAGCGAGAATCCGAACTGGATAAAGGATTCCTTCTTAGAAGTTTATTACCTTGTCGGAAATACCTATAACGAGAAGATGGAGACTCTGTTTGATGACGTCTTTTCTTCCGAGAAGGGATGGGAAGTCTTTTCGGGTATCTCTTCTGGAAAAACGGCAGTCAAGATGCTCTCTGACTCTTCTTCCATCCGTATCAGGCTTGATAAGGCCTACAGCGGAAATGCGACTCTCTATATGGAAAAGGATGAGGCAGTGACCTTGACGAAATCATCCTGGGATGAGAGCTCGCTTTCTCAGCTTGAGTCCTATCTAGGCAAGGACAACGTCCTTCCCTATCTTGAACTTGGTGTTGACAGCCTTTCCTTCAACGAGAAGAAATCCTATCTGTTTGCCAATCGGGAACCTTCCAAGACCGTCAGTCTGAGTGATTACAATCATCTCTATACTTATCTTGCCTATCAGACGTTGAAGAAAGATGGATGGAAGGTGACCTATTCTGCCTTGGAAGTCGAAAGCACGGGAAGCAATGTCTATGCTCCTCTTCTTCTTGCCAGCAAGAAGAATGCCGACAAGACCGTGACGAACTTCAACATCGTTCCTCAGAGCAACACGTCTGTCTCCATCTATCTCTATCGTAACGGAACACCGTTTGATCCATCTTCTTCCTCCTCTTATTCTGATGAAGTCAAGTCAGCCATCTCCTCCCTGATTGGTGATTCTTCCTTGGCTTTTCCGTATGTCTATCTAGGAAGCGACAACCTGAAGATGACAAAGACGGCAGAACAGATTTCCCTCTATGGCGGAACATGGGATGATTCGATTCTTTCCTCTTTGACATCTTCTTCCTGCTTTGACAACGGAGACTGGATCTATGAAGTCAAAGACGGTGTCTTCTCTGCTCATCTTGCAAAGCTGATTGGAGGCACTCAGGATATCTATGTCGAGGTCTATAAGGCAGACAGTGGTGAGAACTACTATGGCATGGAACTTCCTCTGATGGTCATTTCCAAGAAACCTATCCAATGATGTTTTCCCTGATGTCCGATGGATGTCAGGGAGTTTTTTTGGATAAAAAAGACCCTTTAGAATCGAATTTTAAATACCTCTATGCAAAAGGAAAAACTGGTGGAATGATGATGCTCTTAGTGATATGACTAAGAAAGTTTGGGGGACCTTGCATTTTTTTTTGATTTTGTTGTAACCTATGTCCATATAAGGACATTAGGAGGATTGTTATGAAGAAACGACGATATTTGTATTTGCTTGTCTTTTTGGTCTCCTGCTCTGGAGGAGAGTCGACCTCGGCTGTCTTGAGGAATGACCCTTCCTTGGGCAAAAAGACGCTTACGGATTTCTTTGGGAAGACGGTTTTAAGGAGCGTATTGGAAAGTGATTCTGCCTTTTCCTTCAAAGACAAGAAGGGTCTGGTCGGAAGCCTGAATGCCGACTGTAGAATCAATCAGGATGGAAACGACCTATCCCTATTTATCTATGTAGGTGCCAATTATGAGAGCCAGGATTCTTTCAGGAGAGATTATAAGGATATCGGAACATTATATAACCTGAAGCTAGGGTATTCTTTTGTTACGGACGAGACAAACAAATTCATCAATGACATCACTGTGAATGATCTTTGTTTCAAACCCCAGGATTACTTCCTTGATTTCTATAAGTTCATTCCAAACGAGACTGAAAGCGATGAGGGAAAGGAAGCTATCTATTCCAGTGATATGGCTGTGTATCATTTCAAGGCCTTTGAAAAGAAGATTGCCTTGAAAGACTATGCCGACTATTTCCTTGCCAATCCGCAGGGACAGCTGTGTTTTGACTTTTATCTTGAAACGATTTTTGACAACGATAAGCTTGACCTATCCTACGCCTTTGATTCACACGATCGAAAGACCAGCATCCGATATCAGTATG
Organism: Candidatus Enterosoma sp.; assembly: GCA_050874925.1. GTDB lineage: Bacteria > Bacillota_I > Bacilli_A > RFN20 > CAG-288 > Enterosoma. Next base: position 34,030 of record JBNMLQ010000001.1, on the reverse strand, counting down.
AGAATGGAAAGCTGAGTTTTGAAGAGCCGAGCTATCAAGTGGAGGGATTGATGGAATGCTAAGAAAACAGGTTTTGCTATTGCTTCCTTTGCTTCTCTGCTCCTGTGAGAAGAAGCAAAGTGAAGTCCATGTCATCTATGATGACTATGGTATAGCGTATACGGAGGACATGTTGAAAGAAGCTTTTTACCATGAAAACGTCTCTTCCATGTCTTATGGATATCAGATAGATGCCCGTCCTTCAAAAGAGACTTACGACAAAGGAGAAAAAATCGATTTTGAAGTCTATGTCGGCAACAACCAGACAAGTGTTCCGACAAAGAAGATGGAGGCAAGCCTTGTCTATTCCATCAGGGCGGAAAATCCGAATCTTGATGGATACCATTCTTTCCCAAATGAAATCACATCCTTGGACGGCTTCTTTGAAGAAGGAAAATACCAGGTTAACCACTCCTATATCAGCGAAAAGAAGCTTGCTTTTGATTATTATCAGTATCATACATCCTTTGCGTTTGATATTCAGCCTTATGCTTCAGAACTCATCAACAGGATCTGCTATCTTGATTTTGGCATCCGTGTCAAAAAAGAAGTGACACAATCCTATGAGACCTATTATCTATCTTCTTTCTACATCGCTGTCAGTGATATAGATGGAAAAATAACAGTCCGATGAAGATACGTTGATGGATGAATGAAGAAAATAGCGACCATCGTATATTTGCTCGAATGAAAAGACGAAGGTTTACATTTTATCAGCCTCTTTGAAATTGTCTGATGATGAAGGATGCTCTCCTTGTTTCGATGGACATCGTTTGATATAGTAGGGATGTGAAAAGATACCTGTTGAAAGTCTTCAGGTTCTAGGAAAGGTCTTTGATGGACAGATACCTCTATATCAAGGATGCCGGCGGTAAGGATATCAAGATTAGCCGATTGATTCTCGGAGGTTCCTCCAAGAACATGATTCAGGGAAAATACACCTCTTCTTTCTTTGAATCCCTTTTTCAGGATGGAATCCAGACGTTTGACTTGGCCAGGGTCTATGGAAACGGAAAGGCGGAAGAGAACTTTTCCAGGTTCCTTCCTCTGTTTGAAAGAGATGATGTCACCATCATCTCCAAATGCTGCCATCCTTTGTTTGGCATTTTCAAAAGGGTCAATAGGAAGGCAGCCTTTTCTGACATCGAAAACACCCTTTCGGCTTTGAAGACGGATCATGTCGACATCCTGCTTCTCCATCGTGACGATGAAAGCGTCCCGGTCGAAGACATCATCACCTTCATGAATGATATCGTAAAGAAAGGATATGCCAGGTCTATCGGCGTATCCAATTTCACTTCTGAAAGGGTAAGAAAAGCAAATGATTATGCCAAAAATCATGGTATGCAGCCCTTTGAAGTCAACGAACCGCAGTTTTCTCTAGTCGTCCGCAACAGGGACCCCTGGCATAACGGGTCTTTAAGCATCACGGGTGAGAGACAGAAGAAGGAACGAGAATTCTATCGAGAGACAGGAATCCCTTGCCTTTGTTATTCCTCTCTGGCAGACGGCTATCTTTCCGGAAAGGTGAAAAGCGATTCTCCGGACTTTGTAAGAAGCCTTACATCCTTTTCAAGGAGAGGATATGAGAGCAAGTCGAACCGCGAGATTCTAAAAAGGGCAGAAGAGCTCAGCCTCAGAAAAGGCGTCTCTCTTCCTAGCCTTGCCCTAAGCTATGTCCTATCTCAGGATTTTCCTAGCGCATGCATCGTATCCATGTCATCTACAAAGAGAATCAAAGACAACCTACAGGTCTTTGATATATCTTTGTCCAGCGAAGATATCGATTTTCTTCTTCAACGATAAAACGGATGCCTGATGACCTATTCGGCCAGACATCCGTTTTCTTTTTGCATTCTATTCTTCGAAGTCAAAGGATAAGAAGTCACATTTCCCCTTGCCGCTGAAATATAAGTATAAGGCGCTTCCATCTCTTCCGTGAGGGATATCAAGAGGAATCTTGTCTTCGCCTTTCAGTTCAAAGAGGGTGGTCGAAACCTTTCCTTCCCTTTCATCAAAGGACAAGGAGACGCTTCCCTTGAACCTTCCCTTCAGATGAAGGTTGATCCTGCTTGTCTTGGAAAGGTCGAAGTATTTGTATCCGATGACAAGTCCGTCCTGGACATTGTGGATATACTGTGTCTCCTCTTTCTCGTTATCCTTCTTAGCCTGGGTGATGTATGTCTTTGTCAGGCTGTAGAATGGAGGACGGAAGAAAGGATAGAAGACATTGCCTTCCTTGGGAACAAGGCTTGAGCAAATGCTGCTTGGATATTCGCCTTTTCCCAAAAGAGGTACCTTGTTCAGTCCCTGGCTTGTCTTTTCAACCTGTGGGAAGAGACCTTTTTCATCCGGGATGATCCTTTCTGCCATCGCCTGTCTATCGGTGTTGGTATAGTTGGTATGCCTGTGATAGAAGATGAAATAATCGTCATGAACCTTGACGAGGCTTCCATGGTTGTTTCCAAGAGGGTAGAGAGGTTGTTTCCTTCCCTTGTATCCGACATCGCCGTTTGAGATGAGGACACCTTGGTATGTGAAGGGACCAATCGGAGAAGAGGAGGTCGCATAGCATAATTCATGGCCTGCCTGGGATGAGTAGATGAAGTAATACTGGTTGAAGAACTTCCTCATGGAGGAGGCTTCAAAGAAGCTGTGGTCAAATCCCATCTTTCCTTCATTGTCCAAAATGGAAAGTGGCTTTGGCTCTCCCTTGATGGTGAGCATGTCGTTCTCAAGCTCCATCACGAAACTGCCTTGAGGTTTGTGTCCGTGTGGAATCTGGGGGAAGAAGGTCTTTGCACCGAAACCGGAATAAAGATAGATTCTTCCGTCGTCATCGACGAAGATGGCGGGGTCGAAGGCAAAGGGGTCTCCTTTTCTCATGCCGTATTCTCCGCCTGAAGCATCATGGACATGTCCCAGATAGATGAAGGGACCTTTGGGGGAAGAGGATACACACACGGAGATGATGCTGCTCCAGGCATAGGAATAGAAGAGATAGTAGTTTCCGTCGTTTCCCTTTGCGACATCCGGGGCATAGAAATCGCTCCTTCCGTTTTTCGAAAGCGGATCGTCGTTCTTCTTTGGATAGATGACGCCTTCATATCGCCAGGAAGCCAAATCGTCGACAGGGGCAGAATAAGTCACATAGGAATTGTGACAGAAAGGAAACTTGCCAAAGCAATCATGGCTTCCATAGACGTAGAGCCTGTTTTCGAAGACATGAGGTTCACCGTCGGGAACATACTCGAAGTTTGGCATGTAGGGGTTGTAAATCTGGTTCATGATATCAGCCCTCCTTGATATATGGATTCTATCAAAAGGGAAGCCCGTGTGGTATGAACATGGCATAATTTGCATGTTTCAAGGCGTAAGTTTAAGAAAAAAGGATGGAAAAGGGTGCTCCTAAATATGGAAGTCTTGTTTCTGAGTTGACTTCAGGATGCGGATCTTCTTTGTTTCGGTACCGTACTTCGTCTTTGCTGTGATGCTGAGATATCCGTCGATGTCATCAGGCTTTACGATGGCAAGAGCTTTTCCATAGTAGGCGTTGGTCTTCTTGTCAAGATAGCTTCCCTTGTAGTATGGACAGGCGTTTCCAAGGCCTAGAAGAGTACCATTTTCGATATCGGTGATTTCGATATCTTCGTTCTCAAGCCTCTTTGCGGTACCGTTCCTATCGGTGAACCATAGACGCACATAGGCTAGATCATGTCCGCCCCTGAGTGTAGCATTTTCAGGAAGCATCCTGAATTCGGTATCTTCGGAAGAAGACATCAATATGCAGCTTCCGATTTCCCTTTCCTCCTTGTCCATGGCAACAGCCTTCAAGGTTCCTTTCTGGTAGTCGATCTTGAATGAATATAGTCCGTCCGGGTTTCTCCTCTTCTTTTTCTTTCCGATGAGCTTATCGTTGAGATAGAGCTTGACCTGGTGAGCCTGGGAATAGACTTCCACCTCGGTAGGTTGACCTTCATATCCGGGGAAGTCATATGCGTAATGTGCCCAGGAGAGCTTCCAGCTTGATGGGGAGTGTCCTAAGGCATAGTCTTTGGGTGAGATGACGGCCATGGAGATGACATCCTGTCTGAAGGCTGTCCTGGTATATTTCATCTCCGCACATTCGTTTCCCAGGATATCGATGCGTCCGCTTCCGGCAAGGAGCCATCCTGCCTTGTCGTCATAGATTTCCTTGCTTTCCGCCGCGACCCAGCTTCCGATACCAGCTTCGCCGATATAGTCCCATCCTGCCCAGACGAAGTCTCCGATGATGCGAGGATTGTCCTTGCTCAGCTCATAGAACTTCCCGGCATCGGCACAGAAGGTCTCGCTTCCGAGAATGAATCGGTCAGGGTATTTCTTCAGGTCATGCTTATATCGCTTGATGCCATAATTGTATCCGGCGACATCCATCTTGGCAAAGGCACCTCTGGTCTTCCTGTCAGACTGTGGCAGGGTGGCACCGAACTTCATGAATCCGGCTCCGAGAAGTCCTGCCAGGTTGTTGAAGAACTCGCTTCCGACGCTTTTCTTTTTCTTGGAAGGTTTATTTGTGGCATCCTTCTTTGCCTTCTTGTCGCTATAGACACCGAATCCCCAGCTGAAGAGGGCGTTGAAGAAGATGTTGATGCCGCATGTCGTCGGCCTTGTGTCATCCAAGGAATGAAGATATCTTGTCATGGTATCGACAAAGGCGATACCCTTCTTCTGAGAGGTTTCAGCCACTTCGTTTCCTTCGGAATAGAGGATGACACTGGGATGGTTGTAGTCTTTTTCCACCATGTCCTTCAGATCCTTTTCATACCAGTCCAAGGCAAAGCCGGCATAGTCATACATCGTCTTGTGGATATACCAGCAGTCTGCATATTCATCCATGACGTACATACCGTATTTGTCGCATGCCCTTAAAAGGGATCTTGAAATCGGATTGTGGGCACTTCTTATGGCATTGTATCCTGCTTCCTTCATGATTCTGATCTTCCTCTCATTGGAGAAGTCATCATCCACGGCGCCAAGAAGACCATTGTCATGATGAATGCAGCATCCATAGAGGATCTCTCTTTGTCCGTTGATGAGAAAACCTTTTTCTTTGTTTAACTCGATCTGCCTTATGCCGAAATGCTCTCTTGCCTCATCCTTTTCAAAGGTCAGGTGTGCTTCATATAGATAGGGCTCCTTTCCGCTCCAAAGCCTTGCATGATCGATGGAAAGCTCCTCGGCAAAGGAGGTGACTCCGCTATATCCTTTCCTTAAGACGACGTTCTTATCGGCATCCAGGATTTCCAAGGTTGCATTCCCCGTGCAGGAAAAATCCGCCTTGACCAGAATCTTCCCCTCTTTATAGTCGGTCGTCTTGATATGGAAGCTTCTTGGAAGGATGTGTTCCTTCTTCAGATGGAAGATGTGGACGTTCCGATAGATGCCGCTTCCGGTATACCATCTGGAGTTCGGCTGATTGGAGTTGTCGGCGATGACCTTGATGTGGTTTCTTCCTTCGACAAGGAAGTCGCTTGCATCGAAATAGAAGTCGCTGTATCCATAGGGACGGTAACATGCTTCCTTGCCGTTAAGGTACACCCTTGCCCACATATAGACGCCTTCGAATTCGAAATAGACCTTGTCACCTTCCTCAAGATGGATGTCAAAGTCTTTTTCATAGATGTATGTGCCCCCGGCAAAATAGGAGATGTTGGCTCCCCCTGGATTGTCGATGTCCCTCTTTTCCGAAAGCATCGCATCATGGGGAAGGTCGATGACCTTCTTCTTGTCTTCTTCACCTTTTTTATAAAAAATCCACGAATCATTGAATAGCATGAGAATATCTCCTTCCATAAAGACGAAAATATTATAGTTGGAGAAAAAGGGCTTACAAAGCAAAAGACATAAACTGTTTCAATTTTGACGTCTTTTGACTTTACAAGAAGGATAATCATGTTCGAATGTGTTTACTACTGATAAAAATGGTATAAATCCAATGCCAAATAAGCATGAATGTGAACAATCGAAAAAATACGATACTTTTTCAAGAACTAGCAATTATAATGAAAGCGAGTACAAGAAAGGAGCCAATCATCATGGCAAATCGTTTCGTTCTGAATGAAATTTCCTACCACGGACACGGTGCTATCGAAAACATCGTCCCCGAGGCAATGCAGAGAGGATTCAAGAAGGCCCTCGTCTGCTCCGATCCGTCCTTGGTCAAGTTCGGTGTCACCAAAAAGGTCACGGACCTTCTTGACAAGGCTGGTCTTGCCTATGAACTCTATACGGACATCAAACCGAATCCGACCATCGAAAACGTGACACAGGGTGTCAAGGCAGCCAAGGAAGCAAAAGCAGACTTCCTCCTTGCCATCGGCGGTGGTTCTTCCATGGATACCGCCAAGGCCATCGGCATCATCATGACGAACCCTGAATTTGCCGATGTCCGTTCCCTGGAAGGTGTCGCACCGACCAAGAAGCCTGCCCTTCCGATCTTTGCCGTACCGACCACGGCTGGAACGGCTGCCGAAGTCACCATCAACTATGTCATCACCGATGTCGAGAAAGTGAGAAAGTTCGTCTGCGTCGATGTCCATGACATCCCTGTCGTCGCCTTCGTCGATCCTGACATGATGTCTTCCATGCCAAAAAGCCTCACTGCCTTCACTGGTATGGATGCTTTGACCCATGCCATCGAAGGCTATATCACCAGAGGTGCCTGGGAGATGTCTGACATGTTCCATATCAAGGCCATCGAAATCATCGGCAAGAGTTTGAGAGCTGCCGTCAACAACGATCCAGACGGAAGAGAACAGATGGCTCTCGGCCAGTATATCGCCGGTATGGGCTTCTCCAATGTCGGCCTTGGCATCGACCATGCCATGGCTCATACCCTTTCTGCCTATTATGACGTTCCCCACGGCAAGGCCTGCGCCATGCTTCTTCCGATCGCCATGGAATTCAACGCACCGGTCAGCGGAACCAAGTATCGTGACATCGCCATCGCCTTGGGCGTCAAGGATGTCGACAAGATGAGCCAGGAAGAATATCGCCTTGCAGCCATCAATGCCGTCAAACAGCTTTCCAAGGATGTCGGCATTCCGGAGAAGTGTGCCGAAATCAAGTCTGAAGACCTTGACAATATCTCCAGGGATGCTCTCAAGGATGCCTGCTATCCGGGCAACCCGAGAGAAGCCAGCCAGGAACAGGTCAAGGAACTGTTCATGAAGCTGATGTAGGAACCAATCATAAAAAAAGAAGCCGCCTTCCCTTCCGGGAGGCGACTTTTTTCAAAACTGCGGAACGATGCAGAGGAGTATCAAAGGTTCCTCATCCTCGTTTTTGAAGTGATGGCTGTGACCTAAGGGGCAGTAGTGGACCTGACCTTCGACAAGCACCTCTTCCTTGCCATCCAAGAAGAAATGACCTCTTCCTGACAGGACGTAGATGATTTCGGCACTGTTTTCATGGATATGTTCACCGCTTGATACGCCTTGTTCGATGACGGACTTGATGATCTTGACCTTTTTGTCATCCACCATCTTCATCTTGCAGATGCCTTCTCCGTTCTTGAAATGTTCGACTTCCTGCAGTTTCAGTTCATTGAAATCAATCATGATGTTACCTCGCTTGCAATATTATAGCCTATTGAGTTTTAATGTTTTTTATATCCGGGCAGGTCTTTTTCCCGTAAACCATCGTATCCATCGCAATTTTGCCCTCTCAAAATAAAAATCCATAGAATCAAAAAAGCCATTGAAAAAGTTCCTCCCCGGTCTATGATTTTCATGGGTACTCACAATACCAGGAAACATGAACGAAAGAGAGGAACCATGAATCATTTTAGCAACTCCGTACGCGCTTTGAAAGCGTATAGCCTGGAAAGCGATCAATTTTGAAGGACGCTAGTAACCGAGTGCTTCTTCGATGAGGAGAACCTGGATGCGGAAAGGCTCATGGCTTCTCCTGGTGATGAGTATGTTGTCACAGATGCAATCCGGGGATAGGCAGTCCATGCATTTCATGCTCTTTCTGCAGGGCGTGTTCTTATCCAGTCGGACGCAGTTTTTCGTAGCTGCTACATTCCTTGCCCTGAGATAGGCGGAGCGTAGGTCTTTTTCAATCTTGTTTGTCCCGGCAAGGATGACGACCTTCTTCGGTCCATAAAGGAGATAGGAAAGGCGGTTTCCTCTTCCGTCGATGTTGACTAGCTCCCCTGTCATGCTGATGGCATTGGATGACATCAGAAAGACATCCGCATTTGTCATCATCGCATTGAGGTCTTCCTTTTGGATGCTCTTGTCATAGCGGTCGATGAGATGGTATTCCTTTCTCGCCTTCAGATCCTGATAAAGATTCAGGTCTTTTTCAAGCGTCATGCTTCCTCCAAATCCGATATGACAACCTTCAAAGAAGATGTTTTTAAATAAATAATCGATGGCTTGCCTTTTTTCATCGAAAATACAGCAGCCGATCTGTCTTCTTTTGAAATGAAGGATGATGTCATTCTTTTCTTCATCCGTGAGTTTTAGTCCATCCATGGCTTTCTCTCCTTTATACGATTTTAAAAAATGCTTGTATCGGAATTCAAGCTCCTTTAGAATAAAGACAAATGTCAGAAAGAAAAGCAATCAAGGCTTCTGCCAAGAAGAACCTGACCCATCCCTATTGGAGAGGCGTCTTCATCGCCATTCTGGTCCTTGTCACCACGACCGGTGTGCTCAACTCCCTTTTGTTTTCCCTAAGCAACCATGTCAATGGTCAGACGGGCGACTATGGATGGCTTTTTGTCAAATATGTCATCCGTTTCTATAAGCCTGATTTCTTGATTCCGAATCCGGATGATATGGCCGATGTTGCCTTGTGTACGCTTTATGATTCCCTTGGCAACGGAGCTGTCTCCAGGCTTACCCAGGATGTCTCCTATCCCTTCTATATTGCCTATTCCATCCTCTCGGCGACAAAAGACCCGAGCCTCAACAGAATATGGATGGCCATCTTCGGCTGTCTTCTCTTCTATGTCTTCATCGCCTTTGTTCTCCATCCTCTCAACATCGGCTCCAAAGCCTATTTCTACAAGAGGATGAAAGGGGAGAATGACAACCATAACGTCATCATCCAGGCCGGTTTCAACCGTTTCTATATCAATATCGTCCTGACAAGGATGCTGAAATCCGTCTTTACCTTCCTATGGTCTATTACGATCATCGGAGGTGTCGTGAAGCATTATTCCTACTTTCTTGTAGACTATATCATCATGGACAACCCAAGCTTAGGACCGATCAAATCCATACAGCTATCCAAGAAGATGATGAAGGGTCACAAATGGGAGTTCTTCAAACTTGAATTTTCCTTTATCTTATGGAGGTTGCTTTCTTATCTGACGGCGGACCTTCTGTTGATATTCTATTTGGAACCCTATGAGCAGCTCTCCTTTGCCCAAGCGTATATCCAAGTCAAGGATGAATTTGCACTCGACGACCTTGCCCTCTTCAAGGAATCCTTCATGGATATCTATGAAAACAACAGCAAGTCTCTGATCATGAGAAGGAACGTCGAATATGATGTTCCTTATGAGCTTGTCGACTATGTCCTGATCTTTTTCATCGTCTCTTTTGTCGGATGGCTCTGGGAAGTGTTCTACAACTTCATCAATACCTTCCAGTTTGCCAACAGAGGCACCCTTTGGGGACCGGTCCTTCCCATCTATGGGACGGGTGCTGTCGTTGCCCTCTTCCTTCTGAAGAAGTTTCGAAAGACCCCATGGCTTTCCTTCCTTCTTTCCGTCATCGTCTGCCTTGCCATCGAATATTGCACAGGATTGATTCTGGAGAAGACGACAGGCATGCGTTATTGGAACTATGACGACATGCCCTTCAATATCCAGGGAAGAATCTGTCTTTTCGGAGGCGTCTTCTTCGGCTTGGGATGCCTTGTTGCCATCTACTTTGTCGGTCCGTTTTTGTATCCTCTGCTTCATCGGATGTCGAAGAAGACAAGGTGGATCCTATCCGCTATCTTCATCTGCCTCATCCTTACTGATTTCATCGTTTCGAAGTTCTATCCGAACCCTGACGGGATGGAACCGATAAGTCTTCTCTTCCTATAAGAAAAGGTGGCTTTAAGCCACCTCATTTCAAGCCTGGATTTCCTTCTGGGCCTTGTTCTTTTTCAGTGCCTTGACTTTCCAAAGGAGGAAGAAGAGTGAACATATCGCCGTGAGGAACTCACTGATAGGGAATGTCCACCAGAAGGTTGAAAGCGGATCGCCGATGTTGAGGAAGAGGAAGCCGAAGGGAACGACGAAGACGATGAGCCTCAAAAGGGAGATGATGAGGGGAAGGAAGACGCTTCTAAATCCCTGAAGGATGCCTTGTATGGCAACGCTGATACCCATGAAGACGTATCCGATGGTGGCGATATGCATGGCACTCACGCAGATCTGGATGACCTTTTCCCCGCCGTCGGAGACGGTCATTCCGAATAGATGGCTGATCGGTGTGGCAAGAAGCTGGAAGAGGAGTGTCAGGACGGCTGCGACGATGACGGAATCCAGGATGCCGAAGAGGATGGCCTGCCTGACTCTCTTTTCATCGCCCATGCCATGGTTGTAGGAAACGATGCTGATGAGGGTGTTGCTGAGTCCGAAGCAGGCAAACAAGGCAATCTGCATGATCTTGTAGTAGATGCCGAAGGCTCCCTGGAGCAGGGTTCCGACCTCTTTTTGGGTTCCGATGATCTCGATGCAGAGAAACATCATCACGGCAAGCATGATCTGCATCAGCATGGCCGGAAGGCCGATGGTATAGATCTGCCTGATGATTCTGAAGTCAGGCTTGATGTATTTCGGATGGCCGTCTATCTCCTTGTTGAAGAAATAGTGGAAGAACATGGCTACAAGAAGGGAGAGGATCTGACCTAGGATGGTTGCCAGGGCTGCACCGAAGGTTCCCATGTTGCAAGGATAGATGAAGACATAGTCTAGAAGGATGTTGAGCAATGCGCCGCTGATTTGGCCGATGGTCGAATACATGGTCTTTCCTGTCGCCTGAAGGAATCTCTCGAAGATGGCAAAGCCAACGCTTCCGATGGAGTAGATGCAGCATACGCTGAGATACTCGCTTCCCAGGGAAACGATGGTGCTTTTGTCGTAGAGGCTCTCATCGACGTTCCTTGCCATGAACTGCATATAGGGATTGGCCCCGAAGAGGCCGAAGAGGACAAAGACGAGGGTGATGATGATTCCCAGTGCGATGCCGCTTCCGCACACCTTGTTGGCCACTTCCTTGTTTCCTTCGCCAAGGCTCTTTGAGAGCATCGCGTTGATGCCGACACCCGTTCCTACGCCTACGGCAATCATGAAGATCTGTACGGGGAAGGCAAACGTCAGGGCCTGGTTGGCAATCTGGCCGAGTCCCTCCCTGTTGACGACGAAGACTGTGTCGACGACGTTGTAGATGGCCTGTAGGATCATGGAGAGGATCATCGGAAGTCCCATGACCCATAATAGCTTGGACATCTTCATGACGCCCATCTTGTTTTCATGCATGTTGTTTCCTCCTATGAAAAAAAGCGTAAATCCGGTCTGGTAACCGGACTTACGCTTTGCTGCACGTTACTTTGGATATTTTAAAGAAACGGAAGTCGGAATGTAAGAAGAAAATGCAAATGAAAAGGCTTTTTCAGTCTTCCTTGCAGTCTTCGAGGTACTCCTCTTCTTTGACTTCCTCAAGCCATTGGTTGGACGTTTCCTCTCCTTTGACCTCGATGGCGAGATGGGAGAACCAGCAGTTCGGGAAGGCACCATGGTAATGCTTGACGTTGGCGGGGATGTAGACGACGCTTCCTGGCGTCATGATGACCTTTCTTCCGCCTTCTTCCTTGTAGATTCCCTTTCCTTCGACGCAAAGAAGAATCTGGCCTCCGCCTTCCTTGGCCTTGTGGATATGATAGAAGTTCCTGCATCCTGGCTCGAAGGTGACGTTGCAAACCGCCTGAGGAGCATCCTTTGGCGTCAGTGTCTTCAGATAGGATGTTCCGGTGAAGTATTTTGCATAGGCCTTGTTTTTCTCTCCCATGCCGAAGTATCCGCCATGGTTCACGGTGTCGTCATCGAAGACTTCCTTGGCCATGCGGAAGGCTGCCCAGGCGTTTGGCCATCCTGCATAGAAGCCGGCATGGGTGATGATCCTTCCGATTTCTTCCCTGGTGACGCCATTTTCCTTGGCAAAGGCAAGGTGATGGGTGAATGAAGAGTCCAAAAGACCTTTTCCGATCATGACGCTGATGGTGATGATGGACCTGGTCTTTGGACTGATGACATCATCATCGCTCCATACTTCGCCAAAAAGGATGTCATCGTTGACCTTGGCAAATTCGTCGGCCAGTCCGCTGAGCTGGTCTCTTCCGGCCGTCTGTTTGATTTTCATGTTGTAGTTTCCTCCGTCTTGATTATTCAAGCACCTGAAGTCAGGTTTAGGTCAAGGAAAACTTTAAAAAGGCGCCTTTCAGCGCCTTGAGGGTTTGCTTTCCTTTGCCAAGGATTTCAGGCCTTGGTTGGAAAGGAGGAACTTGACTTCATCGATGGAACGGAATTCCTTGTCTTCCAATGCATGGTAGAGACAAGAGAGGATGTCTGTCTCTTCGTCTGTGATGTTGTCGTATTCCTTCGGATCGACGGAAAGGAAATATTCTTCTATCAGAGTCAGCACATATCTTCTCATCAGGCAGAGGATGGAGTCTTCGATCCAGTAATGGATGTTTTCGTATCCGTTTTTCTTCTCTAGCCTAAGGAATCTCAGATAAAGGGGAAGGGCGTCCTGGCTTGTATGGTAGATATCGACGAAGACATAGTCATAATGGGTGTCCTTCATCTCCCTGTCGAAATAAAGGAAGGCATCGATTTTGATGATGCGGATCTTTTCCTTGTGTTTGAAGAGCGGCAGGATGTTCTTCTTGAAAAGCTCGATGACCTTGGCATCCTTCTCGATGATGGTGACCAAGCTGACGTCATCCTTGTTGGATACCTCATAGGCAAAGTAGCCTAAGCCAAGTCCGAAGGTCAGCACGTCTCCAGAGGCTTTTGCAATCGGCTCTTTCATGGTGTTGATCTCATGAGGCGTGATGCTCATCCAGATTTCCTCGCCCTGGGTGAGCATGAGGTAGGGAACTTTCTTATCGAAATAGCCTACGGATGTCATTTCGGCAAAATTGTTTTTCTCATCGGCGGTTGTGTCATCGCTGGTGAAAAGCTCAAAGGGTGAGAAATAATTGTACCTTAGCTGATAAGGACCTAAGACGGCCTTTGGAACCTTCAGGCTCTGGAAAGGCTCCCTGAGAAAGGCTTCCCCATCCAATCGGGTGAGTGAACCAAAGCCGGTGTGCTCCTTCATCTCTTCGACCACGGGGTCACTTGAATCGAGATTGATGTAGTCAAGGAAGGCTTCCTCCATGGCGGTTTTCTCGTCAAGCCCTTCCTTGTCCATGAGGAAGTGCACATCCTTCTCTCCGATGGCATCGAAGTGATCGTCAAGATAGGAGTTATAAAGTTCGCTGACGGCACAGTTTTCGTCTTTTTGTGTCAGGATGTCGTCCAGTGCCTGACGCTCCTGTTCGTTCAATACTATTTTCATATGGATATATTCTACAGGAAGGAGGTTCCTGATGGAAGAAAATATAAGTCAGGATACGCCATCGAGGGTTGTAATGAAAACAAGCACTATAATACCTTATATATATGTGCTTTCATGAAAAGGCAAAAAAACTTCACTTTTTTGTTGACATGACTTGTATATAAGAGTAGACTAGTACACGCTGAATGCCATTTCAGCCCGTATTGACGTGTGAAGTTGCGGAAACGCCATCAAAGGTTGTCAACGTTTCCGGTAATTCATACCGAACGGATGCCCGAACATAGATCTCGGGTAAAGGAGGAAACACAATGGCAGAAAACAAATCAATCCGTGTTCGTCTCAAGGGCTATGATCACAAAGTCCTTGACCAGGCGGTCGCAAAGATCGTCGAAGCCGCCAAGAAGACCGGCGCTCAGGTAGTTGGCCCAATCCCGCTTCCTACTGAAAAACAGATCTTCACCATCTTACGTTCTCCGTTCGTCGACAAGGATTCCCGCGAACAATTCGAAATCAGAACGCATAAGAGACTGATCGACATCAACCGCCCGACCAAGCAGACCATCGACATTCTCAAGAATCTCGACTTACCTGCCGGTGTCGATGTTGAAATCAAGCTGTAAGGAGGATAGACAAGTTTATGAAATCTATCATCGGAAGAAAGATCGGAATGACTTCCGTCTTCGCTGAAGACGGTTCCACCTACCCGGTCACTGTCGTCGAAGTCCTTCCAAACGTTGTTCTCCAGGTCAAGACCAAGGAGAAAGACGGATATGAGGCTCTTCAGGTCGGCTATGAAGACAAGAAGGAAAAGCGTGCCAACAAGCCGCTCCTCGGTGTCTGCAAGAAAGCCAACACTGCTCCAAAGTATTTCATCCGTGAGCTGGAAGGCGATGAAATTTATGGAAAATTCGAAGTAGGCTCCAGCATTGATGCTTCCATCTTCGCCGCTGGCGATATGGTCGATGTCACTGCCAAGAGCAAGGGCCATGGTTACACTGGCACCATCAAGAGATATCACGGCATCATCGGTCCGAAGGGCCATGGTTCCGGCTATCACAGACAGATCGGTTCCCTTGCCACCAACGGACGCTGCAACAACCGTGTCCATGCCGGCAAGAAGATGTCCGGCCAGTGGAGACCGCAGACGAGAACAGTCCTCAATCTGCCCATCGTCTCCGTCGATGCCGAAAAGAACTGCATCCTCATCCGCGGTTCCGTCGCTGGTCCGAAGTATTCCATCATGAAGATCCGCTCCACCGTCGAACACAAGAAGCCGTTCGCTGTCAGCCCGATCGTCGACTACACCAAGGAGACCATCGCTGATATCGAAAAGAAGCAGCAGGAAGCTTTGGCCAAGGCCACAGCTGTCCCGGGCAAGAAGGTCAACCCGATGAAGACCTCCAAGAGATCCTAATCGAGAAGGAGAATAGAAAATGGCTAACGAAAATCTTAACTGGCCGGTCGTCGATTATACCGGTGCCAAGGTCGGAGAAGTCAACCTTCCGTGCGATCTCTTCTCTGCCGAAATCAATGAAGTCGTCGTCCAGAGAGCTGTCAGAGTCGACCTTTCCAACAGAAGAGTCGACACTGCTCACACTCTTACCCGTGACATTGTCCATGGTTCCAACCGCAAGCCTTTCCGTCAGAAGGGCACTGGCCGTGCCAGAGCCGGTACCACCAACTCTCCTGTCTGGAGACACGGCGGTGTCGTCTTTGCACCGAATGGTCAGCAGAACCACACCCTGAAGATGAACAAGAAGGAGCATTACATCGCTTTCACTTCTGCTCTCTCCGACAAGGTCAACAACAACAACCTCATCGTCCTTACCGATGAAGCCTTCTCTTCTTCTAAGACCAAGGACTTTGTCAAGGCCCTCAGCGCCATCGGCGCCGATGAGAAGAAGAACCTGTTGGTTGTCGCTGCCTATGATGAGAACCTCATCAGAGCTGCTGCCAACATCCCGTCCGTTACCGTCGTCTCTGCCGATAACCTTTCTGTCTATGACATCCTCAATTCCAAGAAGCTGATCATGGTCAAGGGCGTTATCCCGGCACCGCTCGATGAATGCCACTGCGATGAATGCTGCAAGGAGGATGCTGAATAATGGCTGAAGAAAAGAAGATTGAAGAAGCTGTCGAAGCTTCCACTGCCAAGGCCGAAGACAAGGCTGAGGAAACTGTTGAATTCGTCACCCGTCCTGCTATCATCAAGGACTTTTCCATCATCAAGCACATCATCGTCACCGAAGAGACCCAGAAGCTCCAGTCTACGGAGAACGCCATGGTCTTCGCCGTTGACAAGAAGGCTACCAAGCTTGAGATCAAGGCTGCCGTCCAGGCTATCTTCAATGCCAAGGTCAAGAGCGTCAATACGATGAACGTCCCTAGCAAGACCAGAAGAGTCGGTCGCTACTCCGGCAAGCTGCCGCAGTACAAGAAAGCCATTGTCAGATTTGATTCTTCCTTCGACCTCGGCAAGATTGCTGCCCAGGTTGCCAATGAAGAAAGAGCTGCCAATGAGGAAGCCAAGTAAGTAAAAGAAAATTATAGGAGAAAAATATGGCTATCAAAACTTATAACCCCTTGACCGGGGGTATGAGAAACCTCGCCACCTTATCAACGAGGGATCTCACGAAAAAAGCTCCTGAAAAATCTTTGATGAAGCCGCTCAAGAAGACTGGCGGCAGAAACAATCAGGGCTACATCACCTGCCGTCACATCGGTGGTGGCAACAAGAGGATGTACCGTATCATCGACTTCAAGAGAAACGGCGAATCCACCTCTGTCGTCAAGGCCATCGAATATGACCCGAACAGAAACTGCCGTATCGCCTTGATCATCGATACTCATGGCAAGAAGAGATACATCATCTGCCCGAAGGGCTTGACTGTCGGCATGACCGTCACTGACGGAAAGGCCGGCGAAATCGCCGTCGGCAACTGCATGCAGCTTGCCAACATTCCTGAAGGTATCACTGTCCACAATGTCGAACTTGAACCTGGCAAGGGCGGACAGGTCTGCCGTGCAGCTGGTACTTCTGCCCAGATCCTTGGTAAGGAAGACAAATACTGCACCCTCAGACTCGCTTCCGGCGAAGTCAGAAAGTTCCTTCTCACCTGCAGAGCTACCATCGGCGCTGTCGGCAATGAAGACTACAACCTTGTTTCCAAGGGTAAGGCCGGTAGAACCAGATGGCTCGGCGAACGTCCGACCGTCCGTGGTGCCGTCATGAACCCGAACGACCATCCGCATGGTGGTGGTGAAGGTAAGAACCCTGTCGGTCACGATGCTCCGAGATCTCCTTGGGGCAGAAGACTCATGGGTGTCAAGACCCGTTCCAAGAAGAACAAGACAAACCGTCTCATCGTCAGAAGACGCAACGGCAAGTAAACAGGAGGAGAATGACAAATGTCCAGAAGTTTAAAAAAGGGTCCGTATTGCGATCCAAAGCTCCTCAAGAGAGTTCAGGAGCAGAATGCATCCGGAAAGAAGGAGGTCATCAAGACCTGGTCCAGACGTTCCACCATTTTCCCGGATTTCATCCAGCATACAATCTCTGTTCACAACGGCAGAGCTTTTGTCCCGGTCTATGTCACTGAAGATATGGTCGGTCACAAATTGGGCGAATTCGTTTTCACCCGTACCTTCACTGCACATCGTTCCGGTGCAGATGATACCACCAAGAAGTAAGGAGAAGAAAAATGGCTGAAAAAGATAACAAACAGACTGAAGTCAAACCTTTAGCCGAAGAAAAGACCGTCACTGTCACCGAAGCCAAGGCTAAGCTCCTTAACTATGGTGTCACTCCGAGAAAGGTCAGACTTGTCATCGATTTGATTCGTGGCAAGGACCTCGATACTGCCTATGCCATCCTGGCCAACTGCCCCAAGATGTGCGCCAAGGATATCGCCGGCCTCATCAAGTCTGCTGAAGCAAACGCTGTCAACAACTTCCATATGGACCGCGATTCCCTCTACATCGCTGAGATCACTGCCAACGATGCCATGAGATTAAAGAGAATCTTACCAAGAGCCAAGGGCTCTGCCAGCGGTCTTGTCAAGCGCTGGTCTCACGTCTTTGTCACTCTCAAGACCAAGGAGGCTAAGTAATTATGGGTCAGAAAGTCAATCCAAACGGTTTACGTTTAGGCATCAACCGCGACTGGTCCAGTCACTGGTATGCCGATAAGAAGACCTTTGCTTCCTATCTTGAAGAAGACATCAAGATCAGAAAGTATCTTGAACCTCTTCTCAACAAGATCGATGCCGGTCTTTCCCACATCGATATCGAGAGAATCAAGAACAACATCACCATCTCCCTCTTCGTCTCTCATCCTGCCATTGTCTTAGGCAAGGACAATGCCCAGATCAAGGAGATTACCAGCAAGGTTTCCAAGATCCTCAAGAAGGATCCCAAGACCATCAAGTTCTCCATCGTCGAAATCAAGAATCCTGATCTCGATGCCATGCTTGTTGCCAAGGACATCGCCAAGCAGCTCCAGGAAAGAGCTTCTTACAGAGTTGTCCAGAAGAAGGCCCTTCAGAGAGTCATGAGAGCCGGCGCCCTCGGTTGCAAGACGATGACCAAGGGACGTATCGGTGGTGCCGAAATCGCCCGTTACGAAGAATATCGCGAAGGCGTCCTCGGTCTCCATACCCTCCGTCAGCCTATCGATTATGCCTACACTCCATGCCAGACCACCTATGGCGTCATCGGCGTCAAGGTTTGGATCGCTCTTCCTGAGAACTATCAGGAACTGAGAGACCGCCGTCCTGATCAGGGACGTTTCGGCCGTGGCCGTTTCAACAAAGGCGGCCGTCCGAACAACCGCGGCAACCGTCCAGCCCCTCAGGCTACTCCGAGCGAAAGCAAGGATGCAGCTCCTGAACAGAAAGGAGAATAAGAATGTTACAACCGAAAAGACAGAAATGGCGTCGCAGCCATTTAGTCAAGCCGAAGGATTTTGCTTCAAGATGCAACACCGTCGCCTATGGTGACTATGGACTTGTCGCAACCTGCGGTGGATACATCAACAACCGCCAGATTGAATCTGCCCGTGTTGTCTTATCCAGATACACCAAGAAATTTGGTAAATCCTACATTCGTATCTTCCCTTACCTTGGCATCACCAAGAAACCTGCTGAAGTCCGTATGGGTAACGGTAAAGGTACTGTCGAGAAGTGGGATGCTGTCGTCGACAAGGGAACTGTCATGTTCGAAATCGGCGGCATTGCTCCGGCTGACTGCATCGCTGCTCTCAAGCAGGCCGGATATAAGCTCTCTGTCACTACGAGAGTTGTCAAGAAAGGCGAGGAAAACAAATAATGACTATCGAAGAAGTTAGAAAATTATCTGACAAAGACCTCGCTCAGAAGGTCTACGAACTCAAGGGCAATCTTCTTACCCTCAGATTCCAGGCCAAGGCCGGTCAGTTGGATAACGGTGCCAAGATCACCGCTTGCCGTAAGGACATCGCTAGACTCCTCACGGTCGCTCAGGAAAGAAAGAATGCTGCAGCCAAGGATGCTGCCGCTAAGTAAAATGGAGGCTTGAAAACATGGCTGAAGAATTAGATGAAAAGGTCATTAAGGCCTCTAACAGAAGAAGACTTCAGGGAACTGTCGTCTCTGCCAAGATGGAAAAGACCATCGTCGTCGAGACCGAAACCTACAAGGCTCATCCGATTTACAAGAAGAGAGTCCTTTCCCGCAAGAAGTACAAGGTCGATGACAGAAACTCTGTCGCCAAGGTCGGCGATGTCGTTGTCTTCGAAGAATGCCGTCCGCTTTCCCACGACAAGCATTTCCGCTTGGTTGAAGTGGTCAAGAAGGGAGAATAATCATGGTTCAGACTGAAACTAACCTGGTTGTTGCTGACAACTCCGGTGCTCGTTCTGTCAGAGTCTTCCATCTTATGGGTGGCTCTCACAGAAAATCTGCCAGCGTCGGTGATGTTGTCATCTGCGCTGTCAAGGATGCCATCCCGAATGGCAAAGTCAAGAAGAGCGATGTCGTCAAGGGTGTCATCGTTCGCGTCAAGAAGGCTTATCAGAGAAAGGATGGTTCCACCATCCGTTTCGATGACAACGCCGTCGTCATCATCAACGATGACGGAACCCCGAAGGGTACCCGTGTCTTCGGACCTGTTGCCCGTGAACTTCGTGAAAAGGGCGATAAATATATGAAGATCGTCTCTTTGGCTGTCGAAGTTCTTTAGTCCAGGAGGAACGAAATCATGAAAGTCAAAACTGGTGATACAGTCATCGTCCTCTCCGGCGACGACAAGGGAAAGACCGGCAAGGTCCTCAAGGCCATGCCGAAGGATAACAAAGTCGTTGTCGAAGGCGTCAATGTCAATAAGAAACATGTCAAGCCCTCTCAGGCCAATCCGAAGGGAACCATCAAGGATGTCACTCTTCCTATCGATGCTTCCAAGGTTGCTGTTGTCGATCCCAAGACCAACAAGGCTACCAGAATCGGTTATATGCTGAAAGATGGCAAGAAGGTCAGAGTCGCCAAGAAGAGCGGCACTGAAATCAAGTAAGGAGATTGAAAATGGCTGAAGAAAAGAAAAACGGCGTGTCCGTCAAGAAAGCTCACAATCAGGGCAACCAGAAAGCTGCCTTTGTCTCCCGTCTTGAGCAGAGATATCAGGAAGAAATCGTTCCTGAAATGATGAAGGAATTCGGCTACAAGTCCATCATGGAATGCCCGAAGCTTGTCAAGATCGTCCTCAACATGAGACTTGGCGAAGCCGGCGGCAACGAGAAGAACGTCGAAGAAGCCGTTTCCGAATTGGCCACGATTGCCGGTCAGAAGCCGGTCGTCACCAAGGCCAAGAAGTCCATCGCCAACTTCAAGCTCCGTGAAGGCGTCCCGGTCGGTGTCAAGGTCACTCTCAGAAGAATTCATATGTATGATTTCCTCGACAAGTTCATCTCCATCGATCTTCCGCGTGTCAGAGACTTCCGCGGTATCTCCAAGGATTCCTTCGATGGACGTGGCAATTATTCCGTCGGTGTCAAGGAACAGTTGATCTTCCCTGAAATCAAGTATGACAAGGTCACCCGTACCCAGGGTATGGATGTCGTCATTGTCACCACTGCCAAGACCGATAAGGAAGCCGCTGCCCTGCTCACCAAGCTCGGCATGCCCTTCTCTAAGTAATAGGAGGAAAGATCAATGGCTAGAAAAGCTTTAATCATCAAGTGTGCTGCTCCCAAGAAGCACCCCAAGACCCAGAACTACACCCGTTGCACCCGCTGCGGAAGAGTCCATGGCGTCATCAGACAGTTCGGTGTCTGCCGTATCTGCCTCAGAGAAATGGCCTACAATGGCGAAATCCCTGGCATGCACAAGGCCAGCTGGTAAGGAAAGGAGAGAAATCAAATGGTTAACGATACTTTGTCTGATTTATTGACCCGTATCCGCAATGCTAACTTAAGCAAAGCCGAAGAAGTTTCTCTTCCGACTTTCAAGCTCGGTGAAAAGGTTGCCAAGATTTTAAAGGAAGAAGGCTTCATCGCCGACTTCTCCGTCAAGGCTGAAGAAGGCAAGCCTTCCAAGACTTTGACCATCAAGATGAAATATGATTCCAAGAACAACCGTGTCATCACGGGTATCAAGAGAATCTCTAAGCCGGGTCTCCGTGTCACTGTTCCCGCTGACAAGCTTCCGAAGGTCCTCAACGGCCTCGGCATCGCCATTGTCTCCACT
Organism: Candidatus Enterosoma sp.; assembly: GCA_050874925.1. GTDB lineage: Bacteria > Bacillota_I > Bacilli_A > RFN20 > CAG-288 > Enterosoma. The sequence continues at coordinate 12,660 of JBNMLQ010000001.1, read as the reverse complement.
TCCAACGGTGTCATGACTGACAAGGCTGCCAGAAAACTCAACGTCGGCGGCGAAGTGCTTGCCTACGTTTGGTAAGGAGGATAGGGAAATGTCTAGAATCGGTAGAGAACCTATTGCAATTCCGGAAGGCGTCACCGTCACTTTCGATGGTAGCAAGGCTACTGTCAAGGGAAAGCTCGGTGAACTTACCCAGACCTTCAACAAGCACCTTTCCTTCGAAGAGAAGGATGGTCACATCCATGTCACCCGTCCGAACGATACCATTGCCATGCGTATGAACCACGGCACCGCCCGTGCCATTCTTGCCGACATGATCAAGGGTGTCAACGAAGGCTTCAAGAAGGTCCTTGAGGTCAAGGGTGTCGGTTACAGAGCCGAAATGAAGGGCAACGATCTTGTCCTCTATGTCGGTCATTCCCATCCGGATGTCATCCACGCCGTGGACGGCATCAAGATGAGCATCGATACCAAGAATATGTTCATCATCGTCGAAGGTATCGACAAGCAGAAAGTCGGCCAGGTCGCTGCCGTCATCCGTGACGTCAGAAAGCCGGAATGCTATCATGGCAAGGGTATCCGCTATCAGGGTGAAGTCATCACTCTTCGTCAGCCTGCCTCTGCCAAGAAGTCCGCTTAAAAGGAGAGATGAAACATGTATAGCGCATTCAATAAGAACAAGCAGAGATTGCATCGCCACATCAGAATCAGAGCCAAGGTCAAGGGCACTGCCGATCGTCCGAGAATCTCTGTCTTCCGTTCCAACAAATTCATCTATGCCGCTTTGGTCGACGATACCACCGGTAAGACTTTGGCTGCTTCCAGCAGCGCAAAGCTCGGCTTGGACAATCCGTCCAACTGCGACGCCGCTGGCAAGGTCGGTGCTGATTTAGCCGCCAAGGCCAAGGCTCTCAACATTACCAAGGCTGTCTTCGATCGTTCCGGATATCTCTATCACGGACAGGTCAAGGCTTTGGCTGATGCCTGCAGAGAAGCAGGCTTAGCCTTCTAAGGAGAAATAGAAAATGGCTGAAGAATTAAAAGAGAACGTCGCTCCGGTCGCTGAGACCGAAGTCAAGGCTGAAGCCGCCCAGGGCGGTGAGAAGTCTGCTGCCAATGCTAAGGGAAACAAGCGTTTCGGCAATGGCGGTCGCCGTTTCAACCGTGACAGAAATGGTCGCGGAAGAAAAGAAGAGAAGCTTTACGAGGAAAGAGTCATCAAGATTTCCAGAGTCGCAAAGACCGTCAAGGGTGGTAAGCGCGTCCGCTTCACGGCCCTTGTCGTCATCGGTGATGGAAAAGGCAAATTCGGTTATGGTCTGGGCAAGTCCAGCGAAGTACCGGATGCCATCAAGAAGGCCTTAGCCGTCGCCAAGAAGAACATGTTCAAGATCAGCATCTCCAAGGGTGATACCATCGCCCATACGACCATGGGCCACTTCGGTGCTACCCAGGTCTTCCTAAAGCCGGCTCCGGCCGGTACCGGACTTGTCGCCGGTGGTGCTGTCCGTTCCATCCTTGAACTTGCCGGTGTCAAGAACGTCTATTCCAAGATCTATGGCGCCAGGACACAGGGCAATGTCGTCAAGGCTACCATCGAAGGTCTCCAGCAGCTCAAGTCCTATGACAAGGTTGTTGAAGTCCGTTATGGCAAGAAGCCGGCCGTCGAAGCCGAAACTTCCTCAGCCAAGTAATAGGAGGATTGAATCATGGAATTGAATGAACTCAAAATCGCTGAAGGTTCCCGTCATCTTCCCAAGAAAGTCGGCCGTGGTTTAGGCTCCGGCATGGGCAAGACTTCTACCCGTGGTCAGAAAGGTCAGGGTGCCAGACAGGGACGCAAGGTCCCGATCGGATTCGAAGGTGGTCAGTTGCCACTTTACAGACGTATTCCGAAGCATGGCTTTGTCAATTATGGCAGAGTGGAGTATACTATTGTGAAGCTTGGCGACTTGGATGCCGCTTTTGCTGATGGTACCACTGTCAATGACACTGCCTTGGTTTTTGCCGGCCTTGTCAGAAATCTCAACAATCCTGTCAAGATCCTTGGCAACGGCACTCTCACCAAGAAGCTGAACGTCACCGTCCAGGCTTTCACGAAGTCTGCCAAGGAAGCCATCGAGAAGGTCGGAGGCACCACTGCCACCGAATCTCTGCATGATGCCAGAGTCACCTTCAACAAGAGCTTGGCTTCTTTGGATCAGGACCAGTCTGAAAACGAGGGTGAATAATGAAAAAGGTAGCCGCATTTTTCCATAACAAGGACGTGTTGAATCGTATTCTATTTACGTTGGCCATTTTCCTTGTCTTCCGAATTGGGTCGGCTATCACCGTTCCAGGTGTTACTGTCAGCTCTAACATCTGGGACGATACTACTTCGGCCTTCTCCCTTCTGAACATGATGGGTGGAGGTGCGTTGCAGAATTTCTCTATTCTTGCTCTCGGTGTTTCGCCGTATATCACGGCTCAGATCATCATCCAGCTGCTTTCCATGGACGTTCTCCCTGCCTTGACCAATATGACCAAGGAAGGCGAGACGGGAAGGAAGAAGCTGGACGTCGTCACCCGTATCCTGTCTGTTGCCCTTGCAGCAGTCCAGGCCTACGGCATCATCGTTGCCTTGAAGAACAGTTCGGGCATCACCCTCAAAGACGATTCGGCCTGGGGTTATACGAAGATTATCGTCTTCATGATCGCAGGTACGATGATTCTCACCTGGTTAGGTGACCAGATTACGGACAAAGGTATCGGAAACGGTATCTCCGTCCTCATCTTCGAGGGTATCATCTCGTCCCTTCCGTCTCAGATCAGCAGTGCCTTCTCCTCCTACCTTGGCGACAAGGTACAGCAAGGCGATGCTTCCTTGATTCTCGAAGGTGCCGTCCAGATCACCGTCTATCTTCTGGCTTTGATATTGATTGTCGTCTTTGTTACATTCATTGAGAAATCCGTCAGGAAACTGCCGGTTTCACACTCCAACACTTCCCAGTCGAACGAACTTTCATCCCAGCAGGCCAGTTTCCTGCCGATCAAGGTGAACGCCAGTTCGGTCATGCCGGTCATCTTCGCATCCTCCATCATGGTTGCTCCAAGTATCATCATCTCGCTCTTCAGCAACGGAAATCCTCCGGCTTGGGCTCAGAAGATCGAAGAGGTGTTCAATTATCAGTCGATGACGACCATGGGAGACAACTTCAGCTTCCCGTGGGGTCCGATCATCTACGCTGTATTGATCATCGCCTTCTCCTACTTCTATGCTCAGCTTGAAATCAATCCGGAACGAATTGCCGAGAACTTCCAGCAGTCCGGTACCTATATTACCGGAATCAAACCTGGTGTCGAAACGGAGAGATACATTTCCAAGGTCCTCAACCGAATCACTTTCATCGGTTCCATGGCCTTGATGGTTATCGCTCTCATCCCCGTCATCCTTTCCTTGACAGGAGCAGTCCCGACGAGCTTGTCTCTCGGCGGAACCGGTCTTATCATCGTCGTCGGTGTCGCTCTTGAAATCAATAATCAAATCAATGGTATCCTTGCCGGTCAGGGATTCGCAGAAAGCGAAATGTAAACAATGACTACTGAAAACAAAGAATTGAATATCATTCTGATGGGTCCCCCTGCCGCTGGCAAGGGTACCCAGTCGGAATTGATTGTCAGCAACTTCGCCGTTCCTCACATTTCGACCGGCGATATGCTGCGCAGTGCTGTTTCCGATAAGACTCCATTGGGCTTGAAAGCCGCTGAATACATGAATGCCGGAAAGCTTGTTCCGGATGATGTCATCATCGGCCTTGTCGAAGAACGCATCTCCAAGGATGATTGCAGGAAGGGTTTCCTTCTTGACGGATTCCCGAGAACCATTCCTCAGGCAGAAGCCCTGGATACGATGCTTGCAAAGCTGGGAAGGAAAATCAACTCCGTCATCCTTCTGACGGCAGATGATGAAGTACTGACCGGCCGTATCACATCAAGGCGTGTGTGTCCCAACTGCGGCGCCAGCTACAACATCAACACCAAGAAACCGAAGGTCGAAGGTGTATGCGACAGCTGCGGTGCAACCCTGATACAGCGCAAGGATGACAATGCGGAAGCTTTCAAGGTACGTCTGAAGGCCTATGCCGACCAAACATTCCCGATTGCCGATTACTATGCCAAGAAAGGCGTCGTGAGTGAAGTCAATGCCCTCCAGTCTATCGATGAAGTCTTTGCAGACGTTAAGAAGGCTCTCTCAGAGGCGGAATAATGATCATCATCAAAACCAAACGAGAAATGGAAAAGATGGTGGAAGCTGGAAACAAGCTCGGTCCGATTTTCGACCTTTTGGCTCAGGAAATCAGACCTGGACGTTCCACTGCCGAAATCGACAAACTTGCTGAAAAGTTTATCCGCGAAACCGGTGGTCAGCCGAACTTCTCTTTGGAAGAAGGCTATCATTGGGCAGTGTGTGCATCCGTCAATTCCACTTTGATTCATGGGATTCCGTCGAAAAGTGTAGTCTTGCAGGAAGGTGACATTCTCTCCATCGACATGGGAAACCTTGACAGCAACGGTTTCAATGGCGATGCCTGCAGAACGTTCGCCGTAGGAAATATCTCCGATGAAGCGAAACGGCTCATCCGTTGCACCGAAGAATGTTTCTGGGAGGCTTTCAAGGTTCTCAAGCCTGGTCGCCATCTGTATGAAATCAGCATGGCCATTCAGAGAACCGCCGATAAGTATGGCTACTCGCTCGTCAAAGAGTATGGTGGCCATGGCATCGGAAAAGAGATGCATGAAGATCCGTTCATCTACAATTACTACTCTCCGGAAATGGGACTCGGCCCCTATCTGAGAGAAGGCATGTGTCTTGCCATCGAACCCATGGTCATGTCCGGAAAAAGTGATATCATCACTCAAAAGGACGGCTGGGGTGTCGTATCAGCCGATCATAAGCTGACCTGTCACTATGAGAATGATGTCGTCATCACTTCTGATGGGGCAGTCGTTACGTCGGTTGACTCCAATGTCAAACGACATCTAAAAGAATTGGAGAATGAAAGCAAAGAATGAGCAGAGAAGATTTCATTAAGATGGAGGGAACGGTTCTCGATTCCCTGCCCGGCGAGAAGTTTTCGGTACAACTCGACGGTGGCGCCGTAATCCGCGCCAGGGTTTCCGGCAAAATGAGGATGAACAAGATTCATATTCTTCCCGGAGACAAGGTTACGGTTGAAATCTCTCCTTATGATGTCACAAATGGCTGCATCGTGTACCGATTCAAGTAAAGAAGACTTTTAAAGGAGAACTTAACAATGAAAGTTAGAGCTTCAGTTAAGCCGATCTGCGATAAGTGCAGAGTTATTAAGCGTAAGGGACGTGTCATGGTCATCTGCTCCAATCCAAAGCATAAGCAGAGACAGGGTTAAAGAAAGGACATCGGATAAATATGGCTCGTATTGCAGGCGTTGATATTCCGAACGACAAGCAGTTGGTCTATTCCCTCCGTTACATCTATGGTATCGGACTCACCACTGCCAAGAAAATTGTCGTCGATGCTAAAGTTGATGGCACCAAGCGTGTCAAAGATTGTTCTGAAGAAGAACTGACTGCCGTCAGAAACGAAGTCGCCAAGTATGTCGTCGAAGGTGACCTCCGCAGGCAGTATGCTCTTGATATCAAGAGACTTGAAGAAATCGGTACCTATCGTGGTCAGAGACATAAGAAGAACCTTCCTTGCCGTGGCCAGAGAGACAAGACCAATGCTCGTACCTGCAAGGGTCCGAGAAAGACTGTTGCCAACCATAAGAAAGCAACAATGTAATCGGGAGGATAGAATAAAATGGCTGATAAAAAGACTACTATCAGAAAGAAGAAGGCAAAGCTTAACTTTACCAAGGGTGTCGCTCACATCCATGCGACTTTCTCCAACACCATCATTTCTATCTCTGATGAACAGGGTAGAGTCATCGCTTGGGCCAGCGCTGGTACCTCCGGCTATTCCGGAAGCAGAAAGTCCACTCCTTTTGCTGCCCAGATCGCTGCAACCAATGTTGCCAAGACCTGCTTTGATCGTGGATTGAGAAGTGTCGATGTCGAAATCAAGGGTCCTGGCCCGGGCAGAGAAACTGCTACCAGAGCTTTGGAAGCTGCCGGCCTTAAGGTCCTTTCCATCGCTGATGTCACTCCGATTCCGCATAACGGCTGCCGTCCGGCCAAGAAGCCTCGCGGTTAAAGAATAGCGGAAAGGAGAGCTAGAATGAAAGAATTCGAACAGCCGAAGTTCAATATCGACAAATCCGACATCCGTCCGAATTATGGACGTTTCACCGTCACTCCGCTTGAAACGGGTTATGGTGTCACTGTCGGTAACGCTTTGAGAAGAGTCCTTCTCTCCTCTTTACCTGGTATTGCCGTCTATGCCATCGAAGTCGATGGCGCACGTCATGAATACACTCCACTTCCAGGTGTAGTTGAAGACCTGACGCAGATTGTCCTCAACATCAAGGAACTCGTCCTCCATGATGATTCCGATATCGATGAAGACAAGATCCTGAAGCTCGATGTCACTGCCAAAGACGATGAAAAGACCGTCAAGGCCGGAGATATCGTCTGCCCGGACATGGTTTCCGTCGTCAACAAGGAGATGGTCATCTGCCATCTTGCCAAGGGCGGTCACATCCGTATGTCCTTATACGCCAAGAAGGGCCGTGGATTCATCACTGCTGAAGAAAACAAGGCTTCCAATTGGCCGTTAGGATTGATTGCTGTCGATTCCAACTTCTCTCCAATTGTCAAAGCCAACATCACCGTCGAGCCGACCCGTGTCGGCCACGACGCCAACTATGAAAAGCTTGTCATCGATGTTACGACCGATGGAAGCATGGAAGCCAGCGACGCTGTTGCTTTGGCTGCCAAAATCCTCGATGAGCACTTCAAGCTCTTCGAAGATCTCAACCAGGCTGTCAAGGATGCGACAGTCATGGCCACCAGCAAAGAAAAGCCTGAGAATCAGTTCAATTCGATGACTCTTGAGGATCTGGACCTTTCCGTCCGTTCCTACAACTGTCTCAAGAGAAATGGACTGAAGACCGTCCAGGAACTTTGCAACATGAAGGAATCCGAACTGATGACCGTCCGTAACCTTGGAAAGAAGTCCTATAAGGAAATTCTCGACAAGTTGGCGGCCTTCGGTTTATCCCTCCAGCATGACGATAACACCAAGAAGTAAAGAGAGGTAAACTACTATGAGTACTATTGGTAGAAGAAATGTACACGGCAAGGGCGGTGTCCGCTTCAAGGCCGGTTATACTTCCGACAAGAGAAAGAATATGCTCAGAAACGTCGTTTCTCAGCTTATCATCTCTGGTCAGGTCGAAGTCACTTTGACGGTTGCCAAGCGTGCAAGCCAGGAAGCCGAACGCCTTGTCACCTATGCCAAGGCCGGTGATCTTGCAAACCGCCGTCTTGCTGCCAGATTTGTCCGTGAACAGGGATTCATCGATCCGAAGACCGGCAAGAATGCCTTGCAGAAGCTCTTCGATGTCTATGGCCCGAAGTACAAGGACAGAAACGGTGGCTACACCAGAGTCCTGAAGACTTACAATCGTCGTGGCGACAATGCCCCGATGGCCATCTTAGCCTTCGTCGACTAATCTACAAAAAAATGCCTTAGGCTTCATGCCTAAGGCTATTTTTTTGGTTTCATTCAATCGTTTTCTTACCGGATATCATCTCAAAGTGGCAGTTTACGATACCTAGGTCAAGCTTGGTATAGAATCCAGCTTTGGTGCTTCTTTTCACCTGGCCGTCTTCCAGGAGTTCAAAACGGAACTTCTGCTGGTTCATGGCTGTCGGTGCAAGAAGGGCGGCATCGACTCCCTTTAAGAACCAGGTAGGAGAGTCTTCTTTGGCGTTGCTTACCTTTTCGATCGGCTTGCTTCGGTGGCTGACCCCTTGGGTGACGCCATAGCCTAAGGCGATGAGACAAACAAGTTTCTCACCTTTCTGAATGACCGCCTTGCTTTTTCCGTGGGTCATAGCGACAAAACAGGTGTTCAGACCAAGTTCCTGAGCCTTCAAAACGATTCTCTCTCCCTGATAGCCGAGTGTCTCATCCAAGGTGTCTGACTTCTTTCCGATGAGGGCGATGTAATTTTCCACACCGCTGAATTTTCCATAGTGTGCCATGAAGGAATCAAAGCACTTCGGCTCGTCATAGATGGCCTGGATATGGAGACTGTTCTCTTGGTTGATTTCCGCTATGAGGGTATCAAGGACAGCTTTCTTTTCTTCTTCAATCGGTTTGCTTTGGTATTGTCTTACGCTGTGACGGCTCTTCATGACTTCAATGAGTTCCATGGTCTTGGTTTCCTTTCTTGGTTTCCTTGCTTCGGTCTGGCATTGTCTTCAGAATTTCCGAGGCATGATTCAGCATGTCGATGAGACTTTGAAGACTGTCCTGTTCCGGATCGAAATAATAGTAGTTCTTCGTTCCTTCCTTTCGCATCTTGACCAAGCCGGCATCCTTCATGATCTTCAGATGATGGCTGATGGCAGGCCTGGAGAGGTGGCTGGTCCTTGTGATTTCGTTGACACGGAGGCCTGAGCAGTTTCCGCAGTTCATCATTTCAATGATGATGTGGATCCTGGTCTCGTCGCCGATGGCAGAGAGCAGCTTTCTAGAAGAAGCGAATTCTTTTGACAATTCTTGGATTTCTTTTTTGTGGTCCATTCTGTTTGGTTCGTCCTTTTGAACGAATCTATTATACGACGTTTGCTTCCTTTTCTTTTATCGGGAAAGAAAATCGAGACGGATGGAATGGATAGGGGAGAGAGAACGTAATGATTGCATGGATTGATACAGATTGCAAAAAATACATTAGAATTGCAAATTGATATGTATTAATTTTAGAAATCAATGCTAAAATTTGCAAAAAATGCAATAATTACAAATATTAAGAATATTATTTGCAAAGCATAGTGCCATAATACTCTATGCAAAAAACATAGATGAAGGAGGTCGATTCAATGGAAGAAAACGAATCTATGGAAAACAAGAAGGAAGAAGAGAAAGTGGAGACTGTATCCGCTGAGGATTCTTCCAAAAAGCCCAACAAGGATCCCAAGAAGCCTATTGGACTATATGTTGCCGCAGGCATCACAGGAGCTTTGTCCATCGCTCTTGGCATCGCCTATGGCATCACCTACAACTATAGGAACGTCATCAACATGGCTTTGCAGCTTTCCGGTACCAAGACGATTCAGGCAACCAATACGGATGCCATCGACACCGAGTATTTCAAGAGCGACTACAAGTCCGATAACGAACTTATGGAAGCCGACAAGAAGATTGCCGAAGAACTCACCGAGGAAGGTTCCGTCCTTTTGAAGAACAAAAACAATGCATTGCCACTTCAGAAGACGGAGAAGATCACTCTCTTGGGACATTCCAGCTGCAACATGCTTGTCTGCGGAACAGGTTCTGCCGACATCAATGCGGACGCTGCACCGAATCTTTATGAAACACTGACGAAGCGTGGCTTTGATGTGAACAAGACCGTCTGGGATTATTATTCCAACCCGGATATCCTGAAGGCTTATCAGACCAATCCGAAGAAGGGTGACAATTCCATACGTGGCGGAGACGGAGGCGTCAAGGGCTCTTACACCGTCAATGAAATCCCGTGGAATACCCTGACTGCCGCCAATGGTGTCAGCAACTCTTTGAGCTCCTATAACGATGCTGCCGTCATCGTCGTATCCAGACTCGGCGGAGAAATGTATGACCTTCCCAGTGATACACAACATCAGGGCAATGCCGATGAGACCGTCAACGGAAGCGGAAACTCCCTGGAACTGACCAAGAACGAACTGGATCTTATCGATCATGCCAAGTCCACCTTCAAGAAGGTCATCGTTCTTGTCAACTCGGCAAACCCTATCGAATGTGATTTCCTGACCAAGGGTGATTCCAAGGTCGATGCAGCTTTGTGGATCGGTTATACCGGTCTTCAGGGTCTGGAAGGCGTTGCCGATCTTCTTGCCGGAAATGTCTCTCCGAGCGGAAGGCTTGTTGATACTTATTGCAACGATAACACGACCAACCCTGCCATGGAGAACTTCTATTCTGAAACCTGGACCAATGTCAATGATTATTCCAAGGATATGAAGGACATCAGTCTGGATTCCACCATGTATTACAATGCCTACAAGGAAGGCATCTATGTCGGATATCGCTATTATGAGACCCGTTATGAGGATTATGTCTATCAGAAGAGCGGTGTCGGCGAATATAGCTATCTTGACAACGTCGCCTATCCTTTTGGATATGGCCTAAGCTATACCACCTTCGAACATTCCAAGCCGGAATTCAAAAATGATGAGAAGAATGACACCATCGATGTCACTGTGACCGTCACCAACACCGGCAAGAGCAAGGGCAAGGATGTCGTCGAAGTCTATTTCCAGAGCGAATATACGGATTACGACAAGGAAAACAGCATCGAGAAGTCCGCTGTCGAACTCTGTGGCTTTGCCAAGACCAAGGAACTCGAGCCCGGTGCCAAGGAAAAGGTCACGATTTCTGTCGATCGTTCTGAATTTGCCACCTATGATGCCAAGGGCAAGAAGACCTATATCCTGGATGCCGGCAAATACTTCCTTTCCGTCGGAAACAATGCCCATGATGCCTTGAACAACATCATTGCCAAGAAGGGGAGCGCCAACAAGAACCTGATGAAGGCCGTCGGAAGCGATTCTTCCGAGGGTAATGCCGACAATGTCTATGAATTCGATGTCTCCGTCATCGATGACGAGACCTATTCCAAGGGTGCTGACGGAAACAAGATCACCAATCAGATGGATTCTGCTTCCTTAAGCTACTATGGACTAGCCGACATGGATTATCTTTCCAGAAGCAACTGGGTCTCTACCTGGCCGACTCGTGAAAAGATTGCCCTCAATCAGAAGCTTCATGATGAGATGACCGGTATCAAGGAATATGTTCCTGCCACCGTCGAAGGCGAGACCATGCCGAAGATGAACCAGAACAATGGCCTTTCCTTGATCATGCTCCGTGGCAAGGCCTACGACGATGAGAAGTGGGAAATGCTTCTTGATCAGCTTTCCTATGATGACATGGCTTCCATGGTCGGCTTGGGCTACCATGGCATGGCTGCAGTCACCAGCGTCGGAAAACCTCAGACCAAGGATGAAAACGGTCCTCAGGGCTTCTCCGGAAGCCTTACCGATATCACCGGCAACTCCAAGACCATGTGCGCCTATACTGATGAGAACATCATGGCAGCCACATGGAATACCTCTTTCATGGAGGAAGTCGGAAAGCATATCGGTGAAGATGGTCTCAGACTCGGTTACAACGGACTTTATGGTCCTGCCATGAATACCCACAGGACTGCCTATTCCGGTAGAAACTTCGAATATTATTCCGAAGACGGATTCCTTGCCGGAAAGATTGCTGCCAGTGAAGTCAAAGGCATCCAGTCCAAGGGCGTCTATGTTTTCATCAAGCATTTTGCCTTGAATGACGAAGAAACTCATTGCCGTTCCATCTCTACCTTTGCCAACGAGCAGTCCATCCGTGAAATCTACCTCAAGCCTTTCGAGCTTGCCGTCAAGGAAGGCGGTGCCCACAATGTCATGACTGCCTTCTCCAGAGTCGGTGTCATCTGGTCCAGTGCCCATGAAGGACTTATGACCAACGTCTTGAGACATGAATGGGGCATGGATGGATATTCCGTCTCCGACTATACCACTTCCGGTGTCACGACATCGGTTCACAACCGTTCCACCTACGATCCGTATCTTGCCGTTCCTGCCGGAACCGATACGTTCGACAGTTCTTCCGACAATTCCCAGAAGTCCTTCCTGAAGAGACTTGAAAAGAAGAACGACGTCCATATGACCAACTGCATGAGACAGGCCTGCCATAGAATCCTCTATGTCACTGCCAACTCCAATGCCATGAACGGACTTACCGACGGAACCGTCATTCTCAATGTCCTGACCTGGTGGCAGATGGCCATCATCGATGGCATCATCTATTGTGGCGTTGCCTGTGTCGTCCTTCTTGTCATCGCTTGTGTCAAGCAGATGAAGTATATGAAGTTCAAGAAGCTCTCTGATGGAGCTGTCAATGCAGGAGAGTAAGAAATATGAACAAGAATAAGAAAAAGTTTGTCCTTACCGCAGGCCTCGGATTGCTCAGCTGTTCCCTGCTGACTTCCTGCGATTATTCCAATTTCTCTTTGTTTGGCCTGTTCTACAACATCTATCTCAACAATGTCGAAAAGCAGTACACCAAGCCGAATGCCAGCAATTCCGGAAACACGGATTCCGGCAACACTTCCTCCGGCAATACGGATGCCGATGTCTTTGTCCCTCAGGTCTACCGTGTCGTCAGCACTCAGGGAAACGTCAAGTCTACCCAGCAGCTGACCCTTCTTAACCAGAATCGCTTCATGCTTGTCAATCTCAAGAGAGAGGAGACCGCCAGTTCCAACAGGACCATCTCTTCCTTCAACATGCTTGGCACCTATACCAGACAAGGAAATGTCGTTTCCCTCGCTCTTTCGACGAACGTCTTCGTCGATCGCAGCGGAGGTGACAAGGCCGTCGTCTATACCAACGGACATGATGAGGCTTCCAGGAAGTCTGCCTTCC